>JAIBCJ010000127.1 GCA_019694145.1 Solirubrobacterales bacterium | reverse complement strand
GGCCAGGACGCCGAGATCACCAACGCCGTCGAAATTCTCCGGGCTCAAATCCACAGCCCCGGGGAAAACTCCTGAGATGTCTTTTCCAGCCGCCGAACGCGCTGAAAGAATCCCTTTTTCCACATTTCTCCCCACAGTGATTTTGGCTTCCCCAAGCCACTTTCACCGGTTCTGCGCTTTACTCCACAGAACTACCAAACTTAAACGAGGTAATCGGATTTGAAGTTCTCGATCAAGAACAACGAGCTTTCAGGCAAACTCGCCCTGGTCGCCAGGACGCTCGCGACCGGTGGAGTCAATCCGGCTCTTGGCGGAATCCTGGTCGAGGCGACCGACGGGCGCCTCTCCTTCAGTTCAACCGACAGCAACCTGAGCCTGCGGGTTCCCGTCCATGTCGAGGGGTCGGTTGAGTCCGACGGCACCGTCCTCCTTCCCGGCCGGCTCTTCGCCGACATTTCCCGTCTGCTCGGGTCCGGACAGTCCGAGATCGAGTACCTGGCTTCCGAGCGGAAGGTGAGCGTCAAGTCGGGATCCTCGAGCTTCAACCTTCGCACCCTCAACGAGAAGGATTTCCCGCCCCTTCCCGACGCCAGCGGAGAAACGATCTCGCTCGGCCGGGAGTCACTGCTAGAAACGATCGAGCTGGTTGCCCGTGCCGCCTCCCGCGATGACATGCGCCCGGTGCTGACCAGTGTCCAGGTGCTCGCTTCCGGAAACGAGCTGACCATGGTGGCCACCGACTCCTACCGGCTCGCCGTAAAGCAGACTCACCTGGCGGAAGCAGTTTCGGTCGAACTTGACCGGAACATTCCCGCCAACGCACTGCGTGAACTCTCGCGCCTGCTTTCGGCTTCCGAATCGGATTCGGTTCGCCTCTCGGTGACCGACCGGCTCGTCGTCTTCAACGTCGACGGCTCGATCCTTTCGACCAACACGGTTGACGGCCAGTTCCCCAAGTACCAGCAGCTCTTCCCGGAAACCTGGGATCACGACGTACGGCTGCCGCGGACGGAACTCCTTGAATCGGTTCGCCGGGTCAGCCAGATGGCCCAGAAGAACCGGCCCTTGAAGATCGCCCTCACCCCCGGCGAGCTGACGATCTCGGCCGAGACTCCGGACCTGGGCGACGCCGAGGAGAAGATGCCGGCGAACTTCGACGGCGAAGAACTGGCGATCGGTTTCAACCACGAGTTCTTCCGCGACGGTCTCGAGGCGATTCCCGGTGACGAAGTCCTGCTGCGACTGATTTCTCCCCTGCGGCCCGGTCTGCTGCAGCCGGTCGACAGTGAAGACTTCCGCTACCTGGTCATGCCGATCCGTCTCAACGAGTAGGCACGTGATCGTTTCCCGGGTCGAGGCGGACCAGGTCCGATCTCTGGCCGGGGTGATTTTCGAACCCGACCCCGGCCTGACCGTGATCATCGGTCCGAACGGAGCCGGCAAGACCAACCTCGTCGAAGCGATCTACTTCGGTCTGACCTCGCGCTCGTTCAGGACCTCCGACCGGCGGGACCTGATCCCCTTCGGTTCAGCCTTTGCCCGGTGCCGGGTCACCGTCCAGGGCGGTGGGGTCGACCACGTCTTCATGGCCTCGGCTTCCCGCTCGGAGGGCAATCGCTTCACCATGGACGGAGCCAGGATCGAGCAGGCCGAAGCGGTCCTCCACCGGCCGAAGGTGACCGTCTTCTCGCCGGACCGGCTGGAGCTGGTCAAAGGCCCCCCGGCGGGCCGGCGGGCGCACCTCGACAGTTTCGTGGCCGCCCGGTGGCCAAGCCGGGCCGGGTTGCGATCCACTTTCGGCCGGATCCTCGCGCAGAGGAATGCCCTGATCGCCCGCATTTCCTCCGCTGAAGCCAATTCTTCTCAACTCGCCACGTGGAATTCACAGTTCGCGGAAGCGGGCGCGAACCTTGCTTCGGGTCGCGAAGCGGCGGTTGAAGCGCTGGCCGAGCGCTGGGTCGAGGCGGCTGATGACCTCGGCCTGGAAGGCCCGAAGGGGATCAGTTACCGGCCCGGATCCGCCACCACCAAGGAGGAGATCGAAGCCGGCCTCGAGGAGCGGCTGGAGCATGACCTGCGACTCGGGCGAAGCAGCTGGGGCCCGCACCACGACGAGGTGAGGCTGGAGCTCGACGGCCGCCAGCTCAGGCGTTTCGGATCCCAGGGGCAACAGCGGCTGGGCCTCCTCGCCCTGCTGTTCGCCGAGCGGGCGGCGCTGCTCGATGCCGGCGAGGCCGCGCCGCTGATGTTGCTTGACGACGTGATGAGCGAACTCGACGCCCACCGGCGAGGCCGTCTGGTCGAGCGCCTGCTCGGGGGTGGCCAGAGCGTGATCACCGCGGCCGAGGGCGAGTTGATCCCGGAGCGGCAGGAGATCTCCCGGGTCGCGATCAGGGACCTGGTCGGCGCAGATGAAGAGCGGGACAACGGGGAGGACCCCGGCGCCGGGTCCGGGGGAGGGACTTCGTGAGAGACGCACGCGGCAGGAGCCCCTCCCCGAAGCGGCTGGGGGAAGTGCTGGGTGATTTCCGGGGCGAGGTCACCCCGCCGACCCTCCTGGCTGCGGTTCAGACGCAATGGGACGAGGTCGTGGGCCCCCGGATCGCGGGGGTAACCGACGTGATTGACGAGCGCGAAGGGGTCGTGACAGTCGAGTGTTCGAGTGCCGTCTGGGCCCAGGAACTGGAGCTGATGGCGCCCCGGATCCTGGCCCGGCTCAAGGATCGGATCGACGGTCCGGTACCCGAAAAACTGCGATTTCGGGCGGCCAGATGAGCCCGAAGTGCAACAAGTCACTGACATAAGTGCAAAAACATCGCTTTTGCAGGGCTTTTTTGGCTCTGGCAGGCGGGTTTATCCGACCGGGAATGGTATTATGGAGACCTGACTCGCGGTTCCCCCCGGGCGCACCTTCTCCACAGGTAGCCGGTACGGCGGTGGCCGCCGAAAAGTTTTTGGAAAGGCACTGATTGGCTGAGAAAAAGAGCAGCGGCGACGCCTCCTACGGGGCCAAGGACATCACCGTCCTCGAGGGCCTCGAGGCGGTCCGCAAGCGCCCGGGTATGTACATCGGCTCGACCGGACCCCGGGGTCTCCATCACCTGGTTTACGAGATCGTCGACAACTCGGTCGACGAGGCCCTGGCCGGGCACAACGAGTCGGTCGAGGTCAACCTCCATCCCGACAACAGCTGCACGGTCACCGACCACGGCCGCGGCATTCCGGTCGACATCATGGAGAAGGAGGGTCGCCCCGCGGCCGAAGTGGTGCTGACCGTCCTGCACGCCGGCGGCAAGTTCGGCGACGGCGGCGGGTACAAGGTTTCGGGCGGCCTCCATGGCGTCGGCTCTTCGGTGGTCAACGCGCTTTCGAGCTGGCTCGAACTCCGGATCTGTCGCGACGGCTTCGTCTGGAACCAGCGTTATGAGCGCGGCCGCCCGGTCACCGAACTCGAAAAGGGAGAGGCGACCAAAGAGACGGGCACCCAGATCACCTTCCTGCCGGACGACGAGATTTTCGAGGAACTCGACTTCGATTTCCAGACCCTGCTCGAACGGCTTCGTGAAACCGCCTTCCTGACCCGCGGCCTGCGGATCCAGATCACCGACGAACGGGCCGAAGGCCAGGAGGTCGAGTTCAAGTACGACGGCGGCATCGAGGACTTCGTCCGCTACCTGAACGAAAACAAGGAGCCGCTCGGCAAGAAGGTCGTGTACTTCGAGGGCGAGGATGAAAAAGAGGGTCAGGTCGAGGTGGCGATGCAGTGGAACGCGTCCTACAACGATTCGATCCACAGCTTCGCCAACAACATCAACACCCACGAGGGTGGTTCCCATCTCTCCGGTTTCCAGGCCGCTCTGACCCGGACACTCAACGCCTACGCCCGCAGCAAGGGCCTGCTCAAGGAGAAGGACGCGAACCTGGCCGGCGAGGATGTCCGCGAGGGCCTGGCGGCGGTGATCTCGGTCAAGCTCCACGATCCCCAGTTCGAAGGCCAGACCAAGACCAAGCTGGGCAACCCCGGAATCAAGGGGATGGTCCAGGAGACGGTCAACCGCAAGCTGGCCGAGTTCCTCGAGGAGAATCCGGCCGAGGCAAGGCTCTTCATCACCAAGGCGATCGAGGCATCAAGGGCCCGCATGGCCGCCCGCAAGGCCCGTGACATGACCCGCCGGGGCTCGGCCCTGGAGAACATGAACCTGCCCGGCAAGCTGGCCGACTGCTCGGTTCGTGACCCGGAACTCGCCGAGATCTTCGTGGTCGAGGGTGACTCGGCCGGCGGTTCGGCCAAGCAGGCCCGCGACCGTTCGACCCAGGCGGTGCTCCCGCTCCGCGGAAAGATCATCAACGTCGAGAAGAGCCGGATCGACAAGGTCCTGCAGAACAACGAGATCCAGGCGATGATCACGGCGATCGGCACCGGCATCCACGACGAGTTCGACATCACCAATGCCCGCTACCACAAGATCATCATGGCGACCGACGCCGACGTGGACGGCGCCCACATCCGGACCCTGGTCCTGACCTTCCTCTACCGGCAGATGCAGCCGTTGATCGACGCTGGCTACGTGTTCATCGCCAAGCCGCCGCTCTACAAGGTCAAGCGCGGAAACCAGGAGACCTACCTCGACAAGGAGTCGGAGCTGGAGGAACTGCTGCTGCGCGACCGGCTCGAGGATTTCCTGGTCACTGACTCGACCGGCAAGGAAACCAAGCTGAACAGCCGCCGCTGGCAGACCTACACCCGGCGGTCGAAGGAGTACGAAGGCTGGCATGCGGCCCTGCAGGCCGAGTTCGGAAATGACGTGATCAGCTTCATCGCGGGTTCCCGCCTGCTCGACGAAGCTGCGACCACGGTTGACGAGGTCCGCCGCATTCTCGGTGAGGTCGACCGTGAGGAAGACATCTTCGCGACCGAGATCCTTTCCCAGGACGGAGAAGACACCGGCATCAAGGCGATCCACCAGCGTTCCGGCCTGGCCCGGAACCACACGCTTCCGGCCCGGCTATTCGAAGGTGACGCCTTCCGCCGGTTCGCCGCGGTTCACGAGGAGCTGCTCGGTACCTTCGGCCAGCCGCCCTTCCGGGTCACGCTCGGCGAGCGGGCCGAAGAGGCCAGCGACTTTCTCGATCTGCACCGGGCCGTGCTCGACCTGGCCAAGCACGGCGTGCAGTTGACCCGGTTCAAGGGTCTCGGCGAGATGAACGCGGACCAGCTTCGCGAAACGACGATGGACCCCGCGACCAGGACGCTTCAGCGCGTCACCCTGGAAGACGCCACGGCGGCCGACCAGGTGTTCTCGATGCTGATGGGAGATCAGGTCGCACCACGCCGCGAGTTCATCGAGGCACACGCCAAGGAGGCGGGCATTGACATCTGATCTCGTCCTTATGACCACGAACGGAGCACCCGCCTGATGGCACTCGAAGCATTGACCGGACACATCGAAGAGCGCGAGCTCGAACTGGAGATGCGCTCCAGTTACATCGATTACGCGATGAGCGTGATCGTCGGTCGCGCGCTGCCCGATGTCCGCGATGGCCTGAAACCGGTCCACCGCCGGGTTCTCTACGGCATGCATGACCTCGGTCTGCAGCCGAACCGGCCGTACCGCAAGTCGGCCACGATCGTCGGTGAAGTCATGGGCAAGTACCACCCCCATGGCGACTCGGCGATCTACGACACCCTGGTCCGCATGGCGCAGGACTTCTCCCTGCGCTACCCGCTGGTCGACGGCCAGGGCAACTTCGGCTCGATCGATGACGACGCCGCCGCCGCGATGCGTTACACGGAGGCCAGGCTCACCCGCCTCGCCACCGAGATGCTGCGCGACATCGACTCGGACACGGTCGATTTCGGCCCGAACTACGACGGTTCCCAGCGGGAGCCGCTCGTCCTGCCGTCCCGTTTCCCGAACCTGCTGGTCAACGGTTCCTCGGGGATCGCGGTCGGCATGGCGACCAACATCCCGCCGCACAACCTGACCGAGGTTGCCGGCGCGGTCGCCGCCTACATCGACAACCGGGAGATCGATCTCGAAGGCCTGATGAAGCACATCAAGGGCCCCGACTTCCCCGGCGGCGG
>JAIBCJ010000006.1 GCA_019694145.1 Solirubrobacterales bacterium | reverse complement strand
TCCGACCCACCGGGGGGTTGCGGGTGGGCTTGGGTGGGGTGGGCGTTTCCGGGACACTCAGCGAGGAGCGCGGCTGAATGCCGCGCGAGGGTTTTGCGCGTCCCGGGAATGCCCACCCGACCCCGCGGCGCAACCATTGCTTCAAGGGGCGGGTCTAGGATTGCTGCGTGGGTGTTTCCGAGAAAGTTCGTCGTGACGATGCGATCCGGTTGGCGCGGCGCCACTACCTCAACCTCGAGCGGGTCGACATGCAGTCGCTGGCCAACGAGTTGGGGATTGGCCGCACGACCCTCTACCGGTGGGTGGGGGATCGCGACTCCCTGATTTCGGAGATGCTCTCCGAAATGGTGGTCGAGGTGATCGGCACCGCGATAGGCGAGGCGGAGGGCGAGGGCCTTGAACGCACGATCGACGCGATGCGCCGATTCATGCTGACGACCGCGGACTTCGCGCCACTTCGACACCTGGTCCAGAACGAACCCGAACTGGGCCTGCGGGTGATGCTGGCTCCGGGTTCCGGGGTTTCGACCGCAATCACCGGCGAGTTGACCGCCGAGATCGAACGGACCCGGCCGGAATGGTCGGGTGAGAAGGCAAGCGAGCTGGCCGACGTCCTCACCCAGATCGGCATGGCCTACGAATGGGGCAACATCGCGGTCCGCTCCGAGCCGGAGATCGACCGCGCGATCCGGGCGATGGAGACCCTGGTCCGGGCCGCCGACACGGCCTGATCGCCGGGACCGCGATCTGCGATTCTGCTTCGGTGCCAGCCTGCCCGGTAATCCTCGCTTCCGGTTCACCCCAGCGCCGCGACCTGCTCGAACGGATCGGCGTCGAGTTCGAGGTTCGGGTCTCGGGCGTCGAAGAGATCGTGCACGGCGACCCGGCGGAGGTGGTCCTGGCCAACGCCCTGCTCAAGGCCAGGTCGGTGGCCGAAACAGCGCCGGGCTGCCTGGTGATCGGTTGCGACACCGACGTGGTGCTTGAGGACCACATCATCGGCAAACCGGATGACGAGGTCCGGGCGCGCGAATACCTGGCCCAGCTTTCCGGCCGGAAACACCGGGTCCTGAGCGGGCTGGCGATCGTCGGCCCCGAGGCGGAACAGGTCCGGACCGGGGTGGCCGAATCGGCCGTCCGCTTCCGTGAACTGGAGAAGAGCGAGGTTGACCGCTACCTGGCGAGCGGCGAGTGGCGCGGCCGGGCCGGCGGCTACGCGATCCAGGGCCGGGGATCTTCCCTGGTCGCCGGGGTCGACGGCGATATCGCCAACGTGATCGGCCTGCCGGTCGGCCTGCTGCTGGATTTGGCTCCGGAACTGGATTTATGAACCGCTGAAGGCCTCCGGGTAGGGTGGTCGGCCGCTGCAATCCTTCCCGCAGTCACCAGGCCGTCCGGGCGGCACTCTTGCCAAGCTGAGAAAGTCGCGGGTTCGGAGCGATTCCACTCCGGATCACGATTGGTGCCCGCTCTTCCGCGACCTCTCAATCACCACCAGCCACTCACATGTACCGCAAACAAGTCAGACGTCGCCGGGCCGTGCTCATCGGCCTCATCGTGCTGGGCTTCGTGCTGCTCACGTTCACCTTCGGCAGTGGTTCGGGCGGAGTGGGAGGCGTGCTCGGGACCTTCTTCGACCCGGTCACCAACGCCGCCTCGAGGGCCCTGAAACCGGCCCGGGACCTGATCAACTGGTTCGACGAGACGATGGACGCGCGCGGTGAGCGGGACCGGCTCCAGAGCGAGCTCGAGGAAGCCCGCGGCAAGGCGGTCGCCGGCGAGGTCGCACTCGAAGACAACCGCCAGCTCCGCAAGATGGTCGGCCTCGCGGAGGCCGGAAAGATTCCCGACGCCTACGACCCGGTGACCGTCAACGTGACCGGCCGCTCGCCGACCGTCTGGTACACGACGGTCAGCGTCAACGCCGGTTCTTCCGACGGAATCGCGGTCAACGATCCGGTGATCAGCGGCGACGGGCTGGTCGGGCGGATCAGCGCGGTCAGCCACTCGGGTTCGGTGGTCAGCCTGATCTCGGACGGGTCGAGCGCGGTCAGCGCCAGGGTTCTGCCCGGCGGTGCCCAGGGCGTGGTCCGGGCCAAGGTCGGGGACCCCCAGACTCTGGTGCTGGAATTTCTCGACGAAACCAAGGACGTCCACAGCGGTGACACCGTGGTCACCTCCGGCTGGCGCGGCGACGGGCTCTCCTCGCTCTACCCGCGCGGCCTGCCGATCGGCGAGATCACGCGGGCGCCGATCGATGAGCGCGAGGCGATCCAGTCGGTCGAACTGAGGCCCTTCGCCGATCTCCGCAATCTGGACTGGCTCCAGGTCCTGACCGGAGGCAACCGCGGATGATCATCACGAGCCGCACAGCCGCGAGGGTGGCCGGCCTGATCCTGCTCTTCACGGTGCTTCAGATCTCCTTCTTCTCGCAGATCGAACTGTTCGGAACCTCGATGTGGATCCTGCCCGCCTGCGCCGCGATCTTCGGCCTGCTGGGTGGCAGCCTGATCGGGGCCACGGTCGGTTTCGCCTTCGGCTTCCTTGGTGACGGACTGACCGACGGGCCGCTCGGCAGCGCCTGCCTCGTCTTCATGGCGGTCGGCTACCTGGCCGGCATCTACCGCGAGCGCGGGGATTTCGTCGACCGGCCGACCGTGCTCGCGGTCTGCGGAATCGCAACCCTGGGGGCGAACCTGGCGCTCGGCTTCTACACCGTGATCGTCGGTTTCGATTCCTCGCTAAGCGGATCGCTTGTCCCCGACCTCATCCTGCAGGCCTTCTATGGTGTTCTTCTGGCGATTCCGCTCTACGCGCTGACTTACCGTGTTCTCAGACCAGCGCTGATTCACGAGCCGGCCACCCGCCGGCGGCCGGTTGACATTGAACGGTGGGCCGACGAGCTCGACCCGCCGGGCGGAAACGGCCCCGAGGCTTTCCGATGAGAATTGAACCCGTAGTTCCCAGACCACGACCGAAGCGGAACCCCGTGTCCCGTCGGTTCGCCGTGATCGGCGGCATCGGGCTGGTCCTGCTGGGGATCCTCTTCTTTCGGCTCTGGTCGCTCCAGATCGTGACCGGGGACAAGTACCTCGCCGAGGCAAACGACAACCGGACCCGCGAGATCCGGGTCCCGGCCCCGCGTGGGCGGATCCTGGACCGGGACGGAAAGGTTCTGGTTGACAACCGGACCAGCATGGCGCTCCAGCTGGACCCGATCGAGATTCCGACCACCGTCGCGGGCCGCCAGGAGCTCTACGCGCGGATCGGCAAGGTGCTCGATCACTCTGCCGACTGGATCCGGAAGAAGGTCTACGAAACGAAGAAGAACGACCCGCCGGGCAGCCCGATCACCCTCGATCAGGACGTCGATGACGACATCGTCTACTACCTGCAGGAACACCAGGCCGAGTTCCCCGAGGTCCAGGTCAACCGGATTTTCGTCCGCAAGTACCCGCAGGGGCTGCTCGCGGCGCACATCCTCGGCAGCATCGGCGAGGTGACCGCCGAGGACCTCGAAAAGAACCCGGACAAGGACCTCGCCGCCGGTGACACGCTCGGCAAGACCGGGATCGAACAGACCTACGACGACGAGCTGCGCGGCCAGCCAGGGGACACGAAGGTGCAGGTCGATTCGACCGGCCGGATCGTCAGCCAGCTGCCCTCGACCCTGCCGGTCCCGGGCGAGAGCGTACGGCTTTCGATCGACGGGAAGGTGCAGCAGGCAGGAGAGGCATCGCTTCAGAGCATCGGGTTGCCCGGCGCCTTCGTCGCCATGGACGTGAACAACGGGCAGGTGCTGGGCCTCGCTTCCAACCCGACCTTCGACCCGGACATGTTCACCCATCCGCTGACCCAGAACCAGGTCGACGCGCTCTATGACGAGGACAACGGGGCACCGCTCTTTGACCGGGCGATCGGCGGCCAGTATGCGGTCGGCTCGACCTTCAAGCCCTTCACCGCCCTGGCCGCACTCGATGGCGGCTACATCACCCCGCAAACCGTCGTCAACGACACCGGCTCGATCACCATCGCCGATCAGGAATTCGACAACGCCGGCAAACAGGCCCATGGGCCGGTCGACCTTCAGCGCGCGCTCGAGGTCTCCTCCGACGTCTATTTCTACATGCTCGGCCGCGACATGAACGGCACCCGCCAGCTCCAGAACTGGGCCGGCGACTTCGGCTTCGGCAAGGCGACCGGGATCGACATACCGGGTGAATCGGAAGGCCTGGTGCCGAGCCCGAAGTGGGTGAACCAGGCCCACAAGGAAGAGCCGAAGTACTACGACCCGTGGGCGATCGGCCAGAACATCCAGTTCGCGATCGGCCAGGGCTACTTCCAGGCCAGTCCGCTGCAGCTGGCGACGGCCTACGCCGCGCTCGGCAACGGCGGCACCGTTCTCCAGCCGCAGCTGATGCTGCAGACCGAGGACGCAGCGGGCCGGGTCAAGTCCGAGGCCGAACCGGTTGTGACCGGGGAAATCCCGATTGATCCGGCGGCCCGGCAGGTGATCATGGACGGACTTCACGACGCCGCGCAGGCACCCGAAGGCACCTCGTACAAGGTTTTCGGCGGCTTCCCGGTCAAGGTCGCGGGCAAGACCGGCACCGCGGAGCGCACCGATGAAATCGACCAGGCCTGGTACGCGGTGCTGGCCCCGTATCCGGATCCGGAAATCGCCGTTGTCGTCACGGTCGAGCAAGGCGGGTTCGGTGCCGACACCGCCGCGCCGGTCGCCCTCCAGATCCTCCAGGCCTATTTCGACAAACAGGCCCATGCGGTCTCGGGCGGGGTCGGGAGCGTGGAGTGATGGAATCCTCGCGGCTGCCGCGCCGGACCCCGAAGCAGTCAGTCAACCCGCTGGAGCGCGCCGGCCTGGCCGGGATGGACGGATGGCTTGCCTTTTCGGCTCTGGGCCTGCTCGCCTGCTCGCTTTTCACGCTATACGAGGCTTCCGGCTCGCAGATCGTCGGGGCACCCGAGCAGTACGTCCAGCGGCAGGCTCTCTATGGTTTGGTCGGAATCATCGGAATGATTGCCGTCTCCCGCATCGACTATTCCCGTTTCCGGGAACTACGTGTTGGCATCTACACGTTCCTGTGCGCCTCGATCTTCGCGGTGTTCACATTCGGCGTGGCCGCACGCGGGTCGACGAACTCACTTGAACTTCCTTTCTTCACCTTCCAGCCGGCCGAGCTGGGCAAGCTGCTTCTCGTGCTTGCCCTGGCCGGATTCGTGATCGACGGGGCCCGTCGTGGCTCCGAAGGTCAAAGGACGATCCGCATACTCGCCCTCGGACTCGTGCCGACCGGCCTGGTCCTGCTTCAGGACCTGGGTACGTCGCTCGTCTTCGCGGCGATTACCTTCGCGATCATGGTCGCGGCCGGCGTTCGCTGGTCTCACCTGGCCGCGATCGGGGCCGTCCTCGCAGTTTTTGTCACCGTCGTGCTGGTCGCCCTTCCGGCGGCCGGGATGCCGGTGCTGAAGGAGTATCAACAGGAACGACTTACCTCGTTCCTCAGCCCGTCGTCCGATATCGGTGACGCGGGCTACCAGCAGAATCAGGCCAAGGTCGGAATCGGAGCCGGTGGAACCACCGGCCGCGGCGACCAGGCCACCCAGTCCCGCTTCGGATTCGTTCCCGAACGGCACACGGACTTCATTTTTGCCGTGGTTGCCGAGCGTTACGGATTCGTTGGCGCGGCGCTGGTCTTATCCCTTTTTGCCCTGCTCTTCTGGCGGGCGCTGCGTCTGATGACGCTCTCGAAGAATTTCTACGGAACCCTGGTCGCGGCCGGAATCGCTGCCGCGATCATCTTTCAGGTCTTCGTAAACGTGGGAATGAACCTCGGCATCATGCCGATCACCGGCATCCCCTTGCCGCTGATGAGTTACGGCGGGTCGGCGGTAATCGCCACCTTCCTGATGATCGGGGTCCTGCAGAGCATTCACATCGAGTCGCGCGCCGCAGAGAGGGGTCCGTGGATCGACTGAGAATCCACAGGGCAGCCAATCTGAACGGAAAACGACTTAGAAAATGAAAAAGACAATTGTTGTGTCGGCCGACCGCGGCGAAACCCGCGTTGCCGTGCTCGAGGCCAAGACGGTCAAATCAAAGCGCGAAGTGGCCGAGGTCTACATCGAACGCCGGGGCGGCCGCTCCCTGGTCGGGAACATCTACCTGGGCAAGGTCGACAACGTCCTGCCCGGGATGGAAGCGGCCTTCGTTGACATCGGCCTGGAGCGAAACGGCTTCCTGCATGTCGACGAGATCCTGCTCCCCGACGGCCAGCAGGCACCCCGCCGCGGCCGCGGCCAGGGCCGCCGGATCGACGAGCTGATCAAGCCCAAACAGGAGATCCTGGTCCAGGTGATCAAGGATCCGATCAAGTCGAAGGGCGCCCGCCTTTCGATGAACGTGACCATCGCCGGCCGCTACCTGGTCTACGCGCCGAACGGCACCGGGGTGGGGGTGAGCCGCCGGCTCGCCGACAAGGAACGCGACCGCCTGCGCCGCATGGTCAGCCGAACCTATGACGGCCCGGGCGGCCTGATCGTCCGCACCGCGGCCCACGGCGCCAAAAAGGCCGACTTCACCCGCGAGATCGCCTACCTGCATCGCCTCGACGCCGTGCTCGAGAAGCGCCGCGAGGGCGCCAAGGCGCCATCCCTCGTCTTCCAGGAGCAGGACCTGCCGGTCCGCGTGCTCCGCGACGTCTTCCTCAACGAGTTCGACAAGGCGATCATCGATGACCAGAAACAGTTCGACCGGGTAACCAGCTTCTTCCAGCGCACCGCGCCGGAGCTGGTCGAAGGGGTCGAGCATTACAAGGGCAAGAAGCCGCTCTTCGAGAAATGGGAGATCGAAAGGGCGATCCAGTCGACCCTGGGCCGTCGTATCGACCTGCCCTCCGGCGGCTACCTGATCATCGACTACACCGAGGCGCTGACCGTGATCGACGTGAACTCCGGTTCCTTCACCGGCCGCGGAAAGGGCGGCCTCGAGGAGACGATCACCAAGGTCAACACCGAGGCGGCCTCCGAAGTCGTCCGGCAGCTCAGGCTGCGCGACATCGGCGGCATCATCGTCATCGACTTCATCGACATGGCGAAGGGCAAGAACCGCGACAAGGTGCTCGGCACCCTGCGGGAAGCGCTCGACGCCGACAAGTCGAAGAGCTACCTGGTCGAGATTTCGCCGCTCGGCCTGGTCGAGATGACCCGCCAGAACATCACCGACGGGGTGCGCGAGATCCTCACCGTCCAGTGCCCGACCTGCGAGGGCGAGGGCGTGGTGCTCTCGGCCGAGACGGTCGCCCTGGAAGGTCTCCGCAAGATGAAGGAGATCGCGGCCGACCACGCCGGTGACGAGGCCTTCCTGGTCCGGGTCAACCCGAAGGTCGCCGCGCTGCTCAACGATTCCGACTCCGGCCTGCTCGAGCTCGAGGAAGAAACCGGCAAGCAGTTCCACTTCGAGGGCGGCGAGGCCCTGGCGATCGACAACTTCGAACTGATCGAGTCCGGCGAGAAGTCTTCGATCGAGGAAAGGGCCCTGCCCTTCCGGCCGGGCGAGGAAGTGTTCGTCAAGATCGAAGAGCCGCACATGTACAACGCGGATGACGCGATCGCCCGGATCGACTCCTACATCATCAGCATCACCGGTGCCGCGAATGCGGTCGGTGAGCGCAAGATGGTCCGCATCCAGTCGGTCGAGCGGGCCTCCGCGGTGGCCGAGCTGCTGCCGGAGGAAGCCCAGCCCAAGGAGACGAAGAAGGCCGCCCCTCGAAAGAAGAACGGGTCGGGCCAGAATGCCGGCAGGAGCGAAAACGGCAAGGCTTCCGCGTCGGGTCGCGGCCCGAAACAGGAGACCGGGAATCGCGGTAACGATCGCCAGGGCAGGTCCGGTCAGGGCTCGAAGAACGGTTCCGACCCGAAACCCAAAGCCGAATCAGCGGTGAAAAAGGACGCAGAAGGTGAAAAAGAGGACAAACCGGTAAAATCCGGCCCGTTCGGCCTGAGGCGCGGACGACGTCGGCGTGGCAAGAAGAAGGAAGACGCCGGTAGTTGATCCTCGGTCCCGCCGATTTCAGGCTGAGAAGACTCAGCTTCAGGAAGACCAGACAAGGATTTGAGTTCAAGACATGTACGCGGTAGTTGAAAGTGGTGGCAAGCAGTACCGGGTCGAAAAGGGCACGGTGCTCGTCGTTGATCGCCTGAAGGCCGAGCAGGGTGACAAGGTCGCCCTGAAGCCGGTCATGTTCAAGGACAAGGAGGTCATCGTTGACGCGAAAGGCCTCGAGAAGATCAAGATCGAGGCGACCGTCACCGAGCATCTGCGCGGCGACAAGATCAAGGTCTTCAAGTACAAGCCGAAGAAGGGCTACAGCCGCCGGGCCGGTCACCGGGCCGAGTTGACGAAGCTCGAGGTGACTTCCCTGGGTGGCGGCGCGAAGAAGGCCGCCCCGAAGAAGGCTGCTGCCGACAAGGCGGAGGAGAAGCCGAAGGCCGAAGCCAAGGCGGAAACCGCCGAGAAGAAGGCCCCGGCAAAGAAGCCGGCCGCGAAGAAGCCGGCGGCCAAGGCCGAAACCAAGACTGAAACCAAGGCTGCCGCGAAGAAGCCGGCCGCCAAAAAGCCTGCGGCCAAGAAGCCGGCCGCCAAGAAGGAGGACACCGATGGCGCATAAGAAAGGACTCGGATCCTCACGGAACGGTCGTGACTCGAACCCGAAGATGCTCGGGGTGAAGGTCTTCGCCGGAGAAACCGTTTCCGGCGGCGAGATCATCGTCCGCCAGCGCGGCACGAAGTTCTGGCCCGGCGAGGGCACCGGCCTCGGCCGTGACCACACCATTTTCGCCACCCGGCCCGGCACGGTCGAGTTCAAGCCCGGCCGCCGCGGCAGGACGATCTCGGTCGCTCCGGCCGAGTAACCGGGAAACAGGATTCGGAAAGGCCCGCTCCGCGGGCCTTTTCTTTTGCATTTTCCGGGGTACCGTGAATGGATGCGTTCCGTTCGCCAGGCGATCCTGCTCCTCTTTTGCCTGCTCGCCTTCGCCGCCGCGCCGGCCGGGGGCGCAAGTGCTAATCCGGCCTGGAAGCCGCATGTGAACCTCGCCCGGCGATGGGCCGGCACCCGGAGCGGCGAGATCTCCTTCGCCGTGGTCACCGGCGGCCACCGCTACATGTTCCACGGACTGCGCATGGATCCGATGGCCAGCACGGTCAAGGTGATGCTGATGACCTCATACCTGAGAAGCCGGCCGGTTCGCCGCCGGAACCTTCACCCCGGTGAGCGTCGGCTGATCAGGCGGATGATCCGGCACTCCGATGACTTCGCGGCGACCGAGATCCGCAACCGGATCGGTCACTCGGGACTGCCGCACCTCGCCCGGACGGTCGGCATCCACGCTTTCATCTACTCGGCGATATGGGGCGAGTGCCGGTCAAACCCGCGCAGCCAGGCCGGTTTCATGAGGCGCCTTCCGGACCTTTTGCCGCGGCGTCACCGCCGGTTTGCCCTGCGGCAGCTCAACCGGATCACTCCGTCCCAGCGCTGGGGAATCGGTCGGGTGAGGCCGCACGGATGGCGGCTCTACTTCAAGGGCGGCTGGGGCAGCGGCAGCGGCGCGGTCGACCATCAGATTGCCCTGCTCCGCCGCGGCAGGCACCGGATCGGACTCTCGATCCAGACCATGAACAACCCGTCCCACGCATACGGCAAGGTGACCCTGCGAGGAGTGGCTGCCCGGTTGCTGCGCGGCCTGCCGGGCTGACTCGCGGCCCGTAACCTTCCGGTCAGGTGAGGCGATGACCGAGGGAAACGGCAAATTTGATCCGGAACAACTGGGCGGACTCGATGATCCGGTCCGCCGATACCTGACTCGCGCCCTGGCGCCCGGCATGACCGTTCCAGATGCCTGGAGCCTCCGGATGAAGGGTTCGATCAAGGTCGGTCTGCGGTTGCCCTTCGAGGCCGGTCAGGAACTCGACGGCAGGTCGTTCAGGTGGCGGGCCCGGGTACCTTCGAACCGGTTCCCGCTCCTCGAGGTGCTCGATTACTTCGACGGGACGGGCGGCGGAATGACCGGCCGCGGGTTCGGCCGGCAACTCTTCGCCGATACGAGCGCGGACGCCGCCCGCTCGGCCGCAACCAGGGCCGTGATGGAATCGACGATGGTGCCGGCCACGCTGCGGCCGGGCACCGGGATCGAATGGACCGCGCGCTCGGAAACCGAGATCCGCTTCCGGCGCCCCGCGGTTTCGCTCGCCGAGGAGGTGATCTCCGGATCGATCCCGACGGACGCGCGACCGAGGTCGAAGCACCGCGCTGGCGCAAGGAAAAGGACCAGTCGGGCGGGCTCCTCCCGTTTCTCTGCCGCTTCGACGGAGAACGGGAATTCGCCGGAATGAAGGTGCCGGCCAGGATGACCGCCGGCTGGGTCGAAGGTGAGTTCAAGCCGTTCTTCTCGGCCCGGATCACCTCGGTCGAGGCCATCTCCGTACCCTAGGCGGGTGCTGTACGACAAGGCGAAGATCTACGTGGAGGGCGGGGCTGGCGGCAACGGCTCGATCTCCTTCCGGCGCGAGGCCCATGTTCCCCGCGGCGGGCCCGATGGCGGCGACGGCGGCCACGGAGGCGGGGTGGTGCTCGAATGCGACCCCTCCCGGCGAGACCTGGGCGCGCTCCGTTCGAAGCACTTCCGGGCCGAGAGCGGTCACCACGGCGAGGGTGCCAACAAGCAGGGCGCCCGCGGCGAGGACATGATCATCCCGGTGCCGCCCGGCACCCAGGCGACTTCGGTTGACGGCGCCCTGATCGACCTGACCGAACCGGGCCAGACCGCGGTCCTGGCGCGGGGCGGGCGTGGCGGCCACGGCAACAAGCGCTTTTCGACCTCGGTCCGTCAGGCTCCGCGCTTTGCCGAAAACGGGACCTCCGGAGAATCGGGCTGGGTTGAACTGAGACTGAAGCTGCTGGCCGACGCCGGCCTGATCGGCCTGCCCAACGCCGGCAAGAGCTCGCTGCTCTCCCGCCTGACCAGGGCCGACCCCAAGGTTGCCGACTACCCGTTCACCACGCTCGAGCCGGTTCTCGGAACGATCGAAACCCCGGACCGCCAGGTCGTGATCGCCGACATCCCGGGACTGATCGAGGGTGCCGCCGAGGGGGCCGGGCTCGGTCACGAGTTCCTCGCCCACGTCGAACGCTGCGCGATGCTGATCCACGTCGTCGAGCTTGCCCCCTCCGACGGTGAGCCGCTGGAGAACTACCGGGCGGTACGGGCCGAGCTTGCCGCTCACAGCACCGGTCTGGAGAAGCTGCCCGAGCTGCTGGTGCTTTCGAAGTCCGACCTCTGGACCGAGGCCGACATCGCGGACCAGGTCGAGGAATGGGATCGCGAGCTCGGCGAATCCGTGCTGGGGATCATTCCCGTTTCATCTGCGACCGGCGCCGGCCTGGAGCGGCTGAAGGAGTCGATCGTCCGCTTCGTGCCTGACCAAGTCGAGGCGCCGGTCGTAACCTCGGCCGACGGGATCGAAGTCGACTTCGAAGCCGAACACCTCACCTACCGGCCGAAGGGGGAGGGCGGCTACTCGGTCGAGGAGGAAGAAGAAGGTGCCTTCCGGATCCACGGCCACGGCATCGAGGTTCTCTTCGAACGCTTCGACACCGGCAACGAGGAAGCACTCGCCTACCTCGAATCCCGTCTCACCGAAATCGGCGTGATGGCCGAACTGAAACGGGCCGGGTTTGAGTCCGGAGACGAGATCCGGGTCGGAGACCTCGAGTTCGAGCTTTACTGACTTAACTGCAGTCGGGCCGGTCTTCGCCGGCCCTCCAATCTCCACCCGCCCCTCCCATCAGGAGCAAAGGATGGTTGGGAGGGGCTCTGCCGGTCGTGGCATCAGCCTCTAGGGTTGGTGGGGAGATGACTTTGGTGGTGAAACTTGGATCTTCGATCGTTTCGGCGGATGACGGGAGCCTGCGCGAGGAGGTGCTCGATTCCGTCTGCGCCCAGGCGGCTGCTCTGCGGCGGGCCGGGGAGCCGCTGGTCATGGTCACCTCCGGGTCGATCGCCCGGGGGATCCGGCTGCTCGGTCTCCAGGCCAGGCCGCGGGCGATCGACGAGCTGCAGGCCGCTTCCGCGGTCGGCCAGGGCTCGCTCTTCCGCGAGTACGAGTCCCGGCTCGAGACGGGGGAGGCAGCGGCCGCCCAGGTGCTGCTGACCGCATCCGACGTTGCCAACCGGACCAGTTACGTGAACGCCCGCCAGACCCTGCGCCGGCTGCTCGACTGGGGTGTGGTCCCGGTCATAAACGAGAACGACACCACCGCCACCGACGAGATCACCTTCGGGGACAACGACTTCCTCGCCGCCCAGGTGGCGATCATGCTTGAGGCCAGGTTGCTGGTTCTCTTGACCAATACCGACGGCGTCTTCACCGCCGATCCGGCCCATGACCCCGAGGCCAGGCTGATCGACGAATTGTCAAGCCCGGCCGACCTTGAAGCGCTGGAGATCGGCGACCGCACCTCGGCTTTCGGCACTGGCGGAATGCGCAGCAAGGTCGCCGCGGCCGGGATGGCCAGCGGCTCCGGGATCGAAGTAAGGATCTGCAACGGCACCGTTGACGGAACCCTTGCGCGCGCTGCCGCCGGCGAGGCGGCGGGCACCACCTTCCGCGCGCTGAAGAGCGACGCGCCGGCTTTCAAGCAGTGGCTCAGGTACGCCAAGCCGGTGGCCGGCAGGATCGTCGTCGACGAAGGCGCCGCCCGCGTGCTCCGCAAGAGCGGGTCAAGCCTGCTTCCGGTCGGTGTGACCTCGATCGAAGGTGCTTTCGAGGCCGGGGACGCGGTTGAGGTGGTTGCGTCCGGAACGGTGATCGGCAAGGGCATCGCCAACTACTCGGCCGGCGAGGCCGACCGGATCAAGGGCATGAAGAGCGTCGAGGTGCTCGAACTGATGCCCCACGCCGCGGAAGAGCTGATCCACCGCGATTACTTCGTCCTTTCTTAACTGCAAGTCCCTTCCTCTCACATTCAGGGTTAGAAGGAAGGGGCTCTGTCTCAGGCGGGACGGCCTAGCGTGAGACCCTGCCGGACGGTCTGCTTGTTGCCGGCTTTGTCGTGAACCTTGACCGTGATCGTGGCGCGGCGGGCGGCGGGGGTGCGGAGCAGCAGCCGGATTATCGGCTTCGGGAAGTTGAGACGGGCGGTGCCGGTGTTGCCGGTCAGAACCCGGATCGACTTGCGGGCCAGGGTCACCTTGCGCCGCTTGCCGCGGAAGACGACCGGCCGCCGGGTCGAGACGGTCACCTTCGAGATGCACGGTCCGTTCGCCTCGTTTGCCGGGCAGGTCAGCTTCAGTCCGGCGAAGCCCTGCTTCGAGACGCCCAGCCTTGAACTTCCCAGCCTGAGCTTCACCTCCCGGTCGGGGTGGAGCAGCCAGGGCTCGGCCCCGTGGGTGCCGTCATCGGCCGCGAAAATCACCCCGTTGCCCCGTTTGGCGTACGCGGTCGGATACGAGGAATCCGGACCGGGCAGGATGTCCCTGATCATGCGGGCGCCGGCTCCGTCGAAAACCCAGGGTTCCAACCCGGTCTTCGGAGTGCCGATCGACAGGTAGAGCCGGTTGCCGACCACGGCCAGGTTGTAAAAGCCGGAGGCGTCTTCCGGGAAGGTGGCGGTCGTGGGACTGGCCGTGACACCGTCGGTCTCGTACAGCCGGGGATCGGAAAGGTAGGCGACAAAGTAGACCTTGCCGTTCATCCGGCTGTAGTAGCTGGCGTAGGAAGAATCGATCCCCGGGGCAAGGTCGCCGATCTGGGTGACGCTGACGCCATCGGTGATCCAGGGTTCGGAGCCGGACACACTCGTGTTGGCCGTGAATATGAGTTTGTTGTTGAAGGGCAGCATCGAGGTTGGTGAAGATGAGTTGCCGCCGGGCTGGATGTCGGCGACCAGGGTGGCCGGCCCGCCGGAGCTCTTGAAGAGTTCGTAGCCGTTGGTGCCGTCGTTTGCGACCATGAACAGCGTTCCGCCGGCAACTGTCAGGGAACCCGGGTCCGAGGAAGCGGAACCGGGGCGGAGGTCACCGACTTCGGCCGTGGTGGTTCCGTCGCTCGACCACAGTTCGTATCCGTGGGCGGCGGTGTAGGCCGAGAAGTAAACCTTGTCCAGGTACGCGGTCAGGTAACTGGGGTTCGAAGTGCCGGTTCCCGAATTGATGTCAGCGACCAGGGTTGCTCCGCCGGCATCGATCTGCCAGAGCTCGCGGCCGCTGGTCGGCTCGTGGGCCACAAAGAAGATGCGGTTTCCGACCCGCACGAATTCCCGGGGGGTCGAATCTTCGGAGCCCGGCCAGATGTCCTTGACCAGCTCCGCGGAATTTCCGTTGAAGCGCCAGAGCTCGTTGCCGTGATCGGGATCGTAGGCGGGGAAGTAATAGAAGCCGTTCAGCTCGGCTCCCGGGCCGGGGTCGGAGGCGTCCAGGCCTGGCCAGAGGTCCTCGATCAGCTTCAGCTTCCGATTGCCGACAAACCACGGCTCATAGCCGGTCTTGCCATTGTTGGCAGAGGTCCAGAGCCGGTTCCCGAACGGGAGGAACGCCTCGGTGTTCGAGCCGCTGGGGCCGGGATTCACATCCTGGAAGAGGTCGGCCTGCGGCATCGCGGCCGGGGACTGGGTGGTGTTCGCACCCAGCAGGGCGAGCGTGCCGAGGAGAATGAGGGCCACCCGCTTCATCCGGGCATCACCGCCCTGACCGGGATGCTGACCCGGGCCGAGTTCCCGGCTCCGTCCCTGACCCGGGCGAGCACGTTCAGATTCCGCGCGGCGGCAACCCGCTTCAGCAATCTCCGTTCAGAGTTGCTCACGCGGACGATCACCGTGTCCGACTTGCCCGGTGCGGCCCTGAAGCGGCCCCCGGCCAGCGTGACCGACCTTCGTTTGCCCTGGAAGGGAACCTTCGAGGCGGTCGCGAGCCTGAACTGGCCGGAGCAGGGTCCGGTCGCCTCGCTGGCCGGGCAGGTCAGCTTCAGGTCGGCTCGCCCGCTGGGCCGGAAACGGAGCTTGCGGGGCCCCTTCACAGTGACCTTCCTGTCGGCCGGCACCAGCTTCCAGATTTCGCGTCCGCGGATGCCGTCGTCGGCGCTGAAGTAGACGTCGCCCCGGTAAGGGGTGAAGGACCGGGGAGAGGAGCCGTCGGTTCCGGGCAGGATGTCCTTGACCAGGCGCGCGCCGGTGCCGTTGCTCGCCCAGAGCTCCCGGCCGTGAGCCTGGTCCCGGGCGTTGAAATATGCGGTGCCATTGCGGAAGAAGAATTCGCTCGACCCGGAGTCCTGTTCCCCCGGCCAGATGTCCCTGAGCAGGTTCGCCGACGATCCGTCGGCGACCCATGGTTCTTCGCCGTGTGCCGGATCCTCGGCGTTGAAGATCATCCGGCCGTTGCCGAAAGGTGCCATGTCTTCAGGGTTGGAGTCGTCGGGTCCGGGGGAGATGTCGGCAACCATCGATGTGGTGAGGCCGTCCGTTGACCACGGTTCTTCGCCGTTTACGCCGTCATCGGCGGAGAAGAAAAGCCGGTCGCCGGAAGTCAACATGCCGCCCGGGCTCCCGTATCCGGCGCCGGGATTTATGTCGGACCAGAGCGCCGTGGTCACACCGTCCGTCCGCCAGAGTTCCCGGCTTGACCCCGGCTGGTAGGCGCTGAAGTAGAGGTGCGAACCGAGCACGGCGAAATCGTTGGGTTCGCTGCCGCTGGCTCCGGGCCAGACGTCGTAGACGAGGCTGATCGTGTTGCCGTCGGTCCGGAAGAGCTCGCTGCCTTCGGTTGGCGTATCGGCCGTGAAGTAGAGCTGGCCGTCGAAGGGAGTCAGGTTCCGGGGGTAGGAGCCGTCCGGCCCGGGATTCAGGTCCTGGATCATCGTCGTCGCCTGGCCGTCGGTCTTCCAGAGCTCCCTTCCGGCAGCCGGGGTTTCGGCGGAGAAGTAGAGGAAACCGTCGGCCACGGTCAGGAAGTCGATGTTCGATGAGTCCGGTCCGGGGGAAGGCTCGGCGAACAGCGAAGCACTCCTGCCGTTGGTTCTCCACATTTCGTATCCGGCGTTCTTCTCGTAGCCGAGGAAGTAGACGAAGTTGCCGAATCTGGTGAGGTCGGAAGGATCCCCGTCGTCCGGTCCGGAAAGCAAATCCCGGACCAGCCTGATCTTCCTGCCATCACTGGTTGCGTACAACTCATTGCCGCGCTCGATCTCGGCCGAAAACAGCAGGGTGCCGTTGAGGTCGGTCAGGTCGAACGGATAAGACCCGCTGGGCCCGGGACTGCCATCAAGGGCAAAGCGGGGAACAAGGGCGCCCACCGAGGGGGAGGCCGCCAGCAGCGACACCAAAGTGGCGGCGAACAAGGCCAGCGTCAACCGGACCTTCAATCTGTTTCCAACTCCGTGCAAGCTTCCCCCGTAGCAGTGCGTCTGCCCCGACGCTAGCGCCCGCACGGCGCGCGGTCAAGCGGCCTCGATCGAACAGGTACGCTTCAGTTATGGAAGTGACCGCCGCCGACATAGCCGCCGATACTGTCAGAGCCAAAAGCGCCGCCCGCGCCATGGCCGCGGCTCCGACCGGGGTCAAGAACCGGGCGCTCGAGGCGATCGCCCGTGGTCTCGGTGAATCGGTTGACGGGATTCTCGCCGCGAACGCTTCAGATCTGGCCGACGAAAGGGCCCAGGGGCTTTCCAGGGCGCTGACTGACCGGCTTACGCTCACGCCCGAGCGCGTGGGAGCGATGGCCGCCGGGGTGCGGGAGGTCGCTGCCCTCGACGACCCGGTCGGGGAAGTGCTGGAATCGCGCACCCTCGAGAACGGGCTTGAGCTGAGCAAGATCAGGGTGCCGCTCGGCGTCGTCGCCGTGGTTTACGAGGCGCGGCCGAACGTGACCATCGACTGCGCTGCCCTGACCATCAAGTCAGGCAACTCGATTCTGCTCAAGGGGTCCAGCTACGCCGAGAACACGAACCTGGCGCTGGCCGAAGTCGTGCGATCAGGCCTGGCCGAAGCCGGCCTGCCCGAGGACGGCGTCGTGATGTCGGTCGGAGGCGGCCGCGAGTCGATTGCCGACCTCGCCACCCAGGATGGCGTGGTCGACCTGCTGATTCCCCGCGGCGGTGAAGGGCTGAAGAAGACGCTCGAAGAGGTGGCGACCGTACCGGTGATCTTCGCTGCGGCCGGGATCTGTCATGTCTACGTCCACTCCGACGCGAACCTGGAGATGGCCCGGGCGATCGCCTATAACGCAAAGATCCAGCGCCCCGGCGTCTGCAACGCGGCCGAGACCCTGCTGGTGGACAGCGCAGTCGCCGCTGCCTTCCTGCCGCCCGCCCTGGCCGAGCTTTCCGGCGGCGGAGTCGAACTGGTCGGGGACGAATCAACCCGCGAGAACGCCGGGGACACACCGGTCGGCGAAGCGACCGAGGTCGATTGGGACACCGAGTACCTCGACCTGAAACTGGCCGTGAAGGTGGTGGACGGGCTCGACGAAGCGATCGAGCACATCAACCGCCACGGCAGCGGACACTCCGACGCGATCGTCACCGACAACGCCCAGGCGGCCGATCTTTTTGCCCAGGGTGTCGATTCGGCTGCCGTCTACGTGAACGCTTCGACCCGGTTCACCGACGGATTCGAATTCGGTATGGGAGCCGAAATCGGCGTTTCGACCCAGAAGCTTCACGCCCGCGGGCCGGTCGGCCTCAAGGAACTGACCACGACCAAGTACGTGGGCCGCGGCGACGGCCAGGTTCGCGGCTGAAGTGACCCGGCTCGGGGTTTTCGGCTCTTCTTTCAATCCGCCGACGCTGGCCCACGCGGTGCTGCTCGCCGAAGCCGGCTGGCAGCTCGCCCTTGACCGGATCATGGTCGTGCCGACCGGGGAGGCCTGGCACAAGGACATTTCCGGGGCGCCCGCCGCCGGGGTCCGGATGGCCCTGGCGAAGGCAGCCTTCGGCGGCCAGGAAGGGCTTGAAGTTTCATCGCTCGAAGTGGACCGGCAGGGTCCGTCCTACACATGTGACACCCTTGAGGAGATCCATTCTTTGAATCCGGACAGCCAGGTCTTCTTCCTCTCGGGCTCTGATGCCGCCCTGGGGTTGGGGGAGTGGCATCGGCCCGACCGCGTGCTTGAGCTGGCGGAATTTGCCGTGGCACCGCGTTCAGAGATCGCCCGGGACGCGGTGGCGGAGGTCTTCGAGAGGCTCGGAGCGCGAGACCGGCTCGAGTTCTTCGCGATGCCGAGGATGGAGTTTTCATCGACTTTGGTCCGGGAGCGGATCGCCTCGAACCGGCCCTGGAAACACCTCGTACCGCAAGGGGTGGCGGAAATGATCGACAATGAGGATCTGTATGGCAGCAAGCAGTGAAGAACTGAGCCGGGATATCGCCCGGCTGCTGGATCAAAAGCTCGGCGAGGACATCGTCTGTCTCGACATGCGCGAGCTGGTCACCTACACCGACTACCTGGTGATCTGCACCGCCCGCAACGAACGGCAGGCCGAGGCGATTGCCGACGAGGTCCACCTGCGCCTCAAGCACGACAACTCGCTGCTGCCGGTCAATCCGGACCGCTCCGGTGACGTCGGATGGACCGTGCTCGACTACCTCGACTGCGTCCTCCACATCTTCACCGAGGAAGCCAGGCAGCGCTACGACCTCGAAGACCTCTGGCACGAAGCGCCCCACCTCGATCTCGGTCTCGACCAGTCCGGGGCGAAGTCCGCCTCGGCCGCCTGATCCCGGTAAACTCCTTCGTCCCTCTGGGGCTATAGCTCAGCTGGCAGAGCGCTTGCATGGCATGCAAGAGGTCCCCGGTTCGATCCCGGGTAGCTCCACTCGTAAGTTCTCCTCGAAGTCCCCGCGTACGGCGGGCGGTCCCCACGGAGCCGTTCGCGCGGCTCCACGGGCTTCCACGCGCAAAGGTGCCGCACATCCAGCCCCGTGACGGGGCTGATTTTGCGGCACCTCGGCTGTTCCTCTAGGTCGCGACGGGCGGGAGGAAGTTGGCGTGGGCGATCAGGCGCCAGACCTTGCCGGTCTTCTTGAAGGTCGAAAGCCGGGGGATCCAAACCCCCGGAACCGGGTTGCCGTTGACGATCTGGTCGGTCTTCGCCTCGAAGCGAAGCACCCTCACGTCACCGTTGTGGGTGGCGACGATGTTGCGGACCTTGAAGGCGAAGACTTCCGAAGGATCCTTGAGGTATTCGGACTTGGTCAGGTAACTGCCGTCACCGCGCTGGAGGAGGAAAGCGGGGTCGAGGAAACGACGGAGCCCGTCGGTGTCCTCGTTCTTCAGCAGTCGCAGAAACTCGGTCGCGAGCCGTTGCTTGGTCGGCCAGCCCTTCAGCACACCGGTCTGCGCAGTCGACGATCCGGCCCTGGCGTCGGCGCCGGGCGCAGCGGTCGTGAAGGCGAAGGTCGCGGCCAGCAGAACGGCTGCGAGGACAAGTGTCAGTCGGCGCGAGAAGCGCGGGGCGATGGCTTCCATGTGTCTCCCTGGGTTGGTCAAGCGAAGGTAACTGCGGCGAGCCTACCCGGCGGGGTGAAAACAGGCAAGCGGGCCGGGGGTAGACTCGCGCCATGAGCGATCTGCGCATGCCCGCCGAATGGGCGCCCCACGAAATGACCCTGGTCGCCTGGCCGCAGCGGGAAGACGCGTGGCGGGGAACGACGATCGAGGACGCCCGTGACACCCACGCGGAAGTCGTGGCCGCGATCGCCGAGTTCGAACCGGTGTTGCTGGTCGTCGACCCCTCCCAGGCGGGCGACGCCCGCGGGCGGGTGCCGGCGGAAAACGTGGAGATCTTCGAAGCCCCGATCGACGATTCCTGGCTCCGGGATTCCGGGCCGGTCATCGTCACCGGCGAAGGCCGCCGGGCCGGAATCGACTTCACCTTCAACTCCTGGGGTGAAGCGTTTCTCCCTTACGACAACGACGCGGCGATCGCCGGTCGCATCCTCGATCACCTGGGAATCGAGAAGATCAGCTCCGACCTGGTCCTCGAGGGCGGATCCATCGCGGTCGACGGGGAGGGGACGCTGGTCACGACCGGGCAATGCCTGCTCAACCCGAACCGGAATCCCGATCTCGACCAGGCGGCGATCGAAGCAGAACTGGCTTCCAGACTCGATATCGAGATGTTCGTCTGGCTCGACCAGGGCCTGATCGAGGACGAAGACACCGACGGGCACGTCGACAACATCTGCGCCTTCATCGAACCCGGCCGGGTTCTGCTCCAGACCGCGCCGGAAGGCGATCCGAACGTGCCGAACGCCCAGGCCAACCTCGCCCGACTCGTCGACGCCGGACTCGAGGTGGTCGAACTCGATCTGCTCCCGCGGATCGAAGGCGAGGGCGACTCGGTGGTGGTGCCGTACACGAACTTCTATATCGCCAACAGCGCCCTGATCGTCCCGGTCAGCGGCATCGACCCGGACATGGACGCCCAGGCGCTCGAGTTGCTCGGTCGCCTCTACCCTGATCGGGAAGCGATCGGGATCGACGGACGCACCCTCGCCCTCGGCGGGGGCGGCATCCACTGCATCACGCAGCAGATCCCGGCCGCCTGATCGCGGCTGTCTAGCTCTCGGCGCGGGCCTTGAGGCCTTCGGCTGCGTCCTTGGTCAGCCATTCCTTCAGCTTGTCCTGGACCGGACCCTTGATCAGCAGGCCCAGCATGCGACCGGTGTCGGCCTTGAGCCAGTAGGTGGCGCGGGTCCTGCCTTCCTCGAGCTCCTCCAGGATCCACTTGCCCTTCAGCCATTTCATGTCGCCCTTCTTCTGTTCCCAGCTCATGCCTTCCTCGGGCTGGTATTCGAAGGCGATCAGCGAAGTGACTTCCTTGACCTTGCCGTCGGACTTGATTTCCACGAGCGAGGCGAAGCCCTCGGAATTCGTCTCGATGACGTCAAGCGAAATCATCGATTCCTGCCACTCGGGAGTGGCGGGAAGGTCGGCAATGATCGCGTAGCACTCGGACTTGGGGGCGTCGATCTCCACGACGCGTGAAGCTTCAAGGATTCCCATGTTCGGGATGCTATCCCGGACCGGGGATGCCAGCCAAGTACGCTTGGCTTCATGACCGATCTCAGCCTGAACGGCGTTCATCACATCAGCTGCATCACCGGCGACGCACCGGGAAACGTCGAGTTCTACGCCGGCCTGCTCGGCATGCGGCTGGTCAAGAAGACGGTCAATCAGGACGACCCCTCCGTCTACCACCTCTTCTACGGTGACGAGAAGGGCTCGCCCGGTTTCGACCTGACCTTTTTCGAATACCCCGGATCGCGCGAGGGGCGGGCGGGAGCCGGGATGATTCACCGCATTCTCTGGCGGGTCGGCTCCCCTGATTCACTCGATTACTGGGCCGCGAGGCTCGGGCAGGCCGGGGTCACGACGGTCCGCAGTTCCGACGAAGGCGCCTCCTTCTACGGGATCGGTCCGACCGGTGAGGGCGACACCCTGTTGTTTCAGGACCCGGAAGGGCTGACCCACGAGATCCTCGTCTACGACGGACCGGATGCGCCGCTGATCCCGGGCCACGTAGACATCCCGGCCGAGCATGCGATCCAGGGCTTCCACGGAGCCCGCGCCTTCTCCGGCAACCCCGAAGTGACCAGGCAGGTGCTCGGACAGGTGCTTGGCTTCACCGATGAAGGCGAGGATCACTGGCATCTGGCCGGTGAGGCGGGTGACGGTTTCGAGGCCCGCAACGGCTACTACTTCCTCGACGAGCCGCCGGCGGACCGGGCGATCCCGGGCGCCGGAACGGTGCATCACATCGCCTGGGCCTCGCCGATGGACCAGCACGACGAGTGGCGGGAGAAGGTCGCCGCGACCGGGCTCTACATCACCCCGGTGATCGACCGCTTCTACTTCAAGGCGCTCTACTTTCGCGAGCCGGGCGGCATCCTCTTCGAAATCGCCACGATCGGCCCCGGTTTCGCCACCGACGAGGACCCGGAGCATCTCGGCGAGCGGCTCTCGCTGCCCCCCGATTTCGAATCGGTCCGCGAGCAGGTCGAGCCGAACCTCAGGCCGATCCCCGACATCACGCAGTGGCGACCCTAGCCTGAGAAATAGACTCCGCGCCGATGAGTCGGTACGAACCTCGCGAAATCGAGGGCAAATGGCAGCAGGTCTGGGCGGACGAGGGCACCTGGGAGGTGCCGAATCCCGGTCAGGAAGGCTTCGACCCCGAGAAGCCCAAGAGCTACGTGCTCGAGATGCTGCCCTACCCCTCGGGTGAACCCCACGTCGGGCACCTCAAGTGCTACTCGCTGGGTGATGCGATCGCCCATTTCCGGCGCCGGAACGGTTTCGAGGTAATTCATCCGATGGGCTTCGACTCGTTCGGTCTGCCGGCCGAGAACAACGCGATCAAGACCGGCGAGCCGCCGCTGGTCGCGACCGAGCGCTCGATCGAGTCGTTCCGCAAGCAGTTCGCCGACTGGGGGGTCTCGATCGACTGGTCCCGGGAGCTCGCGACCCACACCCCCGAGTACTACCGCTGGACCCAGTGGATCTTCCTGCAGCTGTTCGAGCGCGGGCTCGCCTACCGGACCCAGGCACCGGTCCAGTGGTGCCCGAAGGACGCGACGGTGCTGGCCAACGAGCAAGTGGTCGACGGCCGCTGCGAGCGTTGCGGAACCCAGGTCGAGACCCGCAACCTGAGGCAGTGGTTCTTCAAGACCACCGAATACGCCCAGCAGCTGCTCGACGACTTCGACGAGCTCGAGGCCTGGCCGCCGCACGTGATCACCATGCAGAAGAACTGGATCGGCCGCTCCGAAGGCGCCGAGGTGACCTTCCGCTGCGAGTCGGCC
The DNA here is from genome assembly GCA_019694145.1 of Solirubrobacterales bacterium. Taxonomy (GTDB): domain Bacteria; phylum Actinomycetota; class Thermoleophilia; order Solirubrobacterales; family 70-9; genus 67-14. Next base: position 25,626 of record JAIBCJ010000006.1, on the reverse strand, counting down.
AACCTCGACTTCCCGGTCTTCACGACCCGCCCCGACACGCTCTTCGGCGCGACCTTCTTCGTGATGGCACCCGAACATCCCGAGCTCGACCGGTTGATCGAAGGCACCGAGGTCGAGGACGAGGTCCGGGAGTACGTGAACTCGGTCGCCCGCGAGTCGGTCGCCGAGCGCGGTGACGAGGGCCGACCCAAGACCGGGGTGCCGCTCGGCCGCACGGTGACCAATCCTGTCAACGGCGAAGAAATCCCGATGTTCGTCGCCGACTACGTGCTGATGGACTACGGCACCGGCGCGATCATGGCGGTGCCGGGCCACGACCAGCGCGACTACGAGTTCGCGAAGGTCTTCGACCTGCCGGTGAGAAGGGTGATCGAGGGCGAACCGGAGGAGGGGGGAGACGACCGGGGTCTGCCCTACGCGGGCGACGGTCCGATGACCGGTTCCGGCCGTTTCGACGGCATGAACAACCGGGCGGCCTACGACGAGATCGTCGAGTGGCTGAAGCTCGAAGGCCGGGGCGACGCCTCGGTCAACTTCCGCCTGCGTGACTGGCTCGTGTCGCGGCAGCGGTACTGGGGCGCGCCGATCCCGATCGTCTACTGCGATGAATGCGGCATGGTCCCGGTGCCCGAAGAGCAGTTGCCGGTCCGGTTGCCGGAGATCGACGACTACGCGCCGAAGGGCAAGAGTCCCCTGGCCGCGGCGACGCACTGGGTCGCCACCACCTGCCCGAAGTGCGGGGCCGCCGCCGAGCGCGAAACCGACACCATGGACACCTTCGTCGATTCGTCCTGGTACTTCCTGCGCTATCTGGACGCGCAGAACTCCGAGGCCGCCTGGGATCGGGAAGCCGCGGATTTCTGGATGCCGGTCGACCAGTACATCGGCGGAGTCGAGCACGCGATCCTCCACCTGATGTACGCCCGCTTCTTCGCCAAGGCGCTCAAGGACATGGGGCACATCGGTGTGGTCGAGCCCTTCGCCAACCTCTTCACGCAGGGGATGATCACTCGCGACGGTGCCAAGATGTCGAAGTCGAAGGGCAACACGGTCAGTCCTTCCGAGATCGTCGCCCGCCACGGGGCCGACGCCGCCCGGACCTACGTCTGCTTCATGGGCCCGCCGGAGCGTTCCGGCGACTGGACCGACGAAGGGGTGGAGGGCGTCCACCGTTTCCTGGCCAGGCTCTGGCGACTCGGCGAGGAGCTGGCTGCCGCCGGCCAGTCCGGGCCACTGGCGTTGCCGGACGGGCTCGACGGCGAGGCCCGCGAGGTTGCGGCCAAGGCCCACTGGGCGATCGACAAGGCGACCGGTGACTTCAACCGCGGCTTCCAGTTCAACACGGTCATCGCCGCCGTGATGGAGCTGGTAAACGAGATCTACCTGGTCAAGGGGAACCTGCTCGCGGCCGGCGGCGACGGAGCGGAGGCAGTGCGTTTCGCGACCGGGACCGCAGCCTCCCTGATCCAGCCCTTCGCGCCCCATCTGGCCGCCGAAGTCTTCGAACGAGTGACCGGCCAGAGGGTCTGGGAAGCTGCCTGGCCCGAAGCCGATCCGGACCTGCTCAAGTCCGACACGGTGACCATCGTCGTCCAGGTCGGAGGCAAGGTGCGCGACCGGGTCGAGGTCGCCGACGGTGCCCCCGAAGAAGAGATCCTCGCGACGGCCAAAGCCGCCGAAAACGTCGCCCGCCACCTCGAAGGAATGACCATCGTCAAGGAGATCGTCGTCCCCGGCAAGCTGGTCAACCTGGTCGTCAAACCGGCCTGAAGTAGCCCGAAACCGTCGGAGTGAGCCGGAAACGGGGCTCCACGTTACTGAATCGTTGCACCTGTAGAGCCACGTGTGAGGTTTTTCGTGGCAGTTTCGGGGCATGCCGCAAATCAACCGACAGATGCTCGTTTACGCCGTGGTCGGCGGCGTGCTGCTGCTGGTCGGCTTCAACTCGATCCGGGGGGAGAAGTCCGAGTCGGCCAGCTTCGGCGGGGATCCCGCGGGTGGCGGGTCCAGGGCGGAATCGGGAGCGGATGGCGGCTCCGGAAGCGGCGGCTTCGAGGTCAGTGGCAGTAGCCGCAAACTGATCGTCGACGTGGCCGGGGCGGTGCGGAGACCCGGGGTCTACCGGTTCTCCCAGGGTGCCCGGGTGATCGACGCGATCGAGCGGGCCGGTGGCACCACACGCGGGGCCTTCGTCGGGGCGATCAACCGGGCGGCGACCCTGAGCGACGGCCAGCAGGTGATCGTGCCCTCAGCGACGGAGGCCGGCGCAGCCGGTGGAACGGTTTCGACCGGCGGGACCGTTTCCGGAACCGAAGCAGCTAGCGCCCCGGTCAGCCTCGGAACGGCGACCCAGGAGCAGCTCGAGGAGATCGACGGGATCGGGCCGGTGACCGCGGAGAAGATCCTCGAGTTTCGGGATGCACAGGGTGGGCTCGGATCGATCGACGAGCTCGACCAGATCAGCGGCATCGGGCCGGTAACCATGGAGTCGCTCCGGGCGGCCCTCACGCCGTGAACACCGCCGCCGACTGGCGGCTCGCGGCGGCGATCGGCGGCGCGGCGGGGCTGGCCGCCTCGCCCTTTCTGGGATCGGGCGGCAGTTGGTTGAAGCCCGCCCTTGCGGCGGCACTCGCAATCGGTGCGTTCTCTCACCGGGGGCGGTTGAGCGGAGTCGGCCTGCTGCTGGTCACTCTGGCCGCGGCAATCGCCGGACTCCTGCTGGGCGGGGCACGGATCGATGCGATCGACGCCGGTGCCCTGAGGGCGCCGGCCGGCGCGACCGGACTCTCCGGGTTTGTCGATTCGCCGCCTTCTCACTCGCAGGGGATCTCCCGCTTCGATTTCGAGACCGGTGAAGGCAAGGTGCTGGTCGAAACCTCCTCACCGACCGACGGCCTCCTGCCCGGCCGGGGCCTCGAGGTCAGCGGAGAACTCGGCCCGTCCCCCGACTGGATGGCGGCCGACCTCGAGCGGCGCGGCATCGCCATGGTTCTGCGAGCCGACCGGCTGCGGCCGGACGGACTCGCACGGGGCGGCGTGACCGGTCTGATCGACCGGTTGCGGGAGAACGCCTTCGAGGCGCTGGCGGTCGCGGTGCCGGAGCAGGAGGCGGCACTCTCGCGGGGGTTCGTGCTTGGTGACGACGGCGAGGTCGACGAGCGGACGACCGAGGATTTCCGCAACTCGGGGTTGAGTCACCTGCTCGCGGTGTCCGGCCAGAACGTCGTGCTCCTCGCCCTGCTGGCGATTCCGTTCCTCTCCCTGATCGGCGCCCGCCCCCGGCAGCGGCTCCTGGTGATCGCGGGGCTCATCCTGATCTACATCCCGCTGGCCGGTGGCGGGCCGTCGATCCAGCGGGCAGGAGTGATGGGGCTGGCCGGTCTCGCCGCGCTGGCAGCCACCAGGGCCCCATCGCGGGCCTATGCGCTGGCGATTGCCGCCCTGGTCACGCTCGGACTGAATCCGAGGGCGACCGGAGACATCGGCTGGCAGCTCAGCTTTGTTGCGGTGATCGGGATCATGTTGCTCGCCCGGCCGCTTCAGTTGCGGCTGGAACCGGTGGTCGGTTCGGAAGGCTGGCGGCGCAGCCTGGCCGAGGGGATCGCGGTAACCCTGGCGGCGACGATCGTTACGGCGCCGCTGATCGCCTTCCACTTCGAGCGGCTGCCGGTCGGGACGCTCGCCGCAAACCTGGTGGCCATGCCGGCGGTCGCTCCGGCCATGTGGCTGGGCATGATTTCGGTCGCGGTCGGGCAGCTCAGCCCGGTGCTCGCGGCGCCGTTCAATCTGGCCGGTTCCCTCTTCCTCGGCTGGATCGCCCAGGTAGCCGAGTGGTTCGGACGGCCGGAATGGGCGGTGATCGAGGTGAGCCCCGGCAGTGCCTTGAACCTGGCCCTGATCTCGGTGGCGCTGGTTCTGGTCATCGCGGCCGTCCTGCGCTTCTGGCGGCCGGGGCAGGCGCCGGTCCGGCCCGGCCGCTGGCTTCCCGCGGCGGTGCTGGTTCTGGCTTGCCTGATCCTGCTGGTGCCGGGGCTGACCGGAAGCGGGCGCCGGCATCTTGACGCGCCGCCGCCGGGTGGTGCCAGGGTCGAGATCCTTGACGTGGGCCAGGGAGACGCGATCCTGATCCGCCCCTCCGGCGCCGACCCGATTCTGATCGATGGCGGTCCGCCCGGCGGAGGCATCTCCGGGGCTCTCGAATCAGCCGGGGTAAGCCACCTCGCCGCGGCGATCCTGACCCACCCGCATCTCGACCACTACGGCGGGCTGCTTGATCTCTTTGGCCTGATCCCGGTCGACCGGCTGCTCTACGACCGCGCACCGGCGGAACTGCTCGCCCTGGCGGAAGATTCCGGCGCCGAGCTCGACCGGGTGAACGAGTCGGAGGAAATCAGAGACGGTGACCTGAGCCTTGAGATCCTCTGGCCACCCGCTCAGGGACCTACCGGCGAAGCTGCCGGCGTGGCCTCCGGCGACCAATCCGCGGCCAACGAGAACTCGATCGTCACCCTGCTCCGCTGGCGGGGCTTTCGCATGCTGCTGACCGGCGACGCCGAGGAGGAAGCGGTGCCGCTCGATCCCGGGCCGATCGACGTGCTGAAGGTTGCCCATCACGGCAGCGAGGATGCGGGACTGCCGGCGCTCCTCGATGAATCCTCGCCCCGGCTCGCCGTGATCTCGGTCGGCGAGGACAACCGCTACGGCCACCCGGCCGCGGACGCGCTGAGTGAACTTTCCGCGGACGGCGTCGAGACCCTGCGCACCGACCGGGACGGCACCGTGTCGATCGTACTCGGCGCCGGCCCGGGCTACCGGGTGGAAACGGGGCGGTGAGGGTTGAACGCCGGGTCATCCGGGACAATGAAGGGGTGAAGCCCGCCTACCTCATCCATGGCAGCGACAGCGCCAAGATCGACCAGGCCCGCACCCGGTTGCGGCAACGGGCCGAGTCCGAGAGCGGTGCCGGTGGTCTGGAGGTCTTCGAACCGGCCGACGGCAAGGGAAGCCCCGACGCCGATGCGCTTGCCGCCTCGATCGGTTCGCTCTCGCTGATGCCGGGCCGGCGATACCTGCTCGCCGACCGGATCGAGAAATGGGGCAAGAACCAGTCCGCGACGGTCGCCGAGGCGCTGCTGGCCGCGCCCGACGAGACGACGGTGGTACTTATCGCGCGGGGCAAGGTTCCGGCCGGGATCGCGGAAGCCGTGAAGAAGGTCGGGGGCGAGGATCTTTCCTATGAAGCTCCGGAAGGCGCCCGGCTGCCGGTGCACCTGATCGAGAGTGCAGCGGCCCGGGGATTCGAGCTGACCCCGGAGGCCGCCCGCTTCATGATCGCCCGGATGGGGGAGAGCCTGCCCCGGCTCGGGAACGAACTTGACCGGCTGGCGCTCTGGGCCGGCCCCGACGGGCTGGTCGACGTCGAGGACCTCGAAGAGATGGTCACCGACACATCCGAAACCAGCAACTTCGCTCTCGGCGATGCGGTAATCAGCGGGGACCGGCGGGAAGTGATCGCCGTCGCCGAGCGCCTGCTCGCCCAGGGTGTGAGTGCGGGCAGCACCGTCTTCTCGACTTCGACCTCGATCCGCCGGGCTCACAAGGCACTGGTCAGGCTGGAAGCCGGGGAGGATCCGTCACGACTCGAACGGGAACTCGGGGTGCCGCCGTTTGTCGCCAGACGGCTGATCAGCTCGTTGACCGGAACCACGGTCGAATCGATGCGGGAGGCGGCGATTGCCTTCGCACAACTGGAGATCTGGACCCGTGGCGGCGCCGAATACCCGGACGACCTCGCCCTCGACCTCGCCCTCCTGGCCGCCACCGCGTGAAGCTAGGAGCCGGAGGCGATACGGGCAGCGCGCGCTTTTTTCCTCGCGCCGTTGTTGCGGTGGATCGCGCCCTTCTGAACCGCCTTGTCTATCCGCGAGACCAGAGCGCGATGCTCGGCCTGGACGGAGTCGGCGTCGCCTTCATCGGCGGCCTTCTCGAGGCGGTTGAAGTAAGTCTTGATCGCAGAGGTAAGCCGCCGGTTTTCGACGCGCTCGCGCTCGGTGCGAAGGATTCTCTTTTTCTGTGAGGCTATGTTGGCCATGATTTGTGGTGTGCTTGCGGGCGTATTGCTGCCGACGAGCGGCCGCTGACTATACGCCAAAGAGCTTGAACACGCCATCCGACCCCCAACTCGACCCCTTTGAAGCTGCCGCCCGTGCGGCTGAAGAGGCGATCCGCAACACCTCGGAGAAGGCCACCCGGGTGATGCGGCAGCCGGTGAGGAATCCGGATCCCGTCCCTGAACCGGTGCGGGAAAGGGAAGACGCGCTGGTTGAAACCGCATCCGGGCTGGCCGAGGAGGGGGGAGCCATTGCCCCGGTCCCGGTGATCGAGGGAACGGAACTCGACCCCGAGGCCCTGGCTCCGACGCCGGCACCGGAGGTGAAAGCGCCCGCCCCCGAACCCGACGGGGCCCTCAAACCGGAGAAGCCGGGACGCCTGGCCCGCTCGACCGCCTTCTTCTCGATCGCCACCGCCGCCTCCCGGGTGGCCGGGCTGGTTCGCGAAATCGTCGCCGCAGGGTATTTCGGCATCTCGGGACCGATGTCGGCCTTCACCGTCGCCTTCCAGGTTCCGAATCTGATCCGGGCACTTTTCGCCGATGCCGCGCTGCAGCCCGCCTTCGTCCCGATCTTCACCGAGCAGATCGAGAAGGGCAAGTACCGGGAGGCCTTCCGCATGGCCTCGACCCTGCTCCTGCTGGTGACCATGATCCTCGGCGCGATCACCGCCTTCTTCATCCTCGCCGCCGGCCTGGTCATGCCGATCTTCGCTCCCGGCTTCTCGGCCGCCACCGAAGACCTGATGATCGTGCTTTCGCAGATCCTGTTCCCGATCCTGATCCTGCTCGGGGTGACCGGGATCGTGGTCGGCATCCTCAACAGCTACGACCGCTTCGGCGCCTTCGCGATATCGCCGTTCTTCTGGAACATCACGATCATCGCGGTGGTCATCATCGGGGTGCCGCTCTTCCCCGAGGACAAGCAGATCTACGCGTACGCGATCGGTGTCGTGGCGGGCACCCTGGTCCAGCTCCTGATCCCCACCTTCGACCTCCGGAACACGCCCTTCCAGTTCACCCTCAAGGTCGATTTCAGGGATCCGAACGTAAGACGGGTGCTGATCATGATGATCCCGGTGACGCTCAGCCTCGGCCTGATCAACTTCAACCTGCTGATCAACAGCTTCTTCGGCTCGCTGGTCAGTGACGAGGCCCCGGCGGCAATCGACAAGGCCTTCCGGATTTATCAGCTCCCGCAGGGCATCTTCTCGGTGGCGATTGCGACGGTCCTCTTCCCGACCCTGGCCCGTTTTGCCAACCGCAAGGACTTCGACTCGCTGCGGAGCACACTGGCCAAGGGCATGCGGCAGATCATCTTCGTGCTCCTGCCGGCCAGCGCCGCGATCCTCGTGCTCTCCGAACCGGTGATCCGCCTCGTCTACCAGCGAGGCGAGTTCAACGCAGCCGAGACCGAGGTCGTTGCGACCGCGCTCTTCTGGTTCGCCTTCTCGCTGCCGACCAACGGCATGTACCTGCTGCTCAGCCGAACCTTCTTCGGGCTCCAGAAGCCCTGGATCCCGACCTGGATTGCGGGCGCCAATCTCGCCGTGACCGCAGTCGGTTCCTTCCTGCTCTACAAGCCTTTCGGGGTGGCCGGGATCGTGGCGGCGACCGCGATCGCCACAACCGTTTCGGTGGCGATCCAGACGGTCATGCTTCGCACCCGTTTGGCCGGGATCGAGTTCGGCCGGTTCCTCTCGTCGGCCCTGCGAATACTGATTGCCTCGGCCGTGCTGGCCGGGGTCTCCTACGAGATCTGGGACCTGCTCGACGAGGCCCTTGGTCGCGGGCTCGCCGGCCAGATCATTTCGCTGGGCGCCGGGCTCGGGCTGGGGGGCATCTCCTATGCCGCGGTCTGCCAGCTGCTGAAGGTCCCTGAACTCGATCAGGTCGCTGCCCTTCTGCGGCGCCGGTCGTGAGCTTCCCCGCGTACCTGGTCGGCTGCCTCGCCAGTCTCGCCGGGCTGGCCGCCGTACTGGTTATCGCGGTCGTCCTCGGCCGGTGCCTGCTGCCCGGCTGGCGCGGGCCCGTGGCCTGGGTCGGGGCGGCGATCCTGGCGGTGGCTTCGGCGATCGCTCCGGCCCTGGCCCTCGGCACCTTCGGGCTGCTGACCGGCTGGAGCTGGCTGCTCCTGACCCTCCTTCTGGCGGCGGCGCTCTGGCGCTGGCAGGAGCGGCTGCCTGCGGCCCGGGCCCGGCCGGCCCTGATTTCCGAACCTGCTTCTCCCGGATTGACCATGGTCGGTACCGCCGTCGCGGCCGGCGCCTTCGGCGCCTTCGTGGCCGGCATCGCGATCCGGCTGGGCACCGGCATGACCGGATTCGATTCGACCTGGTACCACGGCCCCTTCGCCGCCGGCATCGCCCAGAGCGGGGACACCTGGTCGCTCCATCTGCTCGCCCCGCAGTTCCTCAGCTGGTTTTACCCCCAGAACTCGGAAGTCATCCACTCGCTCGGGATGATGGCCTTCGGCACCGACCTGCTCTCGATCTTTCTCAACCTGGGCTGGTTCGCCGCCTGCCTGCTCGCGGCCTGGTGCATCGGGCGGCCCTACGGCGCAGCCCCGATCTCGATGGCGGGGGTTGCGCTGATCCTCGGTTCGACCGCTATGGCCGACCAGGCCGGGGAGGCGAGAAACGACATCGTCGGAACCTTCTTCCTGCTGGCCGGTCTGGCGGTAATGGTCAACGCCGCGGCCGGAGGGCGCAAGATCACCCTCGGTCCGACCCTCGTGGTCGCTCTGGCGGCGGGCCTCGCGATGGGCACCAAGGTCAACTTCATTCCGGCCGCCCTGGTCCTGCTCGCCGGAACGGTGGTTCTGGCCGAGCCGTCGCGCCGCCTGAGAAACGGCCTTGCGGGCAGCGGGGCGCTGCTGCTCGGCGGGGGCTACTGGTACCTGCGCAACCTGACTCACGCCGGCAATCCGCTGCCCTGGATCAACCACATCGGCCCGCTTTCGCTGCCCGGGCCCGAACAGGACGTGGGCGGGCGCGACGCCGGCTCGGTCTGGGGGTATCTGACCGACACCGATGTGGTCCGCCACTGGTTCCTGCCCGGCTTCGGTGACGGCTTCGGCTCCGGCTGGATTCTGCTCGGAGTGCTGGCGATCACCGGACTGGTGCTCTGCCTCGATCGGAATTCCGGCCCGGCCCGCCGCACCGGGGCCGCGGTCGGCCTCGCCCTGGTCCTGGCCTGGCTGGTCGCCCCGACCTCCGCCTCCGGCCCCGCCGGGGAACCGAACGGATTCGTCTCCGGACTCCGGTACCTGGCCCCGGCGCTGGCGGTCTGCCTAGCGCTGCTCGGCAGCGGCGTCGGTCAGCGCGGCGGCCGGGCCCGCTGGCTCGTGGCCGGTCTGCTGCTCATCCTGGCCCCGGTGACGATCGCCTTCGGTGATGGCTGGGACGCCAAGGAATGGCTGGTTGCGATCGTGGCGGCGACGGTCTTCTGGGTTGTCTGTCTGATCGCCCTCGGGGTCTGGCGGGTCCGGTCGAAACAGCACAGACTCTCGACCCGCTCTTCCCGGAAACTTTTCGGCTGGACCGCCGGCGCGACGATCGCATTCCTCGTCCTCTGCGGGTTCGGGGTCCAGCGCTATTACTTCAACCACCGCTACGCCTCGCCGGATTTCACGATCCCGGCCCTCTCCGAGTCATATGTCTGGGCGAACGGCCAGAGCGGAGTGAAGATCGGCACCAACGCAACCCGCCAGTACCCGCTTTGGGGCGAGGACCTCGACAACGAGGTCCAGTTCATCGGCGTCAAGCAGCCCCACGCCGGCTTCGTCGAAGCCGGGAACTGTCGCGACTTCATCGCCGCCGCCAACCAGGGCGATTACGAGTACCTGGTCCTCACCCTCGACCGCGAAGGCCAGAAGCTGCTCGTGCCCCGGGAGCTGACCTGGGTTTCTCGGGATCCCGCGGTCAAAAACGTGATCGACGCCGACGGAGGGGCGGTACTCGCCCTCGACGGGCCACTCTCGCCGCGATCCTGCCGATAGTCCCCTGCGGCATACTGCTCTGTCCCTGATGGAACTGATTCGCAACTTCTCGATCATCGCCCACATCGACCATGGCAAGTCGACCCTGGCCGACCGCATCCTCGAACTGACCAAGGCCGTGGACCCGCTGAAAATGCAGGCCCAGGTTCTGGACTCGATGGATCTCGAGCGTGAGCGCGGAATAACCATCAAGGCCCAGGCGGTGCGGGTCGAGTTCATGGCCTCCGACGGCGTCACCTACCACCTGCACCTGATCGACACTCCCGGCCACGTCGACTTCTCATACGAGGTCTCGCGCAGCCTCGCCGCCTGCGAGGGTGCGCTCCTGGTCGTCGATGCTGCCCAGGGGGTCGAGGCCCAGACCGTCGCCAACACCTACCTGGCGATCGAGAACGGGCTCGAGCTCATTCCCGTCCTGAACAAGGTTGACCTGCCCGGCGCCGAGCCGGAACGGGTCGCGGCAGAAGTCTCGGACCTGATCGGCGTCGATCCCGACGACATCCTTCGCATCTCCGCCAAGACCGGCGAGGGCGTGATCGAAGTGCTCGAAGCGGTGGTCGACCGCATCCCGCCGCCGGAAGGCGACCCCGATGCCCCGGCCCGGGCCCTGATCTTCGATTCCGAATTCGACCAGTACCGCGGCGTGATCGCCTACGTGCGGTTGATGGACGGGCGCTTCCGCAAGCACGGGAAGGTGCTGGCGATGCAGAACGGCACCGAGGCCGAACTGGATGACATCGGCTTCTTTCGCCCGGTCATGACCCCGGTCGACGGGATCGACACCGGCGAGGTCGGCTACGTGATCACCGGCATCAAGGACGTTTCGAAGCTGCGGGTCGGTGACACGCTGACCAACCTCGAGAACCCCGCAGCCGAGGCGCTGGCCGGCTACCGCGAGGTCAAGCCGATGGTCTTCTGCGGCCTTTTCCCGATCGACACCGACCGCTACGAGGACCTGCGGGACGCACTCGACAAGATGGGCCTGAACGACGCCGCCCTTTCCTGGGAGCCCGAGACTTCCGAGGCGCTGGGATTCGGCTTCCGCTGCGGGTTCCTCGGGCTGCTTCACATGGAGATCGTGCGCGAGAGGCTGGAGCGCGAATACGGCCTCGAGCTGATGGCGACCAGCCCGACCGTGCGCTACGAGGTCCACACGACCAACGGCGAGATGACCGAGATCTCCAGTCCGAACCAGATGCCCGACCCCGGTTCGATCGAACGGATCGAAGAGCCCTACATCCGGGCCACGGTCATCACCCCGACCGAGTACGTGGGCCCGGTGATGGAGCTCTGCCAGTCGCGGCGCGGTACCCATGTGGACATGGACTACCTCAGCCCGACCCGGGTCCAGATCCGTTACGACCTGCCGCTCGGCGAGATCGTGCTCGACTTCTTCGACGTGCTCAAGTCCTCGACCCGGGGATACGCCTCGCTCGACTACGAACCGATCGGGCTCCGCCCCTCGGACCTGGTCAAGGTTGACGTGCTGCTGGCCGGCGACCGGGTCGACGCGCTCTCGATCATCACCCACAAGGAATTCGCCTACAACCAGGGCAAGGACCTGGTCGCGAGGCTCCGCAAGACGATCCCCCGCCAGCAGTTCGACATCCCGGTCCAGGCCGCGATCGGGGCGAACATCCTCGCCCGCGAAACAGTCAAGGCGGTCCGCAAGGACGTCACCGCGAAGCTCTACGGCGGTGACGTAACCCGGAAGAACAAGCTGCTCGACAAGCAGAAGAAGGGAAAGAAGCGGATGAAGAACGTCGGCCGGGTCGAAGTCCCCCAGGAAGCCTTCCTCGCAGTCCTCGAGCTCGACGAGTAACCCGCCGCGTCCCGGGCGGCGTCCCGGCCCGCCCCCCCGGGCGGCCCCGCGAGATCCCACTTTGTGCCGCATACCGGCACAAACCGGGCACTCGGTGAACCCGGGCCGGGTGTAAGTTTCCGGCATGGCGCTGAAGACCGATGCCGTTGGCAAGAGCTGGCCGGCCTACGAGTACGAGGTAGGCCGGGAAAAGATCCGCGAATACGCGCAGGTGATCGGGCTCGACAACCCGGTCCACTTCGACGCCGAAGCTGCCAGGGCGGCGGGATACCGCGGGATAGTGGCCCCGCCGATGTTCGTCGTCGTGTATGCGGCCGGGGCGATGGGTCCGGTGCTATTCGACCCCGACGTGGAGATGAACTTCGCCGCGATGGTCCACGGCGGCCAGGAATTCGAATGGGGGGAACCGGTGATCTCCGGCGACCTGATCACAACCACGACCACCTGCAGGGACATCTACCCGAAGGACGGCAAGGGTTTCTACGTCTTCGAGACCGAGTCGAAAAACCAGAACGGTGACCTCGTCTGCAAGGCCACCTGGACCAACATCGTCAGGGGGATTGAAGAATGAGCGCGAAGGAAAAGGGCGAGAAGATCGCCGGCCTCAAGGTCACTCCGGACAAGTTTCTGCCGCACCGCTACGCCGGGGCATCCGGGGACTTCAACCCGATCCACATCGACAAGGAATTCGCCCAGATGGTCGGCCTGCCCTCGACCATCCTGCATGGCCTCTACGTGATGGGACTGGTCGCCAAGGCGGCAACCGAAGAAGCCGGCGGAGACCCGCGGGCACTGAAGCGGCTTTCGGTCCAGTTCCGCGGTATGAGCATGCCGGAAACGGAGATCGAGGTCTCGGGCGAAGTGATCGAGGCCGACGGTGCCGACGTCACCTTTGACCTGATCGCGGCCCAGGGCGAGAACCAGGTGATCCGGAACGCCACCGCCGACGTCACCTACTCGTAGGACGGCTCGCAGGTCGCGGAAAACGCGGCTTCATACAATGAAGTGATGCTCTCCGAGCGACAGGAACTGATTCTTGGGCTGGTTGTGGATGCTTACCGGGAAACCGGGCGTCCGGTGGGGTCGAAGGCGATTGCCGGGGATTCCCGGCTGGAGTGGGGTGCCTCGACGGTCAGGGCGGAGCTTGCCGCGCTTGAGGCGGGCGGCTATCTGACCCATCCCCACACTTCGGCCGGGCGGGTTCCGACCGACCTCGGCTACCGGCAGTACGTCGAATCGCTGAAGTCCCGCGCGGTAACCCGCGGTGCGCCCGCGGCCACCCTCGACCTCAGCGACCTGCGTCGCGAGGTCGACGGGGCGATGCAGGAAGCGACCTCGGCCCTGGCCCAGATCACCGACCTGCTCGCCCTGGTCGTGGCTCCGCCACTGGGGACGGCCCGGATCCACCGGGTCGAAGCCCTGCTGCTGCAGCCCGAGGTGGTGATGGTGATCGTGATCACATCGACCGGTGACGTCACCCGGCGGGCCTTCACCTTCGCCTCGCCAGTCGATCCCGGTCTGGTCGAGTGGGCCTCCAGCTACCTGAACGAGTCGCTCTCCGGCATCGATCTCGGGGCTCGCCGGATCGCCTCGAAACTTGCCGATCCGGCGCTCGGTCCGCTTGAGGCCAATTTCATCGAGCAGCTTGCGCCGGCCCTGGTCGACCTCGAACAGGGTCTCGAGGGCACGCTCTACGTCGATGGTGCCTCCCGGCTGCTCGATCAGCGCAGGGCTGCCGACCTGCCCCGGATCGACCGCCTGATGACCACACTGGAGGAGAAGGCGACCGTGCTCAGGATGATGCGCTCGGCAATCGACGAGCGCTCCGTCTTCCTCTGGATCGGGGCCGAGAATCCCCAGCCCGAACTGCAGGACGTGACCGTGATCGGCGCCAATTACGGGCTCGGCCACCGGAACCTGGGCTCGGTCGGGGTGGTCGGCCCGACCCGCATGGATTACGAGAAGGCGATCGCCAGCGTCAGTGAAGCCGCCCGCGAGCTTTCCCGCTACTTCGAATTCGTCTACGACGCATGAGCGAAAAGCGCGATTACTACGAGATTCTCGGGGTAAGCCGGGAAGCGACCGACGCGGAGATCAAGAAGGCATTCCGCAAGGTCGCCCGGGAACTCCACCCGGACGTGAACGCTCACGATCCCGAGGCCGAAGAGAAGTTCAAGGAGGCGGCCGAGGCCTACGAGGTGCTCTCCGACGCCGAGCGGCGGGGAACCTACGACCAGTTCGGTCACGACGGGCTTCGCTCCGGTGGCTACCAGTCGCAGGCCCAGGGGTTCGGTTCGATCGACGACCTGTTCAGCGCCTTCTTCGGCGGCGGCTTCGGAGCATCGCGGGGTCCGGCGCCGGGTGCCGACGTCGGGGTCCGAACCGAGATCGAACTCGGGGACGTGCTCGACGGCACGACCCGCGAAGTCGAATTCGATGCGGTCACGAGCTGCGAGCACTGCCATGGCAACGGGGCCGAACCGGGAACCCCGATCAGGACCTGCGACCGCTGCGGCGGCAGCGGGGAACTGAGGAGCGTCGCCAACACCGCCTTCGGCCAGATGGTCCGGGCCACCCCCTGCGACCGCTGCCACGGTGACGGCCGGATCCCCGAGGAACCCTGCAAGGTCTGCTCCGGGCTGGGCCGCAAGCACACCGCCAAAAAACACCGGATTGACATCCCCGCCGGTATCGAGTCCGGCCAGCGGATCCGCATCTCCGGTGCCGGGCACGCCGGTGAAACCGGGGCGCCGCCCGGGGATCTCTATGTCGAGGTTCAGGTCGCCGAACGCGAAGGAATGGTCCGCGACGGCCAGGACCTGATCACCGTGGTACCGGTCGACGCCACGGCGGCGATGATCGGCGACACGCTTGAAGTCGAGACGCTCGATGGCGAAGACGAGATCGAACTCGCCCCCGGCACCCAGCCCGGGGCGGAAACGCGGCTCAAGGGCAAGGGGCTGCCGCAACTCGGATCCTCACGGCGTCGCGGTGATCACCGCTTCATCTTCAACGTGATCATCCCGGCCAACCTCAGCGAGCAGCAGCAGAAACTGGCCGCCGACCTGGATGGGACGCTGACCGACGAGAACCGCGAACCGAAGGAATCGGGCATCTTCTCGCGCATGCGCAGGGCTTTCGGTTGATCCGTCTTGCCGTCCGGTGCCAGCCGGAACAGGCCGAACTCGTACTGGCCGAACTCACCGTTCTCGCCCCGGGCGGGGTGGAAGAGGTCGCCGCTGACGGATACGTGGAATACGCGATCTACGGCGCCGAAGGCGAGCTGCCCGACCTCGGCGAGGAGGAGAAGGTAGTCATCGCCGGCGGCACGGTGGAAGTCGAGGCGACCGAGGTCGCCGATGACTGGGCCGATCGCTGGCGCACCTTCCACAAGCCGCTGCTGGTCGGTGACCCGGACCGGGGTCCCGCGGTCTGGATCCGGCCGCCCTGGGAACCGGAAAGGGCCGACCTGGCCGAGGTCGTGGTCGACCCGGGCCAGGCCTTCGGCACCGGAGCCCATCCGACCACCCGGCTCTGCATCGAGGCCCTGATCGAGATTGCCGGCCGGGGTGATCCGTTCGGTCCCCTGACCGACCTCGGCTGCGGATCGGGCGTACTGGCGATCGCGGCCGGCAAGCTGGGCTGGCGACCGCTCGAGGGCTGCGACAACGAGGTCGCCGCGGTCGAGGCCGCCCGTGAGAACGCCCGGGTCAACGGGGTCGAGGCCGGCTTCGATCGGATTGACCTCAAGTCCGGGCTCCCGGCCCTGGCGCCCACCACGGTCGCCAACCTGACCGCGCCACTGCTGGAAATCGTCGCGAACGGACTGAGCGCGGAGAACCTGCCGGAAACCCTGATCTGCTCCGGGCTCCTGACCACCGAATACGACCGGGTCCTGGCCGCCTTCGGACCCCATGGCCTGGTCGAGACCGGCCGCGGCGCGATCGGCGACTGGGGCTCGCTGGTCTTCGCCCGGGAAGGTTCGCGGTGACCCGCTCGACCCTGCCGATCGGCGTGTTCGACTCAGGGGTAGGAGGCTTGACCGTGCTCCATGAGTGCCTGATCTCCCTGCCGGCCGAGGATTTCCTCTACCTAGGTGACAGCGGTCACTTCCCTTACGGGACGAAGAGCGCCGAAGAGCTGCGCGATCGCGCCCAGGTGATCGCCACCGGGCTGCTGGAACGCGGGGTGAAGATGCTGGTCATCGCCTGCAACTCGGCCACCGCCGCGGCCGGCGACGAGATTCGTCAGCTCGGGGCTGAAGCCGGGGTGCCGGTGGTGACCGTGGTCGGTCCGGAAGCGGAGATCGCCGCCACGATCAGCGGCAACGGAAAAGTGGGCGTGCTCGCGACGCCGGCGACCGTCGCCAGTGGCGCCTACCGGCGGGCACTCGATTCCCTGGGTCGACCGCTGACCGTGACCGAGGTCGCGGCACCTGATCTGGCACCGATCATCCAGCAAGGCCCGACCTTTGACCAGGGGGTTCTCGACACAGTCCGCAGCTACTGTGACCCGCTCCGTGAAGCGGGTGTCGACACCTTGATCCTCGGCTGTACCCACTACCCGCTGGTTGCTCCGATGCTGCAGCGCATGCTCGGCCGGGATGTCAGCCTGGTCACGGCCGGCCACGCGATCGCCGCGGCAATCCAGCGGGAACTGGCAAGCCGCGACGAGTTGACCACCGACCGGATCGAAGGCGACTACCGTTTCCTGGTCACCGGTGACGTTGATTCCTTCGTCGAAGCCGGAACCCGATTCCTGCAACTGCCGCTGGCCGGACGGGCCGAGAAGGTGGAACTTTGAATCAGGACGATCAGCAAAACAGCCGCAACACGGCAACCGCCAGGTTCGCCGGATGGCTGGCGGTCGGGGTTCTCTTCATGGTTGGCTGCATCGCCCCGATCAGCTTCTTCGACTGGATTCCGGCGGCGCTGCTGGCCGGTTTCCTGATCTGGCGGGGAGTTCGCTCGCCCCGATACTTCTTTGCCTTCGCGGCCGGGATCGGGATCACCCTGGTCGGCCTCGGGATCGTCAACGGGACCTACCGCATCA
The DNA here is from genome assembly GCA_019694145.1 of Solirubrobacterales bacterium. Lineage (GTDB taxonomy): Bacteria > Actinomycetota > Thermoleophilia > Solirubrobacterales > 70-9 > 67-14. The sequence goes on along the minus strand of JAIBCJ010000006.1, from coordinate 8,643 downwards.
TGCTGCTCTACGGGTCGGTCGTGATCGCCGGGGGAATCGTCTTCTACGCCGCCTTCGGCCCCCGTACTTCGCATGCGGAGCCGCCCGGCGGCAAGGGAAGCCAGAGCTGAACCGCTTCTTCACAGGCGGTGAGCGGGTTCGGCTGCCCGGGCAGGTACGCTAGTCCCATGTCAGCCGCCGACCAGATTCGCGAAGACGCACAGGCCGCCCTCAAGGACGGCGACCGCAAGCGTGCCTCGGCGCTTCGAATGATCCAGGACGTCCTCCAGCAGGAAAACAAGCTGGGCAAGGGCGATGAGATCAGCGCCCTGCAGCGCGAGCACAAGAAGCGGCTGGAGGCAGCCAAGGCATTCGCCGACGCCGGCCGTTACGAACAGGCCGAGGACGAACGCTTCGAGGCCGAGCTGATCGAGGCTTACCTGCCGGCCCAGCTGAGCGACGAGGAACTGGCCGACCTTGCGAGGCTGGCGATCGCCGAAACCGGCGCGACCGAGCAGAAGCACATGGGCCAGGTGATGGGTCTCCTGAAGGAAAGGGTCGCCGGCCGCGCCGACGGCAAGCGGGTCAGCACGGAGGTGCGCAGCCAGCTCAATGGCTGACCTTATGGCGCGTAGGACTCTCACCCTGGACAACGATGTTGCGGCCGACCTGGCCGGTGCCGAGGATTCCGTCCTCCGCGCACTCCGGGACAGCACCACGAGCCGCGTGCACCTGCGCGGCAACCAGCTCACCCTCGAAGGTGATGACGCGGAGAACGACAAGGCGGCCCGCCTGGTCGACGAGATGATCGGCCTGATCGAAGGCGGTCATGAGGTTGAAGCCTCCACCGTAGGTTCGGTCACCAACGCGATCCAGTCTTCCCGCCGCCCGGCCGAGGTGCTCGATGACGTGGTCTGGCACAACCGCAATACGCGGGTGGTGCCGAAAACCGTCAACCAGAAGGTCTACGTTGATTCGATTCGCGAGAACACGGTCACCTTCGGCATCGGACCGGCCGGCACGGGCAAGACATTCCTCGCGGTGGCGATGGCAGCCGCCGCCCTGATCGAGGGCGAGGTCCAGCGGATCATCCTGACCCGACCGGCGGTCGAGGCGGGGGAAAGCCTCGGTTTCCTGCCGGGTGACCTTCAGGCCAAGGTGGACCCTTACCTGCGGCCGCTCTTCGACGCCCTCTACGACATGCTCGACCCGGACCGGGTCAACGGCTACTTCGACCGAGGCGTGATCGAGGTCGCCCCGCTCGCCTTCATGCGCGGCCGCACCCTGAATGACGCCTTCGTGATCCTCGACGAGGCACAGAACACCACCCCCGAACAGATGAAGATGTTCCTCACCCGGCTCGGCTTCAACTCGAAGATGGTGGTGACCGGTGACGTCACCCAGATCGACCTGCCTCGTGACAGCAAGTCCGGGCTGGTCGTCGTGCGGGAGATCCTCGAGGGGATCGAAGACGTCAGGTTCGTGCGCTTCGGCGGCAAGGACGTGGTCCGGCACCGGCTGGTCCAGCGGATCGTCGCCGCCTACGGCGAACACGCCGAACGCGAGAACGGCAAGTGAGCCTTGACCTTGATGACGTGCCGGCCCGTTTCCGGCCGGCCGTGACCGCGACCCTCGAAGCGGCAGGGGTCGGGAATGGCCACCTGGCGGTGGAGGTCGTGGATGAAGCCAGGATCCGGAAACTGAACCGGGACCACCGCGGAAAAAACAAACCGACCGATGTCCTTTCCTTCCCGGTCGACGGGGAAGAGGGTCCCGGCCCGGTTGAGCTGGGGGACGTGGTCATCTGCCCCGAATTCTGCGTCGACGAGGTGGAAGCGGTCGTCCACGGAGTGCTCCACCTCTGCGGTTACGACCACGAAACCGATCAAGGCGAGATGCTCGACCTCCAGGACCGCGTCGTTTCCGGGCTGGGGATCGAACCGAAGATGACCGTCGAGGCTGACGATGAGTGAAGGCAGCCGCTCGGGTTTCGTCGGACTGGCCGGAAGGCCGAACGTCGGCAAGTCGACCCTGGTCAACGCGATCGTCGGGGCCAAGGTCGCGATCTCCTCGGTCCGGCCCCAGACCACGCGCCGGGCGATCCGGGGAGTGGCGACCGACCTCGAGGCCGGTACCCAGCTGGTTCTGGTCGATCTGCCCGGGGTCCAGCGGCCCCGGGACGAGTTGACCAGCCGCATGCAGAAGACGGTCGAAAGCGAACTGGCGGGGGCCGATGTCGCCCTGCTGGTGATCAATGGCGAGGAAGGCGTCGGGCCGGGCGACCGGTTCATCGCCGAAACCCTGCTCGGGGCCCGGGCCAAAGCCGGCGGCTTGCCAATCATCTGCGCCGTCAACAAGGCCGACCGGCTCGGCCGGAACATCGTGCCGGTCTTGGTCGCCGCCGCGGAGCTCGCCGGTGTCGACGAGGTTTTCCCGGTCAGTGCCCTGACCGGTCAGGGCGTGCCGGAACTCGCCTCGTACCTGGCCTCGATCGTCCCCGAGGGGCCTTACCTCTACCCGCCGGAGGATCACTCCGATCAGCCGCGGGAACTGCTTCTGGCCGAACTGATCCGGGGCCAGGCCCTGATCCGCACCCGGGACGAGATTCCCCATTCGGTTGAGGTGCGGGTGACCGGGATCGAGCAGCGCGAAGACGGCCTCTGGCTGGTCGACGCCGAGATCTGGGTTGAATCGGACTCCCAGAAGCGGATCCTGATCGGCAAGAAGGGCTTCAAGGTCGGAGAGATCGGCACCGGGGCCCGCAAGGACATCGAAGGGGAACTCGGCGGCAAGGTCCACCTCGACCTCCAGGTCAAGGTCAAGCGAAAGTGGCGCCGCGACGAAGACATGCTGGACCGCCTCGGCATTGATTAGCCCGGGTGGCGCCAGGAACCACCAGCCGCTGAAGTGGGGTGGTGTTGGCTTTTCGAGATCCCGTTTTCTGCCATATAGCGCACCCAACTCCGATCTCGATCGATATCCGGCCGGATCCGGGATAGGCGCCGCAAAAATAGGCCCATCAAGGGCCTGAATGTGCGGCACCTCCCGAAACCAGAGCCTGAACCCGGCCCTGGAGGTACGGCGGGGAAGCTCCCCCACCCCGCGGCGTAACCACCGGGCGAATCAGGCTAGATGTCGCCCGAGAACGTGTCGCAGCTGGCCGGATCTCCCGACTCGAAGCCGGTCTTGAACCATCTGTGGCGCTGGGCGGAGGTTCCGTGGGTGAACGAGTCGGGGTTGACGCTGCCGCCGCCGCGGGACTGGAGGCGGTCGTCACCGACCGCTTCGGAGGCGCCGATCGCCTCGTCCAGGTCGCCGGCCTCGAGCTGGTCGAAGACGGTTGACGCCCAGACTCCGGCGAGGCAGTCGGCCTGAAGCTCGTTACGGACCGAGATCTCGTTGCGTGACTCGGATTGCTCACGCTTCTCGCGGGAAACCTCGTCGGAGATGCCACCCATGTTCTGGACATGATGGCCCATCTCGTGGGCGATCACGTAGGCCCAGGCGAAGTCGCCGTCGGCCCCGAGCTGGTTCTTCATGTCCTTGTAGAAGCTCAGATCCAGGTAGACCCGGTTGTCGGCCGGGCAGTAGAAGGGGCCGACCGCCGAAGTGGCGTTGCCGCAGCCACCGGTGCTGACCGCGCCCGAGTAGAGCACCAGCTGCGCGTCCTGCCAGCGCCGGCCGTCCCGGGTGAAGGCCTTGCGCCAGACCTGCTGGGCGTCGGTGAAGACGTAGGCCGAGAAATCCTTGAGGTCGGCATCCGGGTCCTCGCCGGCGGGGATCGGGGAGGGATTCTCCGCGCCGGGCACGGCGCCCATTCCCGGGAACATCGATCCCATGTCGAAGCCGGTGCCGCCACCGGAGCCGCCCCCGCCGAGAACCTGGGTGCCGATCACGATGATCACGATGATCACGCCGACCAGGCCGCCGATCTTGCCCTTGCCGCCCGGCAGCTGCATACCGCCACCGCCCATGCCACCGATGCCGCCGAAGCCACCACCGCCGCCTCCGCCGCCCCTCTTCGCGCCGCGGATATCGATCACGTTCCGGTTGCCTGAACGGCCTCGCTTCCACTTCATGGCCTGAACCCTAGACGGCAAGCCGGCATCGTGCGACCGGATCCCGGTCAGGCTTTCGTAGGATTGGGCCATGCTGCGAAAAGTCGCAATCTGCGCCCTGATCGGATCGGCAACGCTGGTCTCCGCCTGCGGCGGGTCCGATGACTCGACTTCGAGCGAGGACAGCCAGGCGATCACCGAACTCGTCGCCAAGCTGAATCAGGCGACCCAGGAAAAGGATGCCTCGGCCTTCTGCCTGATCATGCAGCCCAGTGCGGTCGAGCAGACCTTTCACGACATCGACCGTTGCGTAAGTGAAACGACCCCGATCCTCAAGGCGGCCGGTGACCAGGGTGTCCTCAAGATCGACACGATCGAAGTGAATGGCGACATCGCCGCGGTCACGTTCCAGGGCGGCACCAGCCGCGAAGCGAAGTTCGTCAAGGAAGACGGCCAGTGGTACGTGCCGCTCAGCCAGAGTGAGATCACGACCAACCAGGGCTCGAACGGAAGCGAAGGCTGATGCCGGAAGTCGAAGTGAAGTTTGACCGGGACGGGCTGGTCCCCTGCATCGCCCAGAACGCGGAGACGGGCGAGGTGCTGACCCTCGCCTACATGAACGAGGAATCCCTGAGGCTGACCCGCGAGTCCGGTCTGGTTACCTACTTCAGCCGTTCGCGCCAGAAGATCTGGCAGAAGGGCGAGGAATCCGGCAACGTGCAGAAAGTCCGCCAACTCCGGATCGACTGCGACGGCGACGCGATCGTCGCCCTGGTCGAACCGTCCGGCCCCGCCTGCCACACCGGTGAGCGCACCTGCTTTTTCCGCGACCTCGAAACCGGCGCGAACCCCGAACCGGTCAGTGGCGAAGCCCTTTCGGTGCTGGCCCGAACGATTGATTCCCGCCTCGCCGAGAAGCCGGAGGGAAGCTACGTGGTGAAGCTGCTCGAGGATCCCGCCTTCGCCGGCGAGAAGGTGATGGAGGAAGCCGAAGAGGTGAGCCGGGCCGTCCGTGAGGAGACGGACGACCGGGTGGCCAACGAGGCGGCCGACGTGATCTTTCACCTGGCGGCGCTGATCCGATCGCGCGGCATCACCCTCGATGACGTGGGGGAGGTCCTGAATGGCCGTCGCGCCTGACCTCGCTTCGCGGCTCACCCCGGATCTTGAGACCGCCCGGGCGCTGGTTCCGGAATCAAACGTGGTGCCGGTCGCCCTGCGGTACACGGACGATGTCGAGACACCGGTTTCAGCCCTGCTCAAGCTGAGGCAGGGTGGCCCCTGCTTCCTGCTCGAATCGGCCGAGCGCGGTCAGGTCGGGCGCTACTCGTTCGTCGGGGTCGGTCCCCATCGGGTGATCCGCTGGGTGGCCGGCGAGTTGAAGGAGTTCCCGGGCGAGGCGATGTCCGGCGAGGGCGCGCCGATCGCGACGTTTCCGGCCGCGGACCCCTATGACGGGGTCAAGGAATACCTGAGCCGGTACCGGGTCGCCGAGACCCCGGGAATGCCGCCATTTGCCGGTGGCGCGGTCGGCCTCTTCGGCTATGACCTGGTCCGCGCGATCGAACCCCTCGGTGATCCGAACCCGGACCCGCTGGGCCTTCCCGATCTCGCCCTGATGATCACCGACGTCCTGCTCGCCTTCGACCATCTCCACAACGAGTTGACCATCATCAGCTGCGCCTGGGCCGACGAGCATGAGAACTTCGACCAGGCCTGGGAAGCAGCCGCCGAACGGATCGGGGCGGTCAGGGAAAGCCTGCGCGGACCGGTGCCCGACGCGGGCGAGACCGGCGCGGTTGAAGCTCCCGAGTTCACTTCCAACGTGACGCGGGACGAGTTCGAGGCAACGGTCGCCCGAATCGTCGAGTACATCCACGCCGGCGACGCCTTCCAGGTGGTGCCTTCTCAGAGGTTCAGCGCCGATCAGAAGGCCGAAGCCCTCTCGATTTACCGGGGGCTTCGATCGATCAACCCCTCGCCGTACATGTACTTCTTCGAGTTCGGTGATTTCCAGATCGCCGGAGCCTCACCCGAGCCGTTGCTCAAGGTGAACGGAGACCGCGTCGAGATCCGGCCTATCGCCGGCACCTCGCCGCGCGGGGAGGACGAGGAAGAGGATCGCCGCCTCGCCGAGAAGATGATCTCCGACCCGAAGGAGCGATCCGAGCACGTGATGCTGGTTGACCTCGCCCGCAACGACATCGGCCGCGAAGCCGGGTACGGCACGGTCGAGGTGGAAGAGCTGATGGTGGTCGAGACCTATTCGCATGTGATGCACATCGTCAGCCGGGTCTCGGGCAGGCTGCCGGAGGGCCGCGGCGCCCTCGACGTGCTCCGTTCCGCCCTCCCCGCCGGCACTCTTTCCGGCGCGCCGAAGGTCCGGGCGATGCAGATCATCGACGAGATGGAGAAGGTCAAACGCTGCTCCTACGGCGGCGCCGTCGGCTACCTCTCCTGGAACGGTGACCTCGACACCGCGATCCACATTCGCACTGCCCTGATCAAGGACGGCCAGGTCCACATTCAGGCCGGGGGCGGCACGGTCGCCGACGCGAAGCCGGAGTACGAGTACGAAGAGTCGGTCAACAAGGCGAAGGCGATGTTCCGCGCGGTCGAGATCGCCTGCGAAAACCCGGACTGGGCCTGATGCGAGTACTGGTAATCGACAACTACGACTCCTTCACCTACAACCTGGTCCAGTACCTCGGTGAGCTCGGGGCGGAAGTGGAAACGGTTCGCAATGATGTCCGGACGGTCGACGAGCTGCTGGCCGAAGGCCACGACCGGCTGGTCGTATCACCGGGTCCCTGCACCCCGGATGACGCCGGAATCTCGCTCGAAGTGATTCCAGCCTTCGCCGAGGCCGGCGTTCCCGTGCTCGGGGTCTGCCTCGGCCACCAGGCGATGGTGCAGACCTTCGGGGGCACGGTCATCCAGGGCGAGCCGATCCACGGCAAAAGCGCCGAAATCGATCACGACGGCAAGTCGATCTATGACGGGCTGCCCCACCCGCTCACGGTCGGTCGCTACCACTCGCTGATCGCCGGCGATGTTCCCGACTCGCTCGAAGTGACCTCGACCTTTGGAGACATCGTGATGGGCGTCCGTCACAGGGAGCTTCCGGCCGAAGGGGTCCAGTTTCATCCCGAATCGGTCCTGACGCCTTACGGGAAGCGGATGATCGCCACCTTCATCGGAGTCGAGCTTTCGCTGGAGCAGGCCGCCGCCGGAATTCCGGACAACGAAGGGAAACCAGTTGCCTAATGACATCCTGACCAGGGCGATCGACGCGGCTGCTTCAGGCCAGCACCTGACGACAGACCATGCCTCGGCTGTGCTGACCGAGATCATGGAAGGCCGCTCCGACGAGGTGCAGACCGCTGCCTTCCTGATCGCCCTCAGAACCAAGGGCGAGACTGTTCCCGAGTTGATCGGGCTGGCCCGGACCATGCGGTCCCTGGCCGAGCCGGTCGAGGTTTCCGGTGATCTGGTGGACACGGCCGGAACCGGAGGAGGCCCCTCGACTTTCAACGTCTCCACGACCGCCGCCCTGGTTGCGGCCGGGGCCGGCTGTCCGGTGGCCAAGCACGGCAATCGTTCCAGCACCAGCCTCAGCGGTTCGGCTGACCTGCTCGAGGCGCTTGGCGTCGACATCGAGATCACGCCGGAAAAGGTGGCGGCCTCGATCGAGGAGACCGGCTTCGGTTTCATGTTCGCGCCCAGACACCACAAGGCGATGGCGCATGTGGTGCCGGTCCGCAAGGCGCTGGCGGTGCGAACGATCTTCAACTTCCTGGGACCACTGACCAATCCTGCCGGTGCCAGGCGCCAGTTGATGGGCGTCTCGGATCGCCGCTACCAGGAGTCGATCGCCGAGGCGCTGGCCGGTCTCGGCACCGAACGGGCTCTGGTCGTTTCCGGCGACGACGGCATCGACGAGATCTCGATCACCGGCCCCACCCGGATCATCGAGGTCGTTGACGGCGGCACCAGCGAATGGTTCGTCTCACCCGGCGATTTCGAACTTGAGCGGGCCGAACTCGGTGATGTCGCGGGCGGCACCCCGGATGAAAACGCGGCCGCCACGCGGGCAGTGCTGGAAGGTGAAAAGGGTCCGAGGCGTGACCTCGTGGTCCTCAACGCGGCGGCGGCGATCCTGGTTGGCGGCAAGGCCGGTGATTTCGCCGCCGGCGTGGTTGCGGCACAGGAAGCGATCGACTCCGGGGCGGCCGCTGCCGTTTTGGCCCGGCTGGTCAGTTTCACCGGTCAGTCCTAGTAGGCTCTGAAGCGAATTGGGAATACTCGAGCAACTGATTTCGGCCGCGAGCCAGGGCGTCAAGGCCCGCAGCCAGCAGGTGCCCCTTGCTGACCTGGAGGCAAGGTTGGGCGAGCGTGACCATGACCGCCCGTTCCAGGAAGCGCTGACCCGTCCCGGCATGTCGCTGATCTGCGAGTACAAGCGCAAGTCACCGAGCGCCGGGGAGATCGCCCCCGGGGTCGAGCTTCCCGATCAGGTCAAGGCCTATGAGGCCGGTGGCGCCGCCGCTCTGTCCGTGCTGACCGACGAGACCCACTTCGACGGCCGGCTCGATGATCTCGCCGC
>JAIBCJ010000032.1 GCA_019694145.1 Solirubrobacterales bacterium | reverse complement strand
TCGCGGTCGCGGAAGATGTGTTCGGCGTAGTTGAGACTGGTGCCCTCGAACCATCTGGCGCCGGGCATCTCGTGGCCGGAGAGGACCGCGGCCGGTTCGCCGTCATGGAGAACCTCGAAGTAATCCCAGATCGAACGCCAGAATTCCTCGGGCTGGTCGGTTGACCATTGCCAGAGATCGGCGTACTCCGCGGTTCCGGGTCCCAGGTCACGATCCTTCAGCCAGTGGGCCCAGGCGACGAGCTGCGAACTCTCGATCGCTTCAGGATCCGGCGACCAGAGCGGTTCGGGACTCATTCCTTTTCCTCCTCGTCGGGCAGGGCGCCTTCCGAAGCGTCGAGCAGGACGTCGACTCCGGCTTCGCCCCGGCCAACCACCGTGGTCGCGCGCAGGCCCCGCCGCCGGGCAATCGTGGCTGCGGTCTGGTTCCGCAGAACGACCATCTTCGGTTTCAGCGGACTGCCGGCCGCCAGTTCCGGATTCATGCGGGTCGGCATCAAATCCCCTTCGCTGCCGGTCACCTCGGGCCCCGAGGCACGGGCGCCCCGCACCAGATTGACCAAAGCCGCTCCCTGCTTGAGCTTCAGCCGGCTGTCGGCGAAGAAGGCGGAGGCGCCGGCGGCTGACGAATACTCCGAGCCGAACAGGCAGACCGCCACGCCCGAATCGCCTTCCGACTGGTCGTCGGCTTCCCGGACAGCGGCCATCACGTCGCGGGCCGGGGCGAGATCCTCCTGCGTGGCGACCGGGGTCCCGGCCAGGTGGCGGTCGACCTGAGCGGCGATTGCGGCGAGCGGGATCGCCGCGGTCAGGGTCTGGAAGATGCTGAGGGCGGTGTCCTCGATGCCCACGGCCCGCATCATCAACGCGGCGAAGGTTCCGATCATGCCGCCGTAAAACAGGATCCGGTCGGTCGTGAGGCGCCCCGAGAACCGGCGCGAAAGCCATTCGCCGACCGGGTAGGAGTCGGGTACGTCATATCCGGTTGCGAGGATCACCTCGACCTCTTCCCAGGCCGGGCCGGGAGGAGGGGAGAGCACGTTGCCGGTCCGGCGCCCCGGAATCGCGCGGCCGATCAGGCGCAGGCCGAGACCGCGCTCGGAATAGAAGGAGAAGGCCGCGATCAGGCAGATTGTCGCGCCGATCGCCGGCCATTTCATCCCGATCAGGGTGGCCGCCAGGGTGAGCGCGGCGTGAAGCGTGATCGTGGCCGACTCCGAGGCGGGAATCTTCATTTCCTGGACCCGCGCCGAGCGGCCCTTGCTCTCAAGCTCTTCGACCAGCCTCGCTGCTGCCCGTCGCTCGAGGTCGCTCCCCGCGACTCCCGTCGGGCCGCTGGCGAGCGCGTCGGTCTTCTCGTCCTTTTCCCGGGGGGAGGTTGGCTTTTCTTCGGCTGCTTCCACGGTTTCTCCCTATGCGGCGGGTGGGAATCGAACCCACACGCCCTTGCGGGCAACGGATTTTGAGTCCGTCGCGTATACCAGTTCCGCCACCGCCGCCGGGACGCTCAAGTTTATGCCGCTCGGCTCAGGAGGCGCCGGCCAGTGAGCCGGACTCGACCTGGTCGCCGCCCGCGTCCGCATCCCCGGAGCTGATCGGGCGCTCTTCCTCGACGTGCCATTCCTGCCGGAATCCGATCGCGCAGGTCAGAAGCACTGCGATCTGTACCGGGATGAGCAGGAGAACCAGCAGGCCAATCAGATCGGAGGGCAGACCCGGTTCGGTGAAGCCGGCCTTGTCCCGGGCAAACCAGGTCGGAGCTCCGACCGCGCAGAAGATCCCCAGCAGAACCGAAAGGGCCATGGTCAGTGTGAGCGCGCCGCGGCTCCAGCGCCAGATCATTACCGCCAGCAGGATGTAAACCCCGACGAAGATCAGGGAGATGATCCCGTAGGTCTGCCCGCCGACCAGGACGTCCCATCCGGCGAGAGTCACGATCAGCATCAAGGCTGCCGATGCGACCAGCAGCACCACCGCGATGAACCGCGTGGTCAGGCACTCCGCTTTCTCCCGGTTCGGGCGCCACAGCTCGTAACCGGGCCTTGCCTCTCCTACCGCCATGAGCCGATCATAGATTCAAACCCGGATGTCCGCAGCCCGGATCAAGGTCTGATGTTTACAAAAAGCAATTTTGTGTAAAGTAAAGCGACATGGACGAACTTACTGACAAGCAACCTGCTGCGGGACCGGTCGCTGAAGAAGCGCCGGGTCATCATCACCACCATCACCACGATGAAGTCGATCTAAACCCGGCCGGCTGGCGCGACGGCAAGCGCTACGCCTGGCTGCTCGGCATCCTCGTCCCCCTCTTGCCCTTCATTTCCTGGCAACTGGTCGAAGCGACCGGACTGGGGATCTTCTGGTACTCGGCGCCTCTGGTCGTCTTCGGGCTGTTTCCCCTGCTCGACACCGTGATCGGTCTCGACCCGACCAATCCCCCCGACAGCGTCCTCAAATGGCTGGAGCAGGACCGTTACTACCGCTGGTGCACCTACATGTTCATCCCGGTCCAGTACGCCGGGCTGGTCTTTGCCTGCTGGCAGTGGGCCGATGGCGGCCTCTCGGTTTTCGAATCGATCGGACTGACCCTGACCATGGGCGTGGTTGGCGGAATTGCCATCAACACGGCCCACGAGCTCGGTCACAAGCGCGAAGCGATGGAACGCTGGCTGGGCCGGGTCGCGCTCGCCCAGACCGGCTATGGCCATTTCTTCATCGAACACAACCGCGGTCATCACGTCCGCGTTGCGACGCCCGAGGACCCGGCCAGCTCGCGGATGGGCGAGAGCTTCTGGGCCTTTTTGCCCCGAACCGTCTCGGGCAGCCTGCGCTCGGCCTGGGGGATCGAAGCCGCACGGCTGGACCGGCTGGGTGTTTCCCATTGGAGTTACAAGAACGACATCCTCAGCGCGTGGGCGATGACCGTTCTCCTCTTCGGCGGTCTCGCGGTCGCCTTCGGGCCGGTCGTCCTGCCCTATCTGATCGTCCAGGCCGTGGTCGGCTTCTCCCTGCTCGAGGTCGTCAATTACCTGGAGCACTACGGCCTTTTGCGACAGCGCAAGGATGACGGTCGATACGAAAGGTGCCAGCAGCAGCACAGCTGGAACAGCAACAACGTCGCTTCCAACGTCCTGCTGTTTCACCTTCAGCGTCACAGCGACCACCACACCCATCCGACCCGTCGCTACCAGGCGCTGAGGCATGCCGAGGAAGCGCCCCAGCTGCCGACCGGATACGCCGGGATGATCGTCCTCGCCCTGTTTCCCCCGGTCTGGAGGCGGGTCATGGACCCGCGCCTGCTCGCCCACTACGACGGAGACGTGAGCCGGATCAACATGCAGCCCCGGGCCCGCCGCCGGATCGAGGCCCGTTACGGGAGCGCCTCATGAGTCGCTGGGTCTGCCCGGACTGCGGGTACGTGTACGACGAGGAAAAGGGTCACCCCCGCGAAGGGTTTCCGCCGGGCACCGCCTGGGAGGCGGTCCCGGACAGCTGGGCCTGCCCGGATTGCGGTGTCCGGGACAAAGTGGATTTCGAGCCGGACGATTGACCGGCGGGGCTGCGACGATGTCGCACATGGGGAGGAGTCCAAGTCCATATCGCGAGGCAACCCGCGAGCTGCTGCGCGAAACCGTGTTCAGGGCGGCCCGCGGAAAGCTTGAAGTGCGGCCCTGGTCCGAGATCACGATGGCCGACATCGCGGTCGAGGCCGGGGTCAGCCGGCAGACCCTTTACAACGAGTTCGGCAGCCGGAACGAGTTCGGTCTCACCTACGCCCTTCATGAAGCCGGGAAGTTCCTCGACGGTGTCGAGGAGGCGATCCGTGCAAAGTCGGATGATCCTCGGGCGGCGGTCGAGGTGGCCTTCGAGCGGTTCCTGCTGATCGCCAGCGGAGATCCGGTGATCGCCACACTCCTGAGCGATGACGGGACCGGCGGGATGCTCCAGTTCGTCACCACGAGGGGCACACCGATGATCAGCTGGCTGGCCGAACGGATCGGCGTGATCATCGTCGAGACCTGGCCGGGATACTCGGCCGATGACGCAAACCTGATCTCGGAGAATCTCGTCCGGCTGGCGATCAGCCATGTGACTGCACCGACCGGTTCCCGTGACGAGACGGCCGCCAGGGTCGGCCGGTTGATCGGCCCCTTCATCGACGAGAGCTTCGGCACCGACAGCTGAGCAGCCCTCCGGGGACCGGGACTCGCTCCCGGACCCGGACCAATGCGGACGAGAGGACTCGAACCTCCACACCCTCGCGGGCACCAGGACCTAAACCTGACGCGTCTACCAGTTCCGCCACGTCCGCTTGAATGGCCGCCGACCGGCGACCCCGGTTGATCTTTTCAGTTCGGCAGGTCAGGCACCGATTCCGGACCAGGCAAGGTCGAATGCCTGGTTGGCTACCTCGGCGATGTCGGACCCGGGCCGGGTGCCTTCGGCCACCGCCTGGAGCACGGTCGAGGCCGAGAACATGACTCCCGCCAGCAGGACTGCCGCGCAGACCGGCACCGGCGCCTCGGCTGTCACTTCGCCCCGCTTCTGACCTTCGACCAGCAGCCCGGCCATGAGCACCGCCAGCGGCAGTTCGCCCTCACCGAGGATCGCGGCGAAACGGGCCGGGTGGCGAAGGACCTCGGCCAGCATCTCGGCGTGAAAGCGGGGGCTGACCCGTGGTTCCATGACCAGCAGAATGATGCTGCGCGCACCTTCCTTGATCGAGGCGGAGTCGTCGGCGACCACCTCGTCGAAGGCCGGCTTCAGGTACTCCCGGAAGTTCCTCACGGAGGCGTGCAGGAAGATGTCTTCCTTCCGGGGGAAGTAGCGAAAGAAGGTGCCCCAGCTGGTGCCCGCCTCGGCAACGATGTTCTCGACCCGGGACTCCTCGATGCCCTTCGCGTCGATCTCGGCCACCGCCGCTTCGTAGAGCCGGTCCCGCACCTCGATCCCGCGCTGTTGCTTGGGTATCGCGCCCAGCCCGACGCCTCCGACGAGGACACTCTCGGGAACGGGCGGGGCGGCATCTGTGGCGGCGTTGCTCATGAACAAAAAGGCGATTCGCATCACCATTATTGCCGGGAGGGGGGACGGGGTACTGTCACCTTGACCAACGAAGATTCCTGAGTAAACTGGTCAACTATGAGTAAGCCCGAACGCTCATACCTGGTCTGTGCGACGCCCCGAAGCGGGAGCACCCTGGTCTGCCAGACCCTGATCAGAACCGGGGTCGCGGGCCGGCCCGAGGAATACTTCGAGGCACTCAGAAGCAGCGGGGTGCCGCGTCAGCCGGAGGAGTATTTCCACGGGGTGGGGGACCGGACGATCTTCGATCACCTCGCCGAGCGGGCCCAGGACTTCAATCCCCCGCCGCGTTCGCCGCTCTGGAGCCGCACCGCCTACGACCGTTATCTCGACTGGGTCTTCGATGTCGGCACCACCGACAACGGGGTCTTCGGGGCAAAGCTGATGTGGGGCTACGTCGAGGACTTCGTCTCGCTGCTCCGCAACATCCCCGAATTCAGGGAAGTACCGATGGCGGAGATCCTCTCCGAGGTCTTCCCCGAGCTGACCTTCGTGCGGGTGGTCAGGGCAAACAAGATCCGCCAGGCCGTTTCGCTCTGGAAGGCCGTCCAGACCGCTACCTGGCGCGATGAAACCACCGCGAGCTCCAGCGCTGACGCGGAAGACATCGACGCCTCCTACAAGGGTTTCGTCAACGACCACCGCCCGGCGCTCCGCTTTCACTACGGGGCGATCAAGCACCTGCTCGACCAGCTGATCCAGCAGGAAGCTGCCTGGGACGCGTTCTTTGAGCATTCCCGGATCAAGCCCGTCTTCATCCTCTACGAGAACTTCGCCTCGGACATCGGGCCGAGCACCCGCAACGTGCTCGAGAGGCTGGGCATCGAGGCCCCGGATGACCTCAATCTGGAGACGAGGATGCGGCGCCAGTCCGATGGCATCAACGACGACTGGGCCCGGCGCTACAGCGACATCCGCCTCGGCGCCGAGTTCGACCTGGTCCCGACCCCTTCCGGCCGGGACTGAGCGGCTCCGGACTTCGCCAATGACGGACCGCCCCAACATCATCTATGTGCATTCCCATGACACGGGCCGCTATGTCCAGCCCTACGGCCATCACGTCCTGACCCCGAACATGCAGCTGCTGGCCGACCAGGGGATCACTTTCCGGCGGGCCTTCTGCGCCGCCCCGACCTGCTCGGGGAGCCGGGCGGCCCTCCTGACCGGCCAGCATTGCCACAACAACGGAATGATGGGGCTCGCCCACCGGGGCTGGAAGCTGAACGACTACTCGCAGACGATGGTTCATCCCCTGAAGGAGGGCGGCTACCGGACCATCCTGGTCGGCGAGCAGCACATCTCCCGCGACCCGCACGTGATCGGTTACGACGAGGTGATCGAGCTGAGCGACAACTACGCCAAGCGGGTTGCCCCCAGCGCCCTCGAAGCGATCCGCCGGACAAGTGAGCCCTTCTTCATGTCGGTCGGCTTCTTCGAAACCCATCGTGACTTCGCGGCCCCGACCTCGGTCCGCGACTCGCTTTATTCGCTGCCGCCGGAGAACCTGCCGGACACGGCCGAAACGCGCAGTGACATGGCCTCCTTCAAGGAGAGCGTGCGTTCGCTGGACCAGGGCATCGGTGCACTCCTCAACGGTCTCCACGCGACCGGCCTGGCCGACCGGACCCTGGTCATCTGCACCACCGACCACGGCCTCGCCTTCCCCAAGGCGAAGGCGACCCTGCTCGACGGCGGGATCGGCGTGATGATGCTGATGCGAGGCCCGAACGGTTTCTCCGGCGGCAAGGTGATCGATTCGATGGTCTCCCACCTCGACATCTACCCGACGGTCTGCGAACTGGCCGGGGTGCCGCCCCCGGATTTCCTGCAGGGCAGGTCACTGATGCCCCTGGTCAGCGGGGAATCCGCCGCTCTTCACGAAGAGCTGTTCTCCGAGGTGACCTACCACGCCGCCTACGAGCCGCAAAGGGCGGTGCGGACCAATCGCTGGAAGTACATCCGCCGGTTCGACGATCGCAAGCGGCCGGTCCTCGCGAATTGCGACGACAGCCTGACCAAGGACCTGTTGATCGCAATGGGGTGGGGTGACCGCGAGGTCGCCCGAGAGCAGCTGTTTGACCTCTACCTCGACCCGTTCGAGGAGAACAACCTGGCCGGTGACCCCGGCAGCGCCGACATTCTGGTTGACATGCGCTCCCGGCTCGATCGCTGGATGGTCGAGACCGACGACCCGATCCGCCTCGGCCCGATCCCGCCACCCCCCGGCGCCGGGATCAACGACCCGGACCAGGTCTCCCCGGACGAGCCGCTGACCCTGATCCCCGGCTGAGCCGGGCGACGGGGCGCGCATTGCTGGTCTCGCCGATTCCCCGCCAGGGTCGCGGCGACCTGGGGTTCGCGACCTGCTCAGCTCTGCGGCCGCGAGAGCCGGGTGATCAGCGGGTCGGGGCCGAACTCGCCGAGGCCGCCGGTCGCCCGGGTCAGCGCCAGCAACCCATCGAGGCCCTGGTCGAGTCGCCGGGCTGCGTCATCGCCCGGCACTCCGTCCGTGAAATCGGCCGAGGTCAGGTAGACGTCGACAGGAACTGGCAGCGCACCGAAGAAGCTGAGTACGTCCCGCAGGTGCCGTTCGACCCCGAGCGAGTGATGGTCGGTCGCTCCCATCGCCACGATCAGAACCGGCTTGCCCCGCAACGCCTCGACCGGGGTCAGGTCGAGCAGGTTCTTGAGCGCCCCGGTCATCGAGCCCCGGTAGACGGGCGTGGCGAGCACCACGGCGTCGGCCCGGGCGATCTGCCCGATCACGGCGGCCGAGTCATCACCCAGCTGGTCGAGCGGGGTGCCGTCGGCGAAGGTGACCGTCTTCTCGGCCAAATCAATCCGCTCAACAGCGACCTCACCGTCGCCCGTCGCACCGCCAGCACCCGTCCCGGCCCGGTCGAGCGCCTCGTTCAAGGCCCGGTGCATCCGCCCCGGAGCCGTGACGCTCCCCAGCACGGAAACGATTTTGAGTCGGTCGCTCATCTCAGTTCCTCAGCATAGGCGTCAATCCTTGGGTCCTACAAATTCATCGAGCAGCGCGACGCTGGTCCGGTGCGAGATCGAGATGTTCCGCCAGTTCGACCGGCTCCAACGGATCCCCAGCCGGTCACAGGTCCGGCAGAAGATCGCCTGGATGTCGGCCGAGTAGTTGGTGAAGAAGTAGCGGGGGTACGAGTACTCCTTCGGCCCGTCCTTCAAGGCCATCTTGAAGGTGTTCATGCACCGCGACCCATCCGAATGAATCAGCCCCCTAAGGAAAGCCTTCGGATGCTCGTCCACAATCTCCACCTGCCAATCCACCAGCTCAATCTTCCGATCCAGCTTGCTCCCCGGCCCATGCTGAGGAAAGAGCTGAGGCCAGCTGCGCCAATAGGAAGTGACCCTTACGCCGTTGGTGCCTTTGGGGCGCAGCACTGACGGCGGCTTCGGGGCGAACGTGCCGACAGCCTCGACCACTTGGGTGAGTATTCGGCAGTACTGGATGTCGCAAGCGATCACGAGTGAGTGGGTTGACCCGTGGGTTCCGATGTAACCGTCTCCCAGGTACTGGCCGAGCAAGTAAGCGTAGATCTGGCGTTCCTTGGGCCCCCACTCGGCCCGATCCACTATCTCCGGCGTCATGGGCACCCGCGGAGATGGAACGCCATGGTGCCTCCACCTAAGGACAGTGGATCTTCCGACACCGGTCCTCTTCGCGATCTCGAAATCCGAAACGCCCGAGTCGATCAGCGACCTGACTTCTTCTCGAGTTGCTTCCGAATGGATCCGGTACACGAACATATGTTCGCACCGGGATCGGATGGAATGAGCGTTTTTCGGGGGTGACTCCTACGCCTTTGAGGCGCTAGGATCAGATCCTCCGGGGCACTAGCTCAATTGGCTGAGCAGCGGCCTCCAAAGCCGAAGGTTCCAGGTTCGAGTCCTGGGTGCCCCGCTTCCCGGGTCGATTTTCGACGGATCGGAGTCAGGATTCGGCCCCTATAATTGGTGGTCGCGATTTCTCTGCGGGCGAGGTGTATTGGTTGCACAGGAGCCTTCCAAGCTCCTAGGGCGGGTTCGATTCCCGTCGCCCGCTTCACCCGGTCCCGGGGCGCATGCTCCGTACAGCGGCGCCAAGCCGTCTCCCGCTAAAGTCCCCGGTCACGCACGGGGCGTGGCGCAGTTTGGTAGCGCATTCGACTGGGGGTCGAAAGGTCGCTGGTTCAAATCCAGTCGCCCCGATTTTCAGGCTGACCCGTGAGGTCCGGACTTCTGGGTTGAAGTTATCCGCACATGGAACGAATAACTTCAATGCAGTTGGTTCCCACGCGTTCGTTCACACCAGTTTGACCGTGACCGAGCTGCCGCCGGTGATCTCGACCCGGTAATCGTCCCCCGGGCTGACCGGGGCGGGAGGGATGGCGGCACCGGTGATCACCACGTCTCCCGGCTTGATCGACTCCCCGGTCAGGGCGGCCTGGTCGGCCAGTGCGGCCACCACCTGCCCGAGATCACCGAGGGCCTCCCGGGGGTCGGAGGCCTCCGCCGCCTCTCCGTTGGCGGCCACCGAAATGCTGACCCCGTCGAGCCCGTCCGGAGGGAGCTCGACGAACTCACCAAGCAACACATGACGATGGAAGATGTTCCCGGCGAGGATCTCCTCGACGCTCTCGATCGATCCGAAGTCGACCAGCTCGATCGCGGCCGCCACCGCACCGGCCGCGGCCGTCGCCTCTCCGGCAGTCGCGCCGGCACCGATTTCCGAATCGATCCGGACCGCGACCTCGGCCTCGAACAAAGGCACGCCCCATCCGCCGACCTGGACGAATGCCCCCGAGTCGAGCAGCGTCGCCTTCGTCAGGAACCCTGCCAGTGGCTGGCTGGTCCCGATCAGTGCCATCGTCGCCCCGGTGCCGAACCCGGCCTTCCAGCCGAGCCGCTCCAGGTTCGCGGCCCCACCCGCACCCGACTTTGAAATGCCTTCGGACTGTCGCCGCATCCCCTCGATGATTCGCTCGTCATCCCGGTTCATTTCACTCCCGTCGCACATTTGCGGTTAGTTTCAACTGAGACCAGTCAACCGAAGGGGGAGTATGAGTGCATTGAAGGTTGGGAAGATCGGCGTCTGTTCGTTGCTCCTTATGGTCTCGCTGGGCGTGACAGCCTGCGGGTCCGATGACAGCTCGTCCGACGATTCTTCGGAATCGATCACCAAGGCGGAGTTCGTCGCCCAGGCGAACGAGATCTGCGCCGAGAGCAACAAGACGATCGACGCGGCCGAGAAGGAAGCGTTCTCCGGCGGCCAGCCGACCCAGGCGGATGTCGACTCGTTCATCAATGACACCGTGCTGCCTCAGGTGGAGTCCCAGATCAACGACATCGAGGCGCTTCCGGTTCCGGAGGGCGAAGAGGACCAGATCAGCGCGATCCTCGATGCGGCCAACAAGGCTCTCGAGGAGGGCAAGTCAGATCCTTCCTCCCTGCAAGGCAACGGGGATCCGTTCGCGGAAGCGAACAAACTCGCCAACGCATACGGCATGACCGAATGCGGAGGCTGACCATCCGATAGGTGCGAGAGCGGCCGGCCTCGTCAGGCGAAGGCGCAGCCGGTCGCTCAGACCCCGAGCGCCAGGCTCAGGGCGACCATCAAAGGGATCGAGGTGGCCAGGCCGAGAAAGGTCTGGCGGGGGTTTTCGATCCAGGCCTCGGGGAGGATCTCGAGCAGGGTCAGGGCGAGCATCGCCCCGGCAGCGAAGCCGAAAGAGACCGGCAGCAGGGCGGAAATCTCCTGGACCAGCAGGTAGGCGATCACCGCACCGATCGGCTGCGGCACGCTGCTCGCGACCGCCATCCAGAACTGGCGGCGGCCCGAGGCACCCGCGGCGGCAAGCGGGATCGCGACGCTGGTTCCCTCGGGAATGTTCTGGATCGCGATCGCGATCACCACGAAGATCCCGAGCTGGGCGGGGTCGGCCTCGTAGGCGGTGCCGACCGCGAACCCCTCCGGCAGGCTGTGAACCAGCAGGACCAGGAAGACCAGCAGCCCGGTGCGCCCGCCGGACCGGCTGAAGTTCCTCGGCACGTGGCTCAGGTACCGGCGGGCCAGCAGCAGGAAACCGGTCCCGATCGCCAGGCCCCCGACGACCTCGGCTACGGTGCCGCGGTCGAGAGCCGGAATGATCAGCCCCATTACGGAAGCCACGGCCATTACCCCTCCGGCGATGCCGAGCAGCAGGGGCACGATGGACCGGGCCCGGTTGCCGAGCAGCATCACCGGGATCGCCCCGAGTCCGGTGGCGAGGGCGGTGGCGCTGGCGAGGAGAATCAGTGCGATCAAGACGACTCAAAGCGTAGGGGCGATGGCGGAGGCGGTGACCGGCCCTTCGCCGAGCACTCCTTCAGCGACTAGGCTGGCCGCATGACCGAGATCATCGCGCCGAAGGTCGGGAAGAACTCGCCGCGTCAGGCCTGGCTGCTTGATTTCAATCTCGCCTTCGTCGGCGGGGATATCGAGAAGACCCTTGGCTTCGTGGCCGAGGACGTCACCTGGGAGCTGGTCGGCGAGGGGACGATCAAGGGTCGCGACGGGATGCGGGCCTGGCTTCAGTCGATGGCCGGCAAGCAGGCCCGGCGGGTCGAGTTCAGGCTCTTCATCACCCACGGCCGATCTGCCGCGGTCAACGGCAGCTACGAGATGGAAAGCGGTTCGAAGTTCGAGTTTTGCGACATCTACGAATTCGCCAATGCGAAGAACGACAGCCCGATCACGAATTACACCTCGTATGTAGTGCGAGTCTGAAAGGAGCGGGGCGGCGCATGGAACTCAAACCGAAGCAGTCCGACAAGCCGGGAAAGGAGCGGGGAAACGACTTCGAGCGGGTCCACGGGGATCTGCTCAGGTCCTTCCTCGAGCCGGGCGAGAGCCTGCTCGGGGTGGCGGCGGTCAACTGGCAGCGCAGCATGTTCAAGCAGACGGTCAGCGCGCTGGGGGTGACCGGGAGCAGGCTGATCATCCAGCCGCTTGACCGCAAGGGCAAGGCGGCCACGGAGGCCCCGACTTTCATCCGCAAGGAGGAGATCACCAAGGGCAGCTACGGGGGAGGTGGCGGCATGGGCAACTCGCCGACCTCTCTGATCATGGACTCCGCATCGATCGAGGTGAAGCTGAAGACCTCTGGCGGCGAGAAGTACAAGCTGCTCCTGATGACCGGCGAAGGCATGTTCGGCAGCATGGCCGGCGGGCCGGCACAAAGAAACGGCGCCGAAGCCCTGGTCAGCTTCCTCGAAGGAGCCGGACGCTCGATCTGACCTAAATACCTGTATCCGGATCAGGTATATGGGACATATTGGCTATAGTTGGTTCACAGTCAATTCTTGAAGGAGAAAAGCATGGCCCTACAGCTGGGACAGGAAGCACCGAATTTCACTGCCGAAACCACCGAGGGAACGATCGATTTCCACGACTGGATCGGCGACTCCTGGGCAGTCCTCTTTTCGCACCCGAAGGACTTCACCCCCGTCTGCACCACCGAACTCGGTTACATGGCGAATGCCAAGCCGGCCTTCGACGAGCGCGGCGTGAAGATCATCGGGCTCTCGGTCGATCCGCTCGACAGCCACGAGGACTGGGCCAAGGACATCGAGGAGACCCAGGGCACGGCCCCGAACTACCCGCTGATCTCCGACGCCGACTTCAAGATCGCCAAGGCCTACGGAATGCTGGCCGCCGACGTCGAGGGTGACGCCGCCGATCGCACCCCGGCCGACAACCAGACCGTCCGCAACGTCTTCGTGATCGGTCCGGACAAGAAGATCAAGCTGATCCTGGTCTACCCGATGACGACCGGCCGGAACTTCGACGAGGTCCTCCGCGTGATCGACTCGCTGCAGCTGACCGCCAACCACAAGGTCGCCACCCCGGCCAACTGGAAGAGCGGCGACGACGTGATCATCGCCGGCTCGGTCAACAATGACCAGGCGAAGGAGATCTTCGGCGAGTGGGAAGAGCCCAAGCCGTACATCCGGATCGTCCCGGACCCGACCGCCAGCTGATCGGATCTGCCGAGATGGCGGCAGTCAGTCAATAGGGCTGACTTCCGCCTTCTCGAAGCTTCGCCCCGCCTCGGCTAGAAGGCGAAGCGGACCTGGCCGCCGCGCTTCGGCGAGGAGGTGATGAAGCGGGCCACGGCAGGCTCCTGGGGGCCGACCGGCAGAAGGATCCCGGCCCGGGCAACCGCCTTCATCACGATCTCCATCTCGGCCATCGCGAACTGCATGCCGATGCAGCGGCGAACACCGCCCCCGAAGGGGAACCAGGTGTAGGTGCCGGGCTTGACCCCGTCCCAGCGCTCCGGCTTGAAGGCCAACGGGTCGGGATAAACGTCCTCGCGGCGATGGACGAGGTAGATCGAGGGAGCGAGTACGTCGCCTTCCCCGAACTGGTAGCCGCCGATCTCGATCGGTTCCATCACCCGGCGGAGGACGAAGTCGAGGACCGGCCGGAGCCGCAGCGCCTCCTGGGAAACCCAGCGGGCATATTCGCCATCGCCGGCGACGGCTTCCTCGTGGAGCCGCTCGGTGCCGCCGGGCACCCGGGTCAGCCGTTCGAAGGCCCAGGCCAGCGCGGTCGCCGTGGTCTCGTGGCCGGCCACGATCAGGGTGACGAGTTCGTCGCGGATCTCCAGGTCGGTCATCGGCTGACCGTCTTCGTCGCAGGCCAGCAGCAGCATCGAGAGGATGTCATGGCGATCCTCCAGGCCGGTCGCCTGGCGACGCTCGGCGATCAGCTCGTAGAGGCCCTGATCGAGCGGCGCCAGGGCCGGCTTGTACATCCGTTTGATCGGCCGGCTGCGCGGGCCAAACACGGAAGAAAGGGCGAGGCGGTAACCCTTGCCGATCCATTCGAGCAACTCGCGCGTGGCCTTGCCGAGGCGGTCATGCTGCTCACCGGTCGAGGCGGTGCCGAGCACGATCTCGAGGATGACCTCGAGCGCGATCTTCTGGCTGGTCTCCCGCATGTGGAAGCTCTCGCCCCTGGGGATTGAAGCCACCACCTCCTCCGAGATCCGCTCCATCGCGCCGGTCTGTGCTTCCAGCTTCTCGCCGTGGAAGGAGGGGAGGAGCAGCTTGCGTTGCCGCATGTGTTCGGAGCCGTCGAGCAGCAGTACCGAATGCTCGCCCAGCGCCGTCGCAAGGATCTCGTTGCCCTTGCCGGCGTGGAGCACTTCCGGGGAGGCGGTGAAGACCTCCTTGACCTGATCGGGGTGGGCCAGGAAATAGAACTTCCCGCGGTTGATGTTCATCCCGAAGGCATCGCCGTACCTGGCCCGTGACTCGTCGAAGATTTCGTTTTTGGCGGTCGAGACTTTCCAGATCTGGGAGAGCACTGACTCGTCGACCATGGGCGGGACGCGGCGCGCGGTAGCGGTGGCAGTCATGGCTTCACACTAGATGATTGACAACGCTTCGTTTCACATCAAGTTCCGTAGAAGTCCACATGGACATTTGCCGGTTGAGGTGTTACAAAGCCTGCCAGAAGCACTCGTCCCAGTCCATACTCGCCCGCAAGGGCGAACTGCGGAAGGAGATCCGTGGAGGAGAAGTCTGCCCGTCGAGGGTTCCTGCTCAGCAAAGGCTGGCTGCAGGCGGTCATCATCGTCATGCTGCTCGGCTTCACCGTGCTCGGCATCCTGGCCTATCGCACCTATGAAGACGGCGCACCGGTACCGGTCAAGGTCCTTGACCCCCAGGGGCAACTGCTTTTCGACGGTGACGACATCACGGCCGGCCAGCAGGTCTTCCTGCACAACGGACTCATGGAGTACGGCTCGGTCTTCGGCCACGGCGCCTACCTCGGGCCCGACTACACCGCGGACTATCTGCGTCGCTCGTCCAACATCGCAATCGCCGAGAACGGCGGGCCACCGGTCGACGAGGACGGGATGGAGCTCGCCGACGATCCCGACCCCGGGCCGGCCTCGGACATCGCCCGGCAGAAGACGATCAACCAGTTCCGCGAGAACCAGTTCGACGAGGAGTCCAACGAACTCACTTTCTCCCAGACCCAGACCGACGCCTTCAACAAACTGATCCCGTATTACACGCGCTTCTTCTCGGCTGACAACACCGAGAACGGGCTGCGAAAGGAGGCGATCACCGATCCCGAGGATCTCCGCAACCTGACGGCCTTCTTCGCCTGGTCAGCCTGGGCTTCTGCGGCGGAACGACCGGGCAAGGACTACTCGTACACCAACAACTGGCCGCCCGAACCGAGGGTGGACAACAGCCCGACCGCCAACGCCCTCGTCTGGTCGGCGATCTCCCTGGTCGCCCTGCTCGGCGGGATCGGCCTGCTGTTTGGCGCCTTCGGACGCTACCGCGACCTCGGCTGGCACGGCCGCGAACAGACGGTCGTTTCCTTCCGTGACCCCTCGACCGTGGCGTTGACCCCCGGCCAGAAGTCGACGGCCTGGTTCTTCTTCGTGATGGCCGCCCTGTTCGTGATCCAATGTTTCGTCGGGGCGGCCGTGCAGCACTACCGGGCCGAATTAACCAGTTTCTTCGGTTTCGACCTGGCCGCGATCCTTCCCTACAACCTGCTTCGGACCTGGCACGTCCAGTTGTCGCTCTTCTGGGTCGCCACCTCGTTCGTGGCGGCCGGCATCTTCCTCGCCCCGATGATCGCGCGCCGCGAACCGAGGGGGCAGGGCAAACTGGGCTACTTCCTGCTCGTCGCGCTGGCGGTCGTCGTCTTCGGCACCCTGATCGGTTCCTATCTGGGGATCCACGGCGTGCTGGAGGATGCCGCGACCAACTGGTTCGGGCTTCAGGGATTCGAGTATCTCGACCTCGCCCGCCTCTGGCAGGTGCTGCTGGTGGTCGGCCTGATCGTCTGGGTCTACATGCTCTTCCGGGTGATGCGCTCCCGGCTCCGGCGTGAGCATCCCGGCAACATGCCCTGGCTTTTCTTCCTCGCCGCCTGCGCAATCCCGGCGTTTTACGCGGTCGGCCTCCTGGCCCGGACCGCCGAGGACTTCACGATCACCGAGTTCTGGCGCTTCTGGGTGGTCCACCTCTGGGTCGAGGACTTCCTCGAGATCTTCACGACGGTGATGGTCGCCTACATGTTCGTGCTGCTCGGGGTGGTGCGCGAGAAGGTGGCGCTGATGGTGATCCTGCTGGACATCGGCCTCTATTCGGTCGGCGGCGTGGTAGGCACTATGCACCACCTCTACTTCTCCGGGACCCCGTCCGAGCACATGGCGCTCGGCGCGTTCTTCTCGGCGATCGAGGTCGTGCCGCTCACCTTCCTCACGGTCGAGGCCTGGTCGTTCCTGCAGCTCGGCGCAAACCAGGAATCGAAGTCGACCTCCGACTTCCCGCACCGCTGGGCGGTCATGTTCCTGGTCGCGGTCGGTTTCTGGAACTTCCTCGGGGCCGGCGTCTTCGGCTTCCTGGTCAACCTGCCGATCGTCTCCTACTTCGAGATCGGCACCGCCCTTACCGCCAATCACGCCCATGCGGCGATGATGGGCGTCTACGGCATGCTGGCGATCGGCCTCTCCCTGTTCTGTCTCAGGTACATGATCCCCTCGAAGAAGTGGCCGGAGAAATGGGCCAAGGTCAGTTTCTGGGGTACCAACATCGGGCTCGCCTGGATGTGCTTTGCGACCCTGCTGCCGCTGGGGATCATGCAGCTCTACAAGTCGGTGGACGACGGCTATTTCGAGGCCCGCCAGCTCGACTTCCTGACCGACAAGACGACCGAGATGCTCGAGTGGATGCGGCTGCCCGGTGACGTGGTATTCATCGTCTTCGGTGCCATTCCCGTGCTCTACATGTGTTTCCTCGGAGTCAAGTACACGATTGCCCGTCGCGGCGAAGACGGGGACGGCCGGGGTGAAGCGGACGCCGAATTGTTCACGGTGATCTCCGGCACTTCCATGGAAGACGAACCGCCGGAGATCTCCGGCCGGCCGGAACCGACCCCGGGAACGTGAACACCGAGGTCCTCCTGGCAGTCGGATACGCGGCCCTTCTGCTGGGAGGGGCTCTGCTTCTCGAGTGGCTTTCCCGCCACACTCACAACCGGTCGCAAGCCTGGCGGACCTCCGGCTTCGATTACGACGCCCAGCATGACTTCTGGGTCTGCCACAAAGGGGAACAGCTCTGGCCGACCGAGTTCGACCGGGAAAAGCGGCTGGTCAGGTACCGGGCCAAGGCGACGGTGTGCAATGCCTGCCCGGCCAAAGTGGACTGCACCGATTCCCATCACGGCCGCGAGGTCACCCGTGCGGTTGATTCCTGGCCGCATTCGGAAGCCGGCCGGTTTCATCGGGCGATCGCGGTGATGCTGGTTGTCCTGGCTGTGTTCGAACTGGCCGTTGTGCTGGTCCGCAACCACGAGCCGTCACAGATCGCGGTGCTCTTGCCGCTGTTCCTGCTCGCCCTCGCGGTGACCTGGTGGCTGGCCGTTGACCTGATTCGCACCCCGTCGAACTTTCCCGAGGCGAAGCCCGCCCACGGAAATCGCATCGGTGCGAAATGAAGCGGTCCGAGGCACTTCAGCCCCTGTCACGCGAGCATCACCACGCGCTCTACCTGGCCAAAGTGATCCGCGACAACGGGGGCGGAGGGGATTCACCGGAGCGTTTCCTCAGTTTCTGGAGGGAGGAAGGGGCGATCCATTTCCGGATCGAAGAGGAAGTGCTCCTGCCGGGGTCCGGGCTCGCCGGGCCCGGGCAGGACGAGGAAGTCGCCCGCATGCTCGACGATCACCTTGAGATTCGCCGGGCGGCGGCCCGGATCGAGGCCGGCGAGGCCGGGCCGGACGAGTTGGTCGAAGTCGCCGAGAGGCTCACCGCTCACGTCCGTTTCGAGGAGCGGGAACTGTTCCCGCGGGTCGAACGGGAGCTCTCGAGCGAGCAGCTTCGGGAACTCGCGACCGCTATCGAGGCGGCCGAGCAGGCGGCGGAAACCTGAGTCGCCGGGGGCGCTTGCCCTAGCGGTTGCGGCCGAGTTCGTCGTGGGCTTCGACCCACTCGTCGGCGACCACCGCCGAGCCGAGTGAAAGGTCTCCGCAAAGCACGGTCGCGGCAATGATCTCGGCCAGCTTGTTGACCTTGCCCGGGCCGTCGCAACCCAGAACCTTCAGGCATTCGCTCTGGGTCGGCAGCGCTGTGCCGCCACCATAGGTGGCGACGATCAGGGCCGGCAGGGTGATCGAGTAGTAGTAGTCAGCATCTTCGCCCCGCAGTTCGGTGTAGCCGATCGCAGCCTGCGATTCGGCCACGTTGGCTTCGTCCTGGCCGGTTGCGATGAAGACCGCGGCGATCCCGTTGGCCGGGTGCGGGGTGTTGGCCGTGCTGCCGGAGAGCATCGCGCCCTGGTTGGAGATCTGCCGCGCCTGAAAGACCTGGCGGGAGGTGACCCGCATGTGCTTTTCGAGGATCGCCGAGGGGATCTGCACTTCGGCGATCACCCGCTTGCCGCGGGTCTTGAGAGTGTTGATCTGGGAGTGCTTCTTGTCGGTCGATAGCTGGGCGTCGAGCATGTAATCCATCAGTGGCGGATAGTGCGCCTTGATCCATTCGCAGGCGGCCCAGGTCGCCTTGCTGACCATGTTCTGGCCGGCCGCATCCCCGGTCGTGTAGTCGAACCGGGTGTAGAGGAAGCGACTGGCGTGGTAGCGCTCGACCTCGATCAGCTTGCCGGTCGAGGTGGTTGATTCCGCGGCCGCCTTGATTTCGTCGTAGTGCTCGCTGAACCAGAGGTTGAACTCCTTCGCCTCCCGGGCCGAGTCGAAGATGAAGGCGGGCGCCCGCTGCATGCGATCGTCGACGATCGTCGTCTTGACCCCGCCGGCTTCGGCGACCATCTTCATGCCGCGACTGTAGGAAGCGACCAGGGTTCCCTCGGTGGTCGCCATCGGCACGTAGAACTCGCCCTGTGCATGTTCGCCGTCGATCAGGAGCGGTCCGGCCAGGCCGACCGGCATCTGCGCGACCCCGATGAAGTTCTCGATGTTGCCGGGCAGCACCGCGGGGTCAAAGGAGTAGGAGCCGACATGCTCGAGCTCGGCCCCGGTCTGTTCCCTGACCAGATCCCGCCGCGCCTCCGCGGCCTCACGGCTGTAGTCGTTTTCAGGGTCGCGGGGAATCCTGGGCAGACTCATGCCGCGCACCATACCCCCGATCCGTCGCCCCGTTCACCCCGACCGGGGCCGGCTATTTCTGACGGACGGCTACCGACAAGCTGAATTCCTGCTTGACGTGGAAGTCGCCTGCGGTTCCCTTGCCGTCGCGGCTGGCGGTCACGGTGAGCTTGACCGGTTTGCCGCGGACCAGTTTCGCTTTGGGGATCGCGAGGTTGATTGCCCTGGCCAGGGATTTCCCGGCAGCGATCGTCGCCAGGCTGGTCTGGCCCCGGGCCTTCGTCTTTCCGGCCTGGACCGCCTTCCAGGACAGGGTCACCTGGTCAAGCGCGGCGGTGCCGATGCTGGTGGTGGTCGCGGTGACCTTGACCTTCTTGCCTGCCGTGAACTTCTTCGGGCCAGCCAGTTTCAGTTTCGCTTTGTAGGTGAGAGCGGTGACACCGCCGGTCAGGTTCACACGGAAGTCGCCGGTTATGTCCTCAAACGAGTAGATCGCCGTTGCCTGGAATGCACCCGGATTGGCGGTGGAGAAGCCGACCTGTCCGGTGCAGCTGCCGCCAGCCGGGATCGAGTCGCAATCGCTGCTGATCGTGAAGGGCACCGGCTCGTTCCCGCTGATCACAAAGGTGTTCAAGGTCGCCGGCGCAGAACCGGTGTTGGTCAGCGTGAAGGTTCTGGCGGCCGTCGCCGTTCCCTGCAGCACGGTGCCGAAATCGACCGACGAGGTGGCCGGGCCGATCACCGGCCGGTTCATCAGGATCGAAACTCCGCATGCGTTCACCGCACAGTCCGAGCTGTAGAAGCTGGCCGCGAAATCGGGCGATCCGTCACCGTTGAAGTCGCCCGGGCTGGCGGTGGAAACACCGTCCTGGGTCGCACCGAAGTTGAGGTCGAAGGCGCCGGAAAGCCGGGTGAACCCGCCGCTGCCGTTGCCGGTGGCGAGGACCAGGTTGTTTGCGCGCGGGCTGCCGCTGTCGGCTCGCTCGACCCAGGCCAGGTCCAGATTCCCGTCCCGGTTGAAGTCGGCGCCGGAGACTCGGGGTGTGATGACCGGCAGCGAGAAGAGCGTTGT
>JAIBCJ010000126.1 GCA_019694145.1 Solirubrobacterales bacterium | reverse complement strand
GCAGGTCGCCAGGAAGCTGGCGAACTGGGTGTCGGGCGAGGTGGTGACGATCCGGTAGGTGCCGGTCGGGACAATCGGCCAGATGATGCCGCCGTCTCCGGAAGACTCGGTCTTGGTCGCGTCGGGGATGACCGAGTCGTTGAAGTAGACAGGGCCGTCGAGGGCCGGGTACTCGATCGAGGTGGCACCGGCCACTCCATGCGGAGTGTTGTTCCAGTAGGTCAGGTAGTCGACGCCCCGCACGTTTCGGGCAGACGAGGTGGTGACGATCGCGCACTGGGCCGGGCGGCCATCAGGGGAAGAAGGAATCGCAAGCAGCGCCTTGAGGCCGTTGTATTCGGCGTCGCGAGGCGTCTGGAAGTTCGCGTTCTCGAGATCCTGGCCGCGGGTGTGGAAGGTCTGGAGGTCAATCGTGTTCCAGTGGGTGTTGTCGAGGATGCCCTTGAGCGAGCCGTCCTTGTTGTAGCGGGTCAGATTCACCGGGCCGCCGGGCTCGATGTACGGAGTGACGTTGGCGTCGTCGGGAACCGTCAGTTCGTAGTCACCCTGATCGTTGGTGACCGCAGAAAGCTTGGGAAACTCGCGGACCTTGATCGTGGCCCCCGGGATCGGCGTGTCCATGTAGTTGAAAATAAAAGCCTTGCCGCTGATCGTCACGGTCTTGCCCGCCGCCGACGCCGACTGGGCGCCAAACAGCATCATCACGGCCAGCCCGAAAGCGGCCAGCACGCCAACAGTTCTCCTCAACATCAATCTCCTGCTTTCTCCTGCCCGGGTCGTCCCGGACGGTAATGAGTGTGGTTCCGGAATCTACAACAGGTTGGACCACATCAAGTTGCGGACGGGACCGCTCCCACCCGGCACCCAGCCGGGAATTCAGGCCCGCCGTCCGGTTCCTCACCGGCCCCAACCAGCTCGAAGGCACCCCAGGGCGGGTTCGCGTTGACGACCCGGCCGGGGGCGCAGGTTGCCGTGAAGCTGGCGAAGCCGGCGGTCGGGGAGGTGGTGGTGATCGTGTAGGTGCCGGTTTCGACCACCGGCCAGATGATTCCGCCGTCGATTGAGGTCTCGGTGAGGCTTGAATCGGGGATCACCTGTTCGTTGAAATAGACCGGATCCGGTAGGGCCGGCTCGGCGGTCGCGGTCGCTCCCGCCACACCGTGGGGCGTTCTCAGCCAGAAGGTGTCGTAATCGACGCCGCGCACGTTGCGGGCGCAGGCGGTGGTCACGATCACCGACTTGAGCGGCCGGCCGTCCTCCCCGGAGGGAACCTGAAGCAATGCCTTCAGCGCCTCGAACTCGAAGTCGGGTGGGGTCTGGAAGTTCACGTTGAACAGGTCCCGGCCGTCGGTCTGGAAGGTCTGCAGGTCGATCTCGTTCCAGTGGGTCTCGACTTCGAAGGGCTCGCCCTCCCGGGGGCGCCGGATGTTGGTGCCGCTGCCGGATTCGATGTATGGGGTCACCAGGGCCTGGTCCGGCACCTCGAGCCGGAAGTCGCCGGACTCGTCGGTCACGGCGGCCAGTTCCGGGAACTCGCGGACCCGGATGCTCGCCCCCGAGATCATCGTGTCCATGTGACCGAACTCGTAGGCCCGGCCGCTCAGGACGACCGTCTTTTCCCCGGGCGTTTCGATTCCGCCCGCCTCCATCAGTGGTCGAGCACCAGCCCGAGGAACTTCTTGGTCCGCTCTTCCCTGGGGGCGTCGAGCACGTCCTTCGGCGGACCCTGCTCGACGATGTAGCCGCCGTCCATGAAGATCACCCGGTCGGCCACCTCCTTGGCGAAACCGATCTCATGGGTCACGCAGATCATCGTCATGCCGGAGTCGGCCAGCTCGCGCATCACGTCGAGCACGCCCTTGACCAGCTCGGGGTCGAGCGCGCTGGTTACCTCGTCAAAGAGCATCACTTCCGGGTCCATGGCGAGGGCCCGCGCGATCGCGACCCGCTGCTGCTGGCCGCCGGAAAGCCGGTCGGGATACTCGTCAACCTTTTCGGCCAGGCCGACCTTGGTCAGCTGCTCGATCGAGCGCTTGTCGGCGTCGGCCTTCTTGCGCCCGCGCACCCGGACCTGGGCGATCGAGACGTTCTCCTTCGCCGACATGTTCGGGAAGAGGTTGAAGGACTGGAAGACCATGCCGGTCTCGCGTCGCAGGTCATCGAGGTTCTTCGGTTTGGTCCCGTCGAAGACGATGTCGCCCTTCAGCTCGATCGTGCCGCCGGTCGGTGATTCGAGCAGGTTCAGGCAACGCAGCATGGTGCTCTTGCCGGAGCCGCTCGGACCGAGCACGCAGATGACCTCGCCCTTCTTGATGTCGAGGTCGATGTCCCGCAGCACCTCGAGCTTGCCGTAGCTCTTCTTCAGGTTGCTGACCTTGAGGATCGTTTCCCCGCGGGCTACATCCTCGCTCAGGGACACCGTTTCGTCGCTCATGCGAGACCCCGCTGGAACTTCTCGTCCTGGCGCTTGATCTGCCAGTCAACCAGGCGGGCCAGCGGCAGGGTGACGATCAGGAACATGATCGCGCCCAGGGTGAGGGCGGAGGGATTGAAAGTCGTCGAATAGACATCCTGCCCGACGTGAACGACCTCGGCGAGGCTGATCACGCTGACCAGCGAGGTGTCCTTCATCAGGGCGATGTAATCGTTGAGGAGCGGCGGGATCACCCGGCGGATCGCCTGGGGAACGATCACGAACCGCATCGCCTGGCCGTGACTCATACCCAGCGAGCGGGCGGCTTCCATCTGGCCGCGCGGGATCGATTCGATGCCGGCGCGGTAGACCTCCGCCATGTAGGCGCCGTAGGTGAGGGTCAGCGCCATGACGCCGTACCAGAACGAGCTGGGCCAGCCGAAGAACTCGGGGATTCCCAGCCACTCCGGGATCGTGCCGGTTGATTGCAGGGTGCCGAGACCGCCGTAAATCAAAAGCAGCGTAAGCAGCATCGGGATGCCGCGGAGGCAGTCGATGTAAGCGATCGCGAGCCACCTGACCGGGGCCAGAGCCTTGCCCGGCAGCTGGCGAATGACGGAGAGGATCAGGCCCCACGCGAGGGCGAAGGCTCCGCCGATCAGGGAAAGCTTGATCGTCCACCAGAAACCTTCGAGGACAGCGTTGAAGTTGTCCCCCATGATGGAGAAGTCGAAATATGTCTGAAAAAACTCACCCATCTGATACTCCCCCGTCACTTGTTCGAGAACCGGACAGAAGGGGCGTCTCGGGGACGCCCCTTCTGTCGATTCCCTTCGGAACTACGGGTTGGTCGTGGTTCCGTTCACTACTTCTTCGGGCGCGTTGATGCTGAAGTACTTCTGGTAGATCTTGTCCAGAGAGCCATCATCCTTCATCTCCGCGAGCGTCTTGTTGACCGCTGCCAGCAGCTCCGGCGTGTCCTTCGCGAAGGCGAAGCCGTAGAGCTCACCGGTCGGGATGGTCGTTGCCACCTCGAACCCGGTCTGACCCTTGTCGATCGCGTCCTGCGCAACCGGCTGGTCGATGATGGTCGCTTCGACCTGGCCGTTCTTCACGGCTTCGATCGCGGCCGGACCGTTCGGGTAACCCTGAACACGGCTGGCGTTGGTCTCGTTCTCGGCGAAGTCCTTGCCGGTGGTGCCGTTCTGGGCGCCGACAGTCTTGCCGTCGAGATCCTCAACCGAACTGATGTCCGAACCCTCGGGCACGAGCAGCGCCTGCTGGGCCGAGTAGTACGGGTCCGAGAAGTTCACCGTCTTCTGCCGGTCGGGCGTGATCGTGGAAGCCGAAGCAACCATGTCGAACTTGCCCTGGGCAACATCGGTGAAGATCGTGTCGAACGAGGTGTCGACCCACTTGGTTTCGAGGCCGAGACGATTGGCGATCTCGTCAACGAGATTCACGTCGAAGCCGTTGTAGTCAGGCGCATCGCCGAACTCGAAGGGCGGGTACGGGGTGTCGGTTCCGACAGTCAGCGTGCCTTCGTTGATCAGTTCGGACGAAAAGTCGCCACTGGCAGCGGTGCTGCCATTGTCACTGCTCGAGCTGTCATCGTCGCTGCTACCGCAGCCAACCACGACAACCATCGCCGCGAGGATCATCAGCGCCGAAAGCAGCGCGATCAATCGGGATTTCTTCATGCCAGGTTCCTCCAGGAGGGAATTGTTTGCTGGACGCGCAACCCGGCCAGTATTTCACGATTTCCGGGAAGATCTTCCGACCGGCGTCCAAGTGACTACACTTTATGAAGTACCCCCGTCCAGCGGGCCCACAAGATGACTCCTTACTACGACCTTCTCAACAAGCCCTGCGGGGGCACCTTCGACGACATCGTCGACTCGATCGGTCACACCCCGCTGGTCGAACTGAAGACGCTTTCGCCGAAGGAAGACGTGCGGATCTTCGCCAAGCTCGAGTCCGCCAATCCGACCGGCTCGGTCAAGGACCGGGTCGCCCGGTCGATGATGCAGAAGGCCGAGGAGGAGGGCGCGATCGCCCCCGGCCAGACCATTCTGGAACCGACCTCCGGCAACACCGGCATCTCGCTGGCGATGATCTGCCGCCGCAAGGGCTACCCGCTCAAGGTGGTCATGCCCGACAACGTCACCGCCGAGCGCAGCCAGCTGCTCGAGATGTACGGCGCCGAAATCGTCTACTCGGAAGGCGCCAAGGGTTCCAACGGAGCGGTCGAACTTGCCCTGGAGATGGCCGAGGACCCGCAGTACTACATGCCTTACCAGTACGGCAACGAGGCCAATCCGAACGCACATTACGACGGCACCGCGGTCGAGATCCTCGAGGAGCTCGACGAGGTGACCGCCTTCGTGGCCGGGCTCGGCACGGGCGGCACCCTGATGGGCAACGGCCGTCGCTTGAAGGAAGCGAACCCGGAGACCAGGATCGTCGCGGCCGAGCCGATGCAGGGCGAGCTGGTCCAGGGCCTCCGCTCCCTCGATGACGGCTTCATCCCGCCGATCATCGACCTTTCCCTGCTCGACCGGAAGATCATGGTCTCGAACATGGACGCGATCATCTGGACGAAGAAGCTGCTTTCCCAGGAAGGAATCTTCGCCGGGGTTTCTTCCGGTGCGGTCGCCGCGATCGCGGTACGGATCGCGAACGAGATCGACTCGGGCAACATCGTCTTCCTGATCCCCGACGGCGGCTGGAAGTACCTCTCCTCCGGCGTCTACACGAAGTCGATCGAGGAACTCGGCGACATCGACGCGACCAACTGGTGGTAGGCCCGCTCCGATGAAAGTTCCCCAGTCCCTGCTCGACGAGATGGTCGAGCACAGCAAGGCTGATGCTCCGGACGAATGCTGCGGCCTGATCGGCGGCGCCGGCGACGAGGCGATCACTCTCCACCGGATGGAGAACACCGCCCACTCCCCGCTCCGCTACGAGATGGATTCGAAGGAGCAGCTCAAGGTCTACAAGCAGATCCTCGAAGCCGGCCACGACGTGGTCGGGATCTACCACTCCCACACCCGGACCGCGGCGTACCCCTCGCAGACTGACATCAACCTCGCCAGCGGATGGCCCGACGCCGTCTACTTCATCGTCTCGCTGGAAAACCCGGACGAGCCGTATGTCCGGGGCTTCAACATCCGCGAGGGGCAGGTCGAGGATGTCGATATTCAGGCGGTCTGATTCCACGCGTTCGGGCAAGACGCCCGAGCCGGTCAAGGTCGCCTGGGCCAACCATCAGGCCGAAGCCGAACTGATCGCGGGAATCCTCCGGGAGGAGGGCATCCCCTCGCTGATCAAACGCAACAAGGGATTCGACGTTCCGGACTTCCTCGCCGCCGGCGCCCGCGACATCTTCGTCCCCGCCTCCGCCGCGGACCGCGCCAGGGAGATCCTCGACGACCTCAAGTCAGACGAAGACCGCCTGCCCGGTTCTTGAAGATTCTCGATCGGAGCCCCGCCCATCCATTCTTGTGTGCGAGTGGGTGGGGCGGGTTTTACTGGGAGGGCGGGTCGGACCCCGCCCGACTTGCAGTTATTCGCCGCCGGCCATGGCCGGGAGGATCATCACGGTGTCGGTGTCGCTGACCCCGGTTTCGAGGCCGTCAAGCACCCGGACGTCTTCGTCGTTCAGGTAGACGTTGACGAAGCGGTTGAGCTCACCTTCGCCCGAGAAGAGCTGGTCCTTCGTTTCGGGGTACTCGGCGACGAGCGCGTTCAGCACCTCGCCCACGTTCGAACCGGCAACGTCGACTGACGTCTGATCGCCGGTGTGCTTACGGAGAACGGGGGGAATCTTCACGGACGGCATGGGCTGATCCTA
>JAIBCJ010000125.1 GCA_019694145.1 Solirubrobacterales bacterium | reverse complement strand
TCATCCGGCCGGCCCTGGCCATGGGTCTGGCTTCGGTCCGGGTGCGGATGCCCGGCCAGGTCCGCCGCGGCCTGCCCGAGCTGGAGGTCGATTCGATCTGGGCCTTCTTCGGAGTGGTCACTCCGCGCCTCGTGGAAACGATCCACGACGCCGGCAAGAAGCTGTATGTCTGGACCGTGGACGATCCGAAGCGGATCGACTCCTTGACCGTGCTGGGGGTTGACGGGATCTGCTCGAACGACCCCCGCCTCCTCAATCAGGCCACCTAGGTTCAATTCGCCCGGGTTATGTCCAAGTGAATTGAACCGAGGTCGTGACCGGGCCGGTCCGGCCCGGCGGCGAGGCGAGGTTCGCCGGACTACTTGTCCTTGTAGTAGTTCGCGTTGATCTCGATGAAGCGCTGCCACTCCGGCGGGACCATGTCCTCCGGGGTGATCGCGTCGACCGGGCAGGCCTCGACACAGGCGTCGCAGTCGATGCACTCCTCCGGGTCGATGAAGAGCTGGTCCACGTTTTCGTAGTCGGGCTCGTCGGGAGTCGGATGAATGCAGTCGACCGGACAGACCTCGACGCAGGAGTTGTCCTTCACGGCGATGCAGGGTTCGTTGATTACGTAGGCCATCTCACGCTCGTTCGATTCGGATTCGGGGCGACCATTTTACACAGTCATTGTGTGTAAAATCGCGTCATGTCC
Organism: Solirubrobacterales bacterium; assembly: GCA_019694145.1. Taxonomy (GTDB): domain Bacteria; phylum Actinomycetota; class Thermoleophilia; order Solirubrobacterales; family 70-9; genus 67-14. The sequence goes on along the minus strand of JAIBCJ010000125.1, from coordinate 5,602 downwards.
TCCGGAACCATGCGGCCCACCGATCTGCTGCTTGCTTCCGTCCTCACCGGAACCGCGTTTCTGGCCGCTGCGGGAGCCCTCGCGCTGGCCGGTGAGTTTGCCGGCTGGGGAACCGCCGGCTGGATGGCACTTCACCTGGCCCTGCTCGGCGGGGTGTCCCAGCTCGTGATCGGGGTCAGCCAGTTCTTCGTGACCGCCTTCCTCGCCACCACACCGCCTCCACCGAAGCTGGTCGCGGCCCAGACCGGTTGCTGGAGCGTCGGTACCGTCGCGGTCGTGACCGGGGTTGCCGGGGACGTCGACCCGGCGGTGCTCGCCGGGTCAGCACTCCTCCTGACGACCCTCGGGCTCTACGCGGCGGCCCTTTCCGGGCTGCATCGCCGCTCCCTCCAGCGGGCCGCCTGGGCCAGCCGGTGGTACGCCGCGAGCGCCGCCTGGCTGGTTCCCGGCATCGTGGCTGGCGTCCTGCTCGCGACCGGCGTCGCCTGGCCCTACGGCTCCTTGCTCGGCGCCCATCTCGCTTTCAACCTGGGCGGCTGGCTGGGTGGTGCGATCGTCGGCACCCTCCACACCTTCTTCCCGTCCCTGACCCGGACCGGGCTTCGTTTCGGCCGCCTTCAGCCCCTGACCTTCCTGCTCTGGAGCGCCGGCGTCGGATCGCTGGCGATCGGTTACGGCGCCGGAGAAGAACCACTGGTCCTTGCCGGCTGGGCGCTGCTGTTACTGGCTTCGGGCTCGCTTTCCGTGAATCTCGTCGCCTCGGCGGTCGCCGCCCCGGCCGGGCTGACCCTGCCGGGCCGGCTGGTCGCCTCCGCCCAGGTCTTCCTGCCGCTCGGCGTCGCCTTCGCCCTGCTGGCCGCACTCGAGCATCCCCTGGCCCCGCTGGCGGGCAAGGATCAGGGCGTCCTCGCGGTGCTGCTCGTGGTCGGGTGGATCGGTCTCACCGTTGCCGGTTCAATGCTTCACCTGATCTCGGTGGTCGTGCATGTGAGAGACCTCGGGCGGGGCGGGCCGAAAAAGGATTCGTGGCGGGATCGAGCGGTCAGCTGGCTGGCCGTGGCCGGGGTGGCGCTGCTTTCGGTTGCCCGGATCGCGGACCTGGACCAGCTGACCGGACCGGCCCTGCTGCTGATCTTTGCCGCCGGGCTGATGATTCTCTCGAGCCTGCTGCGAAGCCTGGTCAGCGCGATCCGGCTCGGGCCCGGAGACCGCTTCGGGTGAGAGGCTGAGTCCGTGGACCTGCCGGAAAAGAGCGATGCCGTGCTGAGCCAGCCGACCCGGGCCCGGATCTTCGAGCTGCTTGCGGAGTCCGCCCGGCCGGTGCCGACAACCTGGCTTGCCGACCAGCTGGGCCTCCACCCGAATGGCGTCCGGGCCCACCTCGACCGGATGCTTCAGGCGGGTCTGGTCGAACGGCGCCGGGATGCGGCGGGGAGGGGACGCCCGAGGGACGAATGGACGCTCTCGCCGGATGCCCGGCCGGGCGGTTCTCCCCCGACCGCCTACTCGGACCTGGTCAGGTGGCTCGCCCGGGCCTACCCGGCCGGGACCGAAAGCCTGCGCAGGATCGAGGCGGTCGGCCGTGAAGCGGGGCGGGACGCGGGCCGGAAGGCCGCGCCAGGTGGCTCCTCCTCACCGGCCGAGGCCCTCGCCGTAACCCTCACCGCCTTCGGCTTCCAGCCGCGGGTCACCGGGGAAAGCGACGAGGGTTTCACCTGCTGCCTCGGAAACTGCCCCTACCGCGAGGCCGTTCACGAGAATCAGCTCGTCGTCTGCGGACTCCACCGCGGACTGACCGGCGGCCTGCTGGAAACTCTCGAACCCGGATTCCGGCTCGAAGGGTTCGAGCCGAGGGATCCGGACGAGGCCGGCTGCGTGATCACCGCGATCAGGCAGACCGGCGAACCTTGTTGAGGCGGATCCCCCGGGTCAGATCGTGGCTGGCCCGGCGCCGCGCTTGAGCCGGACCGCGCTCTCGAGCTCCTGCTCGGTGAATCCGCCGACCGCTTCCTGCCCGGCCACGTAGCGGTAGAGCGCGACCCCGAAGATCGTCGCGAGCGACTGCTGGACCAGGGCGGCCACAACCAGGACGAGCACCCCGACGGCGATCAGGATCGCGCCGCCGATACCCGACACGGTCCAGAGCGCTACCCCGGCGACGATCAGCAGCGTGGCCGGCAGGAAGCCGACCAGAAAGACAATGCCGCCGATCGCGATGGTGCCGGCGATCTGCTCGCCCCAGCGGCTCTTGACCAGACTGGCGCAACGCTTGATCGTCTCGATCGGCCCGGTGCCTTCGAGAGCGATGACCGGGACGGCGAGGAAAGTGAGGATGCCCCAGGCGGCGCCGGCCAGACCACCGACGATTGCGCCGGCGATTCCGAAGCGCTCCTGAATCGCCCGGATGATCGTCATCACGACGGTCGCCACGAAGGCCCAGCCGGCGATCGCTCCCATCCGGCTCGAGGCCAAAGCCATGCCGTCGCCAAAAGTGGCGGTTTCCCCGTGCATCTGCCGGTCGGCGTTGTGGGCGAGCCCGACCGCGAAGTAGAAGGTGGCAAAGGCCGCAAGGTAGATGCCAACCGCCGCGAGAATCGCCCCGGGAGCGCTGTTTCCGTCCTCGAGCAGGTAGAGCCCGGGGCCGATCAGCACGATCGTGATCAGGAGTGCGATCAGGCCGCCGATCAGCGGGAACCGCACCAGGCCGGGCGAGTCCGAAAGAACGCGCCAGCTTTTCTTGGTCAACTGCCAACCAGCTTTGATGCGCTTCATGACTCCAATTTACCCTTCTTGATCCCGGGGACCTGAAAAATCCCTCTCTCTTCGAAGTACTCCCATTCCTCCCTGCCCAGCTCGGTCGCCGGCGGGTCGGCGTACACCCACTCGCGCATGATCCGGTGCCAGTTGCGCTTCGCCCGCAGCCGGCCGAGCACGGCCAGCACACCGATCTCCATCCGGCGGCCCATCAACTCGTCGGCCGGGATCGATTCCCGTCGCATCAGGTCGAAGTACTCGGAGCGGGGATCGTGGGTTGACTCGATCACCTTCATCACCCGGTCGCCGTCGATCTCGATCTCGCGGTCTTCCATGTACCAGCCACCGATCGACATCACGTGGTTCATCAGGTGCTCGGCATCCAGCTTCGACGGCTTCTTGACGAAGCCCAGGTTGTGGAGCGCGTCGCGAAGGCCTTCCGGATCGTTTCGAACCGCCGCGTCGACCGCCAGCTGTTCGAGCTCGATCTGCTCCGCGTCAAGCTTCTTGGTCATGCCGAAATCGAGGAAGGCAACCCGGCCGTCCTTCATCAACAGGTAATTGCCGGGGTGAGGGTCGGCGTTGAAGTGCTGCAGGTGGTAGATCGAGCCGAAGCTGCCGCGGAAGAGGATCTCGCCGAAACGGCTGCGCTGCTCGTCACCGAGTTCGAGGATCTCCTCGAAGCCGATCCCCTCGACGAACTCGGTGACCAGCACCCGGCGCCGGGAAAGACGGGTGATCACATCGGGGACGTAGATGAACGGATGGCCACGGTAGGCGCGGGCGAAGGAACGCTGGTTCTGGGCTTCGTATTCGTAGTCGAGTTCTTCCAGCACCCTTTCGCGGAGTTCGCGGGTGACTTCCCGGGCGTCCAGCCCGGGGGCAAGGGCCCGGGCCATCCGGACCAGCATCCCGGCATTCTTGAGGTCCGACTCCAGCGCCTCGGCGATCCCCGGGTACTGGATCTTGACGGCGACCTCGCGTCCGTCGATCAGGCGGCCGCGGTGGACCTGGCCGATCGAGGCGGCGGCGAAAGCTTCGTGCTCGATCGAGTCGAAGAGCTGCTCGATCGGCTCGCCGTCGTATTCCTCCTTCAGCACCTTGACGACCTCTTCCCAGGGCATCGAAGGCGCTTCGGAACGCAGTTTCGCCAGCTGCTCCTGGTAGATCTCGCGGTACTCCTCGGGGATGAAGTCGATGTCGATGAAGGAGGCGAACTGGCCGATCTTCATCGCCGCGCCCTTCATCTGACCGAGCGTGGCGACCATCTTCGCGGCGGTTTCGGCATGCCGTTCGTCCAGCTTCTCCTGGCTCGAATCTTCACCCCGAAACAGGCCCGAGGCCTTTGTCCCGGCGTACTTGGCGCCTTGCGAGCCGATCGCCGTGCCCAGCTTTGCCGAGCGACGGAGCCTGCCCTTGGGGATCTTTGAATCGTCCGCCATGCCTCAAGCGTAGAACTTTCCCTATCCTGTTCTGTCCAATGTCTTCAGATCGAGCAACACTCAACGCCACAACCCGTACCGATTTCGGCTCCCGAATCTCCAAGCGCCTCCGCCGTGACGGCAAGGTCCCCGGGGTCGTCTACTCGGACGGCAAGGAAGCGACCACCTTTCAGGTCGAAAGTCGCGACGCCCGGGTGATCCTGGGTGAAGGCCACGCGCTGTTCGATCTTCACATCGAAGGCAGCGATGCGGTTCCGGTCGTGGTCAAGGAGCAGCAGCACCACCCGGTGCGCGGCGACCTCCAGCACCTCGACCTCCAACAGGTCGACCTCAACCAGGCGATTCAGGCCGAGGTCGCGGTCGAGCTGACCGGTGACGACGTCAGCCCCGGCGTCAAGCAGGGCGGCGTGCTCGAGCATGTCACCCGCGAAGTGACCGTCGAGGCGCTGCCGACCGACATCCCGGACTCGATCACCCTCGACGTCTCCGAGATGGAGATCAACGACACGCTCACCCTCGAGCAGCTCGTTGCGCCCGAAGGCGTCACGCTGATCGCCGATGATCCCGCCGAAGTCACCCTGGTGACCCTCTCGCCGCCGCGCGTCGAAGAGGAGCCGGAAGTGGATCTGGAAGCCGAGCCGGAAGTGGTCGGCGAAGGCGAAGAGGGCGGCGAGGAAGCTGCCGAAGGCGAAGAGGGCGGCGACGAAGGCTCCTCCGGCGAGGAGTAGGCCCTGTCTTTCCTGCGCCGCTCCGACCCGGAAGAAGGGTCCGATGCCCCGATCCTCGTGGTCGGGCTCGGCAACCCGGGCAGGGAGTACGAGCGCAGCCGCCACAACGCCGGTTTCATGGTCGCGGCCCGGCTGGCCGAGCGCTGGGAAATGCCCCGGGCCAAGGACAAGTTCGGCGCCAGGATCACCGAGGGCCGGATCCGGCCCGGTGGCCCGCGGGTGGTGCTGATGACCCCGCTCACCTACATGAACGAGTCCGGGAAGTCGGCCGGCCCGGCCCGCGGGTCAAAGAAGATCCCGCTCGACCGGGTTATCGCCGTCTACGACGAGATCGACCTGCCGTTTGGTGAGATCCGCACCCGCCTCGGCGGCGGTGCCGCCGGCCACAACGGCGTCAAGAGCCTGAAACAGGGTTTCGGATCGGCCGGTTTCTGGCGGGTCCGGATCGGGGTCGATCGACCCGATTCGACCGATCCCGAACGCGTCGCGGCCTATGTGCTCGGGAAGTTCTCCGAAAGCCGGGAGCAGGTCGAGGAACTGATCGATGATGGGGCCAGGGAAACCGAAAGACTTGTCGAGCGAATCGCCGCCGGGGAAACCGTTGACGGCGACTGAACCGAGGAAAGTGAAGCTGCCATGAGCCTGACCACCTATGGAGTAGACGACCGCGGAGTTGCC
>JAIBCJ010000124.1 GCA_019694145.1 Solirubrobacterales bacterium | reverse complement strand
GACGAGCGCTACCTGTTCGAGGCGCTGAAGGCCGGCGCCTCCGGTTACGTGCTCAAGTCCCAGGCCGACACCGACCTGCTTGACGCGATTCGGTCGGTCGAGCGCGGCGAGCCCTTCCTCTCCCCCGGCGCCCAGCAGACCCTGATTCGCGATCTGCTCGAACGGGGCGAACCGGCCGGGTCCGATCTCACACCGCGGGAGGAAGAGATCGTGAAGCTCGTGGCCGAGGCCAACACGACGAGGGAAATCGCCGGGATGCTCCACCTTTCCGAGAAGACCGTTGAAAACCACCGGGCCAACGCGATGAAGAAGCTCGGCATGCGGGACCGGGTCGAACTGGTCCGGTACGCGATCCGGCAGGGGTTGATCGAACCATGAGCCCCGATCAGGTTGCCGAGCGGGTGGCGCTCGGCCCCGGGGTCGAGGTGCTGATCCGGCCGATCCGCCCGACCGACAAGCACCTGCTGGCCGACGGCTTTGCCGCACTCAGCCCGGAATCGAAGTTCCAGCGGTTCTTCGCGCCGGTCGTTCGCCTGAGTGAATCGGACCTCGTGTACCTGACCGAGATCGACCATCACCACCACGAGGCGCTGGTGGCGATCGACCCCGACGAAGGAGACCTGATCGGCGTGACCCGCTACATCCGCACCTCCCCCTACCGGGACCGCGAGGCCGAGGTGGCGATCGTGATTTCGGACCAGTGGCGCGGCAAAGGTCTCGGCAAGGCGTTGCTTTCCCGGCTCGCCACCAGGGCCCGGGAGGAGGGCGTGACCCACTTCCTGGCTGTGATCCTCGCCGAAAACGAGGGCTCGATCGACCTCTTCGAGAACTTCGCCCCGAAGAAGACCCATGTTGCGGCTGGTGATCCCGGCCAGGTCGAGGTCCGCATCGACCTCCCCTGGAGTGGCGAATTCTCGGATTCGGTGCTCGGCTATGCCTTGCGCTCGGCCGCCCGCGGCAGCCACCGCTTCCGAACCTGGCGGCGCATGAGACGCCGGATGAGGCGTCGGCCGGGCCGGGAAAAGCCCGCTGGCAAGGTGCGAGAATTCGGCAAAACCGACTAGTGCTCTAGGATTTATATCGATGCTCTTCTCGACCAAAGCCGAGTACGGAGTTCGACTGATGGTCGAGCTCGGTCGCCAGCCCAACACCGGCCCCGTTTCGCTTAACGCGATCGCCGAAGCCGAGCGCCTGCCCCTTTCCTATCTGGAGCACCTGGTGGCGAAGCTTCGCCAGGCCGGTCTGGTCACTTCGACCCGCGGCGCCCACGGCGGCTACAGCCTCGCCTACCCGGCTGAGGAAATCACCATGGTCGAGGTGGTCGAGGCCCTCGAGGGCCAGATCGCCCCGATGGAGTGCTTCCACGAGACCCCGGAAGGCAAGGTCCTCTGCTCGCATGAAGCAGACAGCGACCGGGCCTGCGCGACGAAGCTGCTCTGGACCCGGGTCCAGGGTGGCGTGACCAAGGCCCTGGCCGGCACCACGCTGGCCGAGCTGGTCGAGTTCTCGCGCCCGGCCGAAGAGCGCAGCAAGAGTAAGACCGCGGTCGGCAGCGCAGCCTAGCCGCCGCCCCAGACTTTTCGAACGGAGCAACCAGTGGCAGAACTTGAAATCAAGAACCTTCACGTCAGCGTCGAGGAAAAGGAAATCCTCAATGGCCTCGACCTGACCGTCGAAAAGGGCCGGGTCCACGCGTTGATGGGCCCGAACGGTTCCGGCAAGTCGACCCTCGCCAACGTGATCATGGGCCACCCCGCCCTCGAGGTCACCGAGGGTTCGATCGTCTTCGACGGCGAGGACATCACCGACGCCGACCCGGACGAGCGTGCCCAGCTCGGCCTCTTCATGGCCTTCCAGTACCCGGTTTCGATTCCCGGCGTGGCGGTCAGCAAGTACCTGCGGATGATCCTCAACGCCCAGCGTGAGGCCCGCGGCGAGCAGCCGCTCAAGATCAAGGAGTTTGCCGCCCAGGCCCGGGAAGCGATGGATCTCGCCAACATCCCCCAGGATTTCTCCAGCCGTTACCTCAATGACGGCTTCTCCGGCGGCGAGAAGAAGCGCATGGAGCTGCTCCAGCTGGCGCTGCTGAAGCCCCAGATCGCGATCCTCGACGAGACCGACTCCGGGCTCGACATTGACGCGCTCCGTACCGTCGCCGAGGGCATCAACAAGTTCGCCGGCCCCGACATGGGCGCCCTGGTCATCACCCACTACCAGCGCCTGCTCCACATGGTCGAGCCGGATGTGGTTCACGTGATGTACGAAGGCCGCATCGTCAAGGAAGGCGGCAAGGAACTCGTTGACCAGCTCGAGGCCGAGGGCTACGGCTGGATCAAGGAGGAGGTCGAGGCGGCCGCCTGATGGCAGCCGACTCCGCCACCCCCGCTGCCACACCGACCCCGGTCCGGTCGGTCGACGAAATCCGCGCGCAGTTCCCGATCCTCGCCCGCGAGGTAAAAGGAAAGCCGCTCGCGTATCTGGACAACGGCGCCACCGCCCAGAAGCCGCTGGCGGTGATCGAGGCGATGGACGCCTACTACCGCGGGCACAACGCCAACGTCCACCGCGGCGTCCACACCCTCTCCGAGGAAGCCACCGACCTCTACGAGGGCGCGCGCGCAAAGGTCGCCGGGCTGCTCGGATCGACCTCCCCGCGCGAGGTGGTCTTCACCCGCAATGTGACCTCGGCCCTCAACCTCGTCGCCCAGTCCTGGGGCACGGCCAACCTCCAGGCGGGCGACCGCATCCTGCTGACCGAGATGGAGCACCACGCAAACATCGTGCCCTGGCACATGATCGCCCAGCGGACCGGTGCCGAGCTTCAGTTCGCGCCGATCGACGAGGAGGGCCGGCTTGACCGGGCCGCGCTATCGGAACTGCTGGCCGGTGGCCCCAGGGTCTTCGCCTTCACCCATGTCTCGAACGTACTCGGCACCAAGAACCCGGTGACCGAACTGGTCGCCGAGGCGAAGGCGGCCGGGGCACTCACCGTGATCGATGGCGCCCAGTCGGTTCCGAAGTTCCCGGTCAACGTGGCCGAGATCGGTGCCGATTTCTACGGATTAACCGCTCACAAGCTTTACGGCCCGACCGGGATCGGAGCGATCTGGGGCCGCCGCGAACTCTGGGAGGCGCTGGAGCCTTTCGAGGGCGGCGGCTCGATGATCAACAAGGTCACCCCGGAGAAGATCACCTGGGCTTCGGTCCCGGCGAGGTTCGAGGCCGGCACCCCGCCGATCGCCGAGGCGGCCGGGCTTGCCGCCGCGATCGACTGGGTTCAGGAGGTCGGGATCCGGGCGATCGAGGCCCACGAGAACCAGCTCACCGCCTACGCCCTGCCCCGCCTTGCCGAGGTTCCCGGGCTGACGGTTTTCGGCCCGCAGGACACGGTCGAGCGTGAGGGCATCATCTCCTTCGAACTGGAGGGAGTCCACCCCCATGACGTCTCCGAGATCCTCGACCGGCACGGAGTCGCGGTGCGGGCCGGTCATCACTGCGCCCAGATCCTGATGCGCCGCCTCGGCGTCGCCGCCACGACCCGCGCCAGCTTCGCCGTTTACAACACCACGGAGGAAATCGACACCCTGGTCGAAGCCCTCCATGACGCCCGCCGCATCTTCGGCCTCTGAACGGTTGGCGTTGACAGGACCGTCCCGGCGGTGTAAGCCAAGGGCATGTCTCAACGTCGAATCACGCCCTCGCTCGTCATTTCCGTCATCGCGCTGATTGTCGCCCTGGGTGGTGCCAGCTACGCGGCCCTCAGGATTCCGCGAAACTCGGTCGGCGCCGGTCAACTGAAAAGGAACTCCGTTTCGGCGTCCAAGTTGAGGAAGGGGTCGGTCAACTCGTCGAAGGTCAAAGACCGGTCGATCCGGTCCCGGGATCTGGCGCCGGGAGTGATTCCCGGCGCCACCTGGCGAGGAGGCCGGGACTCCTCGACGCTGCTTGATCTGACCGGGACGATGCAGGTGGTTGCGAGCACGCCCGTGCTTCCGGCCGGTTCATATGTCGTCTGGAGCCGGGCGAATGTCCTTGGCGGCGTCGGCAGTTCGACGATCATCTGCTCGGTCGCTTCCGACGCGGCGCAAAACATCACCATCCCGGCGGGTGCGGTCTTCCCGCTCTCGATGGCAGCGACCAAGGTCCTCGAAGAGCCCGGCCCGATCGAGCTCAACTGCAACAAGTCCAGCGGTTCCCCGCAGGTGGCGCAGGCCCAGGTCATCGCGACGCGGGTCCCGAAACTCACCGCACCCCCGGAATGATTCCGCTCCCCGGGGAACGTCACCGTCCCCGTGCAGGACTGCCTTCAGTCTGACCCGTTTCACCCCCCGCAACAGCAGACCACATCTACGATTTCGCGCATGGAAGTCAAGTTGGGGGTGCCGGAGGGAGAAGCCGACGAGTTCGACACGCTTCCACCTGCCGATTTGCCGGCCCACGAGAAGAAACTGATTGACGCCCGGAACCACCTGGTCCAGACCAGCCAGGCGGCCCGGATCTGGGCCGAGGAGAACCCGGCCCACCCTGTTTCCTATCTCGTCACCCGCAGCGACGTCAGTGAACAAACCAAGATCCAGGCCTTGCGGAGGATCGAGTCGGTTTCACTGCCCTTCCAGGTGAACGAACTCCTTGACGCGGCCCGCCACTTCAACGAATGCCAGGCCGTTTCCCAGGCCGCCTTTGATGCCGAGCAGCCAGTCGCCGAGGACGACCTCCCAGACCATGGTGACCGGGATATCTTCGAAGGCCTGCGTGCCGCCTATCTCAACCTGCTTCGCGGCTATCGCAACTGGGGTGGCTTCGGCTACCACGGCTGGACCACGAAGCGGGACCCGGACAGCTATCCCGGCCCGGCGATCTGGACCCGCCAGGACTGCGTGTTCCGGTTCGGACGGGCGCTGGAGCGGGAGTTTCCGGACCGGGTTCACCTCGGCCTGAAGATCAGCAAGTCGACGACGGAGAGCTTTGACCCGGCGGTTGACCGCCGGCAGTCCGTGGACATCACGGTCACCGTGCCCGGATTGTTCTCCAGGGACCTGAGCGCACGCCGGTTCCGGAACCTGCGCCACGATCTCTTCGTCGAGGTTGAGTGGCTGAAGAAGGGCCGCTGGCTGAACACCGACCAGCTGGTCAAGCGCTGCGGCCGGATCCAGCAGAACCTGATCAACCTGCAGCGCTCGATCGACAGCGGGCGCTGCGAGTTCGCCGCGATGCTGATCGTCGACGACGAAGGCTTCCTCGACTTCCACGGCGACCTTCTCAGGTGGCCGCCGGACGTGATTCCCCTGGTGGTCAGCCCGGGAGAGGTGGTTGAGCTCGGCCTCGACGACGGCTCGGTCGAACCGGTCCTCGACGAAATCGAATCCCTCCACGACTCCGCCTGCCCCTGCTCCGACGGCCCCCTGGCCTGACCGGACCCTGTCAGGTCCGGGCCGGGCTCGCGACTCTCAACTCATGGACCCGGAAGATGACCTGGTGATCTTTCCCCGGGAAGACGTTGAAGCGTGTTTGCGGAACGAGAAGATGCAGCAGGAAGCCAATTCGGACGGTTCTCCGTCCGGGCAGAGTCAGGCGATGGAAACGAGTCGGCTCGGCGCGATTGAGGCCGGAGCACCCGAGCGAATCCGGTGGATCTACTTCGAGTCACCCGAATGGACCTGGCAGAACCTTTGCGGGCGCTCCGGCTGGTTGCTCATCGATCCGGAAACGATTGACCAGTACGACTTCGTGATGACAATGATGAACTGACCCGGCAAGGGTTCGTGGCCTGGGAGCGGCGGTCAGCTAACCTCGTCTGACCGATGGAAGAGCTCTACCGCGAACAGATCCTCGAGCATTACAAGCGCCCCCACAACTTCGGGGCGGTCGAGAACCCGGACCTCGAGTTCGAGGACACGAACCCCTTCTGCGGCGACGAGCAGCACGTCACGATTCGCCTCGACGAAGACGACCGGGTCGCCGAGGTCAAGTTCGAAGGCCAGGGCTGTGCGATCTCCACCGCAGCCACCTCTCTCCTCACCGACGAGCTCATCGGCATGTCCCGCGACGAATTGATCAAGCTCCCCAAGGAGTACGTCCTTGACCTCCTCGGAATCGACATCTCCGCCACCCGCATGAAGTGCGCCCTCCTAGGCCTCAAGGTGGTCAAGTCAGCCGGCCTCGGCCAGACAACCGACTGGGAGGACGCCGGAGAACAAGGCGACCCCTCCCTGGCCTCCGAGATTTAGTCCCAGCAGTTCAGCGGGCAGTTGCAGTACTCACGTTCGCCGGGTTTCCAAAGAGTCTCCCGCTCCTGGTCATAC
>JAIBCJ010000031.1 GCA_019694145.1 Solirubrobacterales bacterium | reverse complement strand
CGGTCGAAAGCCAGGCCGCCATTCCGGCGGTCCCGAAGGCAATCGCCTGTTCGGGTTCGATCCCCGGGGGAAGCGTGATGCCGCTGCCTTCGGTGATCACTGCCCGTTCAGCCATCGAACCCCAGGGAAAATGCGCCCCTTCGAACCAGACGATCTCCCCGTCCGCCATGCGGCCGATCCCTTCGAGGCCGGGTGTGTACGGAAGCGGCGGGGCGCCGGCGTCGAACCTACCGGAGGCGATTGCGAGGTCGACCGGGTTGATCCCGGCGATCAGGACTTCGACGATCTCCGCCGGTCCGGCCACCGAGTCGCCGTAGGGACCGGGTTCGCCGGGGGCTTCGGTTTCGATCAGTTTCGGCGCTTCGCCGTAAGCGGTTACCTGGGCAGCTTTCATGCCGCCAAAGCTACCGGCTCGAGGACCTCGCGCAGGAAGTCTCCAGTGTAGGAGCCCTGAACCCCGGCGACTTCCTCGGGCGTCCCGGTGGCGACGATGTGACCGCCACCGTCGCCGCCCTCGGGGCCGAGGTCGACGATCCAGTCGGCACTCTTGATGACGTCGAGGTCATGCTCGATGACCACGACGGTGTTGCCGGCATCAACCAGCCTGCCGAGCACCTCGAGCAGCCGTCGCACGTCTCCGAAGTGAAGGCCGGTGGTCGGCTCGTCGAGGATGTAAAGCGTGTTGCCGGTCGCGACCTTGGAGAGCTCGGCGGCCAGCTTGATCCGCTGCGCCTCGCCACCGGAGAGAGTCGTGGCCGGCTGGCCGAGCCGCACGTAGCCGAGCCCCACGTCATTCAGGGTCTTCAGGCGACGGGCCACCTTCGGGATCGATTCGAAGAAGGGATACGCCTCCTCGATTGACATCTCCAGGACATCGGCGATCGACTTGCCCTTGAACCGGACCTCCAGGGTTTCCCGGTTGTAACGGTGGCCGTGGCATTGCTCGCAGGGCACGTACACATCGGGCAGGAAGTGCATCTCGATCTTGATCTGACCGTCGCCCTTGCAGACCTCGCAGCGGCCGCCCTTGACGTTGAAGCTGAACCGGCCCGGCTTGTAGCCGCGGGCCCGGGATTCCTGGGTGGCCGCGAAAAGCTGCCGGATCTGGTCGAAGACCCCGGTGTAGGTGGCCGGGTTCGAGCGCGGCGTGCGGCCGATCGGCGACTGGTCGATGTTGATGATCTTGTCGATCTCCTCCATCCCGTCGATGCGGTCATGCGGCCCGGGCCTCAGCTTTGCCTTGTGGAGGCGGTTGGCCACGGCCGGGAACAGCGTCTCGTTGACCAGGGTCGATTTGCCGGAACCAGAAACGCCGGTCACGCAGGTCAGGACCCCGAGCGGGAACTCGACGTCCACCCCGGTCAGGTTGTGCTGGCGGGCTCCCTTCACGGTCAGGGCCTTTTCCCAGCTGCGCCGGCTCTCCGGCACCGCGATCTGCTCGGAGCCGACCAGGTAGGCGCCGGTCAGTGAATCGGGGTTGGCGGAAACCTCGACCGGCGTGCCGGCCGCGACCACGCTGCCACCGTGTTCGCCGGCCCCGGGCCCGAGGTCGACCAGGTAGTCGGCCGCCCGCATCGTGCCTTCGTCGTGCTCGACCACGATCACCGTGTTGCCGAGGTCACGGAGCCTTTCCAGGGTCGCGATCAGCTTTTCGTTGTCACGTTGATGAAGGCCGATCGAGGGTTCGTCCAGCACGTACATGACGCCGACCAGGCTGGAGCCGATCTGGGTCGCCAGCCGGATCCGCTGGGCCTCCCCGCCGGAAAGGGTCCGGGCGGACCGGGCCAGAGAGAGGTAGCCGATCCCCACGTTGACCAGGAAGGAAAGCCGCTCTTCGACCTCCCGCACGATCAGCCGGGCGATCGCCCGTTCGGTGGCGGTGAGATCCAGGTTCCCGATCCATTCGCGGGCCGCGGTGGCCGACATGTCCGTGAAGTCCCGGATCGAGAGACCCCCGACCGTGACCGCGAGGCTTTCCGGCCTGAGCCGGGCACCGTGACAGCTCGGGCAGGGCTGCTCTGCCATGTAGTCCTCGATCTTCTCCCGAACCGCTTCGGAGTCCGATTCCTGGAAGCGGCGTTCGAGGTTGTTGACCAGGCCTTCGAACTTGACCTGGTAGCTGCGCTGGCGTCCGGCCCGGCTCTTGGTCCGGATCGTGTGGCGTTCTGTACCGGTGCCGTAGAGGAACACGTCCCGTTCCTTCTGGGTCAGTTCCTGCCAGGGCGTGTTGATGTCAATGCCGTAGGTCTCGGCGACCGACTTGTTGAGGCGGCGCCAGTATCCGGAGTAGCCGGAACGCCAGGGCTGCAGCGCGCCTTCGGCCACCGACAGGGTCGGGTCGGGCACGACCAGTTCCGGGTCGATCACCTTCTTGAAGCCGAGCCCGGTGCAGGCCGGACAGGCGCCGTGGGGCGCGTTGAAGGAGAAGATGCGCGGCTCCAGTTCCGGCATCGAAGTGCCGCATTCGAGGCAGGCAAAACTCTCCGAGAAGGTCTGGCGCTCGCCGTCGATCACCTCGATCTCTACCAGGCCTTCGGCCAGTGACGCCGCTGCTTCGACCGACTCGGAGAGGCGGCGGCGAAGGTCCGGCTTCATGACCAGCCGGTCGACGACCACCGAGATGTCGTGTTTGTACTTCTTGTCGAGGACGATCTCCTGGTCCAGCATCCGCATCTCGCCGTCGACCTCGACCCGCGAGTATCCGTCGGCGCGGAATTGATCGAAGAGCTTGCCGTACTCGCCCTTCCTGCCGCGAACCACCGGCGCCATGACCATGAACCGCTTGCCCTCCTCCATGGTCATCAGCTGGTCGGTGATCTGCTCCTGGGTCTGCCCGGTGATCGGCTTGCCGCAGTTCGGGCAATGCGGGTGACCGATCCGGGCCCAGAGGAGGCGCAGGTAGTCGTAGATCTCGGTCACCGTGCCGACCGTCGAACGGGGATTCCGCGAGGTCGTCTTCTGGTCAATCGAGATCGCCGGAGAAAGCCCTTCGATCGAATCGACATCGGGCTTTTCCATCAGTCCGAGGAACTGCCTGGCGTAGGCGGAAAGCGACTCGACATAGCGGCGCTGGCCCTCCGCATAAATCGTGTCGAAGGCAAGGCTGGACTTGCCGGAACCCGACAGTCCGGTCACCACGATCAGGGCATCGCGAGGCAGGTCGAGATCGATGCCTTTGAGGTTGTGCTCACGGGCGCCGGTAATCAGGATGCGTTCAGAACGGCTCACGCCCCCCAATATTAGGGAACCGAACACACGTTCGTTTGCACCCGAACCCCTTCCATGCCGCGCAGGGCGGGTTCAGGCGAGTCGGGCGAGCACGTCGTCGACGAGAGCGCCGGGACTGTCGATCTCGTGCTGCGCGGCGACCTGCATCACGATCGTGTCGCGGCTGGTACCGCCCATCGCGAGTTTCGAGGCGAGCATCCGGGCCGCCGCCTCTTCCTCGCCGGGTGCGGCTCCCGCCTCGGGATCCGGTTCGGGGTCGGCCGGCATCGTCTCGACGGGCGCCTGCTCGACCTCGGCACCTAGCTTCTGCAGCGGGTCAGGCCCGGCCGGATCGGGAAGGCCGCTCGGACCGTCCTCGTGATCGCGCGCATCGGCAAGCTGGGTTCGCAGGGTGTCGCATTCCACCTGCAGGGCGGTGATCCGGGCTTCCAGCGCGGCAACGTGCGCCGCCACCGCGGCCAGGTGGGCGCCGACCGAGTCGATGTCGAAACCTTCGGACCCGTGGGCCCGCGGAAAATCCGTTCGAACCAGGTGCTCTCGCTCCATTCAGAAAGCCTAGCGCTCCCCGGACCGCGGCCGTTCCGGCTCAGGCCCCGGCCTTCATCGCGTCGAGATCCCGGCGCAGTTCCCGGATCTCGTCACGCAGACGGGCGGCCTGCTCGAAGCGGAGATCCTCGGCGGCGGCATGCATTTCCTCTTCCATCTGGACGATCGACTTCTCCAGCTCGTCCGGGCCCTCGAACTCATCCTCGCTGCGCCGCCGGCGGCGGGCCGGGGCCCTGTCCTCGATCGCCAGCAGGTTGCCTTCCTCGGCCACGCCCTTGACGATCGTGGTCGGGGTCACGCCATGGCGTTCGTTGTAAGCGACCTGGATCGCCCGGCGGCGGTCGGTCTCGGAGATCGCGGAGCGCATCGCCTCGGTCTCCTTGTCGCCGTACATCAGCACCCGGCCGGCGGTGTTCCGGGCGGCCCGGCCGATCGTCTGGATCAGGCTCGTCTCGCCGCGCAGGAACCCTTCCTTGTCGGCGTCGAGAATCGCGACCAGCGAGACCTCCGGCATGTCGAGGCCCTCACGCAGCAGGTTGACCCCGACCAGCACGTCGTACTCCCCCAGCCTGAGTTCGCGGATGATCTGGATTCGCTCGAGAGTGTCGATGTCCGAGTGGAGATAGCGAACCTTGACTCCGTGCTCGATCAGGTAGTTGGTCAGGTCCTCGGCCATCTTCTTGGTCAGGGTGGTGACCAGGGTGCGTTCGCCGCGGTCGGTCGTCGCGCGGATCTCGTTCATCAGGTCGTCGATCTGGTTGGCGGTCGGCCGCACGTCGATCTCGGGATCGACGATGCCGGTCGGCCGGACGATCTGCTCGACCACCCGGGTGGATTCGGTCCGCTCGAACTCGCCCGGGGTCGCCGAAACCAGCACCAGCTGGTTCATCCTGTCCATGAACTCGTCGAACTTGAGCGGGCGGTTGTCGATCGCCGAGGGCAGCCGGAAGCCGAAGTCGACCAGGGTCTGTTTGCGGGAGCGGTCACCGAGGTACATGCCGCCGATCTGGGGGATGGTCTGGTGGGACTCGTCGACGAAGGTGATGAAGTCCTCGGGGAAGTAGTCGATCAGGGTATGCGGCGGGGTGCCGGCCGCGCGACCCTCGAACAGCCGCGAGTAGTTCTCGATGCCGGAGGTGAAGCCGGTTTCCTTGATCATCTCGAGGTCGTAGAGGGTGCGCTGGCGAAGGCGGTGGGCCTCGAGTTCCTTGCCCTCGGATTCGAGCTCCTCGAGACGCTGGTCAAGCTCGGTCCGGATTGCCTCCAGGGTGCGTTCGACCGAGTCCTCCTCGGTCACGTAGTGGGTGGCCGGCCAGATCGAGACATGCTTGACCTCGTCGAGGACCTCGCCGGTGAGGGGATCGAAATGGTGGATCGCCTCGATCTCGTCGCCGAAGAGCATGATCCGGAAGGCCGACTCGGCGTAGGAGGGCATGATCTCCAGCACCTCGCCCTTGACCCGGAAGGAGCCGCGGCTCAGCACCGTGTCGTTTCGTTCGTACTGCAGCCGGACCAGCTTGCGCAGGACCTTGTCGCGGTCGATCCACTCCCCCACCTTGAACAGCTGCATCTGCTGCTGGTAGAGAGCCGGCGAGCCGATGCCGTAGATGCATGAGACCGAAGCGACGATGATCACGTCCCGCCGGGCCAGCAGCGAGGCGGTCGCGGCGTGACGCAGGCGGTCGATCTCGTCGTTTATCGAGGAGTCCTTCTCGATGTAGAGATCCTGGGCCGGGACATAGGCCTCCGGCTGGTAGTAGTCGTAGTAGGAGACGAAATACTCGACCACGTTGTCGGGAAAGAACTCGCGGAACTCGTTGCAGAGCTGGGCGGCGAGGGTCTTGTTGTGAGCCATTACCAGGGCCGGGCGCTGGGTCTCGGCGATCACCCCGGCCATGGTGAAGGTCTTGCCGGTCCCGGTCGCGCCGAGCAGAGTCTGGATCTTCTCGCCAGCCTCAACCCCTTCGGTCAATTGCTCGATCGCCGCAGGCTGGTCGGCCAGCGGCTTGAAGGCTGGATTGAGCTTGAACTCGGCCACCCGCCCACCATAACGACCCGTTAGGTTCGACCCATGCGAACTCTTCGCCGCGCCCTGGGCCTCGCTTTCATCGGAGTCGGAATCCTTCACTTTGCCCGGCCGAAGTTCTTCCTTTCGATAATGCCTTCGTGGATCCCGCTCCACAGGGAGGCGGTCGCGGTCAGCGGGGCGGCCGAGATCGTCGGGGGTGTGGCGATGCTTCCCGACCGGACCGCCAGCCTGGCGGCACCCTGGCTCGTCGCCCTGCTGGTGGCGGTCTTTCCGGCCAATGTCAACATGGCGATCGACCAGCAACAGATCGAACAGGCGAAAGCAAGCGGCATCCCCCTCTGGGCGCTCTGGGCCCGACTGCCGCTCCAGCCGCTGCTCATGTACCTGGTCTGGAAGTCAACCCGCCCGCAGGACGGATGACGGCTCACGGCCCGAGGAAGTCCTCGAGGCCCTGCTTGAGCTTCTCCCGGGCCTGATCCTCGAGCTTCTGGCGCTCTTCTTCCGGGATGATCTGGTTGAGGTCGTCAGTGGTGCCCTCCGGCAGGGCGCCTTCGAGGGCGTCCCCGAGGCTGCCGAGCGGATCGTTTGAATTGCCGGGGTCGCCGGAGTTGCCGAGGCCGTCGAAACCGCCGGTGATCGCGTTCAGCGCATCACCGAGTCCGCCCATCGAACCGAAATCCCCGTTGAAGATGCTGTCCGCGTTTTCGAGCAGTCCGATCATCGTGTCCATCGGCATCACCTTGATCGCGGCCCGCAGGAGCGCCGGGGTGATGCCGCTGATCGCGCCGGCGTTCTCGGCGTCATCGACCGCCCGGTTGAGGCCGGAACGGAGCGCGTCTTCAAGGTCGGATTCGCTGAACCCGTGCTCGTCCATGAAGTCCTGCCGGGCCTGGTCGTCGGCGATCGAGCGGGTGAGTTCTTCCCGGCTGACTCCGAGTTCACAGGCTGCGCCGTCGGCGGCCGACAGTGCGAATTGCTGGGCGGCTTCCTCGAGATTCTGGGGATCGGTCCAGGGGCGGGCATCGCATGGGTCGGCCGGGCCGTCCGGGGCTACCGGCCCACCGGCCAGCGCGTAGGCCCCGACCAGAACCAGCGAAGCGACGATCGATCCGATCAGCACCCCGATTCCCCGCTGGCCCCGACTGGCCGGACCGCGCGACCCGGCCTGTTCACCCGGATCTGGTGCCGCCGCCGGCCTGCTGCCGGGCGGAATCACCTGTGACGCTTGGTCGCCGCGCGGGTTCACCTCGGTCGGCTCGTTCCCCGGCGGGTTCACCTCGGTCGGCTCGTCGCCCGGCGAATTCACCTCGGTCGGATCCTCCGGGCCGCCCGGCATTTCGTCTGTCGGTTCGTCCGGGGTCAAAGGTCCAGTCTCCGGGTCATGCCGATCGGGATCAGGGCCAGCAGCCCGAACAGCGCCGAGATCAGAAACGAAAGCGAGAAAGCCTTGGTCGCAGCATCCTTCAGCTGGGATTCGATCCCGGTGAGAATCTCCTCGTACCGGGCGTGGTCCTCGGGATCGGTCGGCATCGGTTCGAAGGCAGGAGAGAGATCCGGCACTCGGTCGCCCTGGGCTTCAACCTCGTTGGCGAGCTTGTCCCCGAGATCGATCTTGGCCGAGGGATCGATCGGGGAATCGAGCACGATCGCGGTACCGGCGTCGAGGGCCGCCTCTTTCTGCACGTCAAGCTGATGGGTGAAGATCGGAGTGAGGATCAACAGGCCGATCACTACGCCGGCGTGCCGGGCGGAAATAGTCCAGCCGCCGTGGACCGCGGCAAAAGAGCGTCCGTGAAGGGCGGCCTCGGTCAACGCCGACAGGACGAGGGAGAGCCCGAGACCAGCCAGGATCTGGGGCGGGATTACCAGCCAGACGGTCGCTTTCGGAAGCAGCCCGAGCGCGGCCAGGCCACCGGCCAGCAGGATCGCCCCGGAAGCGGCGCGGATCCGTTCCGATTCGATCCCGTTGCCGATTCTCGACCCGACCAGGGCAGCTACCGGCAGCACCGTCACCACCAGAGCCGCTTCGATCGGAGTCAGCAGCCAGCCCTCGATCAGCATCAGCACGATCAGGAAGAGCGTCGCCGCGATCGAGGCGGAGACCAGGGCCAGGGCCAGGTTCGCCGGCAGATGCGGGCGGTTGCCCTCGACCGGCTGGACCGGGTCCGGGATCTTCCACTCACGGGTTTCCTGGATCACGATGTCCTTGAGCGGCACGCCGGCGACGATTGCTACCGGCACCTGGACCAAAAAGATCGACTGCCAGGAAACGAGTTCGGTCAGAAGGCCGCCGAGCCCGGGTCCGATCGCGGCACCGATCGCACCGGCGCCAACCCAGGTGGCAATCGCCCGGCGATCGTCACCGAAAGTGGAAACCATCAACTCGAGCGCGGCGACCACCGCGACGGCACCGCCCACGGCCTGGACCGCGCGACCGGTCAGGAGCGGCCCGAGGCCGGTCGCCAGCCCGCAGACCAGGCTGCCGCCGGCGAAGACGGCCAGACCGACCGCGGCTGAGCGACCGGGACCGAACCGGCGGGCCATGTGGGCGGCCGGCACGGCGAGCAGGGCCAGGACGAGGTTGAAGATGATCAGCACCCAGGAGACACCGGAGATGCTGGTGTCGAACTGGCGGAAGATCTCCGGCAGGGCGAGTACGACGATCGAAGAGTCGGCGAGAACCAGGCCGACCGCACCCGCCAGCGCGGCCGTGCGCAGGTTCATCAGTACCCGAGCTCCAGGGAATACTCGTGTTTGTACTCCCGCTGCTTCTCGAGGACCTTCTTCACGTATTCCCTGGTTTCGGGGAAGGTGATGTCATCGATCGTCATGTCGGCTCCGCCCCATTCGTTGGCGTTGCCCGGCCCGCCGTTGTAGGCAGCAAGGGCCGCGACCACGTCACCGTCGTACATCTCCAGCAGGTGAGCGAGGTAGAAGGTGCCGTAGCGGATGTTCAGCTCCGGATCGCGCAGATCCTCGAGTTTGAAGGTGGTGCCACCGCTCAGCTTTTCGATCTCCTCCGCGGTGGCCGGCGTGATCTGCATCAGGCCCCTCGCGTCGGCGTGGGAAGTCTGGTCGACGAACTGGGATTCGGCGTAGATCACCGCGGCGATCAGCGAGGCATCAACACCTTTTTCCTGCGACTGCTGCCGGATTATGTCCTCGTGCTTCAGGGGCAACGCCACTTCCTTGATTCCCTTGCTGGCCAGCCCGGAGATGATCAGGATCGCGAGGATGCCGACCGCGATCAGGCCGGCCAGGATCAGGAAGGCCCGGCCTGCGCCGGTGCGCGGTTTCGTGCTGCCGCGCCGGGGGGCCGGGTTTGAGCGGCGTCGACCGCCCGCTGTTGAAGTTCGGTTCTGGGCCATGCGAGGTGGCCTTATAGCCTAGCTTTGCCCGCCGGTCGCCAACTCTGACTCGAACTTTTCGAGCAGGGTCGCCAGCTTCGATTCGAGTTCGGCCGGGGTTCCGTCATTTTCGATGACCGTGTCTGCCCGCTCGGCCTTTTCAGCCTGGCTCAGCTGCCGGGCCTCCCGGCCCTCGACCCCTTCATGCCCGCGCGACCGGGCCCGTTCCTGGCGGGTGTCTTCATGCGCCACGATCGCGACGGTGTGATCGAAGGCGCGGTACATCTCACCCTCGAAGAGGAGCGGGATTTCGGCCACCGCGAACTTCGTCGCTGGATCGAGACCCTCGATCCAGCCGCGGAATTCCTCGCCGACCAGCGGATGGATCTGCGATTCGAGCCAGGCCAGCTCTTCCGGGTCGTTGAAGACCTTTGCCCCGACCACCCCGCGATCCACGCGGCCTTCCGGGGCAACCTCGTCTCCCCAGCGCTCTTTGAGGCGACCCAGCAGCGGCTCCCGGTCAAGCAGGTCGTGAACGACCTGATCGGCAGAGATTGTGGCCGCGCCGAGCCGCCCAAAGGCGCTCAGTGCCTCGGACTTACCGGCAGCTACGCCCCCGGTCAGTCCGATCGTCAGGACTGTTCTTCCCCTTCGGGAGCTTCACCTTCGGCTGCCTCTTCCGCGGCGGCTTCTTCGGTGATCTCACCGGCCTCCTCGACCACGGCCTCCTCGGCAGCGGCTTCGTCAGCGGCAGCTTCGATCTCGGCCTCGGCGACGGCGTCCTCGACGACCTCTTCCGGGGTTTCGTCCGCGGCCTCGGCCTGCTCGGCGGCGTCGGCCACTTCGGCCTCGGCGATCGCCTCGTCGACTACGGCCTCGACCTCGGGAGCGACCTCTTCGGCGCTATCGGCCGGGGCTTCCGCGTCATCGGCAAAGACCTCTTCCGAGAGACCCAGTTCCGGGGTTTCTTCCTCGACGGCCGGCTCGCCGGAGGCGGCGGCCAGGGCGGCGCCCAGGTCCTTGAGCAGCATGTTCTGGCCCTCGACCCGCTTGATCGAAAGCGAGAGGCGGCGACGCTCTTCGTCGATCTCGAGGATCTTGACGTTGAGGCTGGCGCCGAGCTCGACGACTTCCGACGGGTTCTCGACGTGATGGTCGGCCAGTTCCGAAATGTGGACCAGGCCTTCGACGCCGTCGAGGATCTCGACGAAAGCACCGAAGGAGACGACCTTGGTGACCGTGCCCTCGAGCACGTCGCCCGAACGGTAGGTCGAGACGACCCGCTGCCACGGGTCCTCCTGGGTCTGCTTGAGACCCAGCGAGATGCGCTGGCGGTCGCGGTCGATGTCGAGCACCTTGATCTTGACCGTGTCGCCGATCGCCACCACCTCGGAGGGGTGATTGACGTGGCTCCAGGAAAGCTCGGAGATGTGAATCAGGCCGTCGATGCCTTCGAGGTCCACGAAAGCGCCGAAGTCGACGATGTTCGAGATCTTGCCTTCGACGACTTCGCCCGGCTGCAGGCGATCGAGGATCTGGTCGCGGACTTCCTTGCGCTCCTCTTCGAGGACTGCGCGGCGGGAAAGCACGACGTTGTTGCGGCTGCGGTTGAGCTCGATGACCTTGCACTCGAGCGTGGTCGACATGAACTCGTCGAGGTTGTGGACCCGGCGGATGTCAACCAGCGAGGCAGGCAGGAAGCCGCGGATGCCGAGGTCGAGGATCAGGCCGCCCTTGACGACCTCGATCACGTTGCCTTCGACCGGCTCGCCGTTTTCGGCGGCAGCTTCGATCTTGCGCCAGGCCTTCTCGAAGCGGGCACGCTTCTTGGAAAGGATCAACCGGCCTTCGGAATCTTCCTTGGTGACGACCAGGGCGTCGATCTCTTCGCCGAGTTCGACCTCTTCCGAGGTGTCGACGTTCTTGCGAATCGAGAGCTCGCCGGCCGGGATTACACCTTCCGACTTGTAGCCGATGTCGAGCAGGACTTCGTCGCGATCGATGCGGACGACTTTGCCGTTTACGACGTCGCCTTCCTCGAACGAAACGATCGTCGCTGCGTAGTTAGGAATGATCCGGCCGTCAACGTTGATCAGCAGGCCGTTTGAGCCTTCGACCGGAACCCCCTCTGGGGCGGGTTGGAGTGTGGTTTCAGTAGTAGTCACAGTCCGGGGATGATGGCAGATATCAGGAGTCGGGCGGGGTCCGACCCGCCCTCTATGTTCAACCCGCCCCTCCCATTCGAACAAACTGATGGTTGGGAGGGGCTCTGACTTCTGTGCCCCGGTTTTCATTACCCTCCACCGGATGGCAAAACGGGCGACAAAGCGGGGGGACGAACGAACCGATCTGACCGGATCGCGCGACGTTCTCATCTGTGGAGCCAGTTTTGCCGGACTCATGGCGGCCCGCCAGCTGGCCGGCACCGGCGCGGATGTCCTGGTCGTCGATCGCTACGAGATCGGCGAGCGCCAGACCTCCGCCTGTGCGATCCCGACTGCCTGGCTGGAGGAGCTGGGGCTGATCAAATCCGAGAAGCAGCGATTTGACTCGGTCCTCATCCACACCGCCCACGGTTCGATCCGCCTGCCGGTCCCCTGGTCCTTCTCCACCTTTGACTACCCGAGCTTTTGCGAGATGCTCTGGGCCCAGTGCGACGCCGAGTTCGAGACCGCCAAGGTCAACGGCAGGGCCAAGACCCCTGAGGGAGACCATGTGATCGACACCGATCGGGGCGAGATCACCGCTCCGCTGGTGGTCGATTCGCTCGGCTGGAAGCGGGTTCTGGCTGCCGGCGCCCACTATCAGCCGCCCAACCAGCCGCTTTCTCGCGGCCTGGAGGTCCACCCGCCGGGTGGCAACGTTGACCTCGAAGTCTTCATCAACCGGCGCTACGTTCCCGCCGGTTATGGCTGGTCTTTCCCGGCCGACGACGAAGTCCGGGTCGGGGTCGGTTCCTTCGATCCTCACTTCCCGGTCCGCCCGACCACCGACTTGATCGCCGACGACCTCAACGTCGAAAAGTCGGCATACCAGGGCAACTGGATCCCCCACAAACTCCGGCCCGCGACCGGCGACGGCATCTTCTTCGCCGGTGACTCGGCCGGCCACTGCTTCCCCCTGACCGCCGAGGGCATCCGCCCCGCCCTCTATTTCGGTGCCGCGCTCGGCATGGAACTTCGCGATGTAGTGGAAGGCCGCAAGTCACGCGAAGAGGCCCTGACCTGCTACCACGACTTCAGCGCCGGCCACCAGTGGGCCTTTGACTGGCTCCTCAGGGCCCAGAAGCTCCTGCCGAAGGTCCACCCCCGCCTGGTCAAACCGACCCTCGCGGCCTCTTTCAAGGCCGGCGGCTCGGGTGACTACGCCTTCAACAAGTACCTCGACATCGCCCCACCGGAATTCGCCGCCCTCGCCACAAGGGCCCTCAAAGAAAACTCGCCCGTACCCACCTAGCGTTCTACGAAGTAGGAGCCGGATTCGTGGCCGCCCGAGAAATAGCGGCTCGTGATCGTCTTCTTACGGGTGAAGAACTCGACTCCGTCGGGGCCGTGGGCGTGGAGGTCACCGAGGAAGGATGCCTTCCAGCCCGAGAAGGGGAAGAAGGCAACCGGAGCAGCCACGCCGATGTTGACGCCGACCATGCCGACCTCGACGTCGTGGCGGAACTTGCGGACCGCCGAGGCGGATTCGGTGAAGATCGAAACGCCGTTGCCGAAGGGACTGGCGTTGACGACCTCGATCGCCTCCTCGAGAGTGTCGACGTTGACGATCGCGATGACCGGGCCGAAGACCTCGTTCTCGATGATCGAATCGGTCGGTTTGACGTTGTCGAGGATTGTCGGCCCCACGTAGGACGAGCCCTCGGGGGCATCGGGCAGCGGCGTGCGCCCGTCGACCAGGACCTCCGCCCCTTCCTCGATCGCCTTGGCGACCCAGCCGTCGATGCGGTCGCGAGCGTCGCAGGAAATGACCGGGCCGACGTCGATGTTCTCGTCGAGCCCGTTGCCGACATGGAGCTTCTTCGTTTCCTCGACCAGCTTCGGAACCACGCTGTCATGGCCCGAGCCCACGGTGACGATCACCGAGCCGGCCATGCAGCGCTGACCGGCGGCGCCGAAGCCGGAGCCGATCAGTCCGTTGACGGTCGGTTCCACCACCGCGTCGGGGCAGATCACCATGTGGTTCTTGGCCCCGCCGAGAGCCTGGACGCGCTTGCCGGTCTGGGCCGCGCGCTCGTAGACGAGCTGGGCGACCGGGGCCGATCCAACGAAGGAGATCGCGTCGATGTCGGGGTGATCGAGCATTCCCTCGACGACCTCGCGGCTGCCGTTTACGAGGTTGACCACCCCGTCCGGAAGGTCGAGCTCGTCGATGATTCCGAAGACCTTCTGCTGGGTCATCGGCACCTGCTCCGAAGGCTTCAGCACGATCGTGTTGCCGCAGGCGATCGCGAAGGGCAAAAACCAGAACGGCACCATGGCCGGGAAATTGAAGGGAGCGATGATGCCGCAGACCCCGACCGGCTGGCGGATTGTTTCCGCGTCCACGCCGCGGGCCACGTCCTCGAGCACCTTGCCCTGCATCGTGGTCGGGATCGCGGTGGCCGCCTCGACCATCTCGATCATCCGGCCGACCTCGGCGGTGGCATCGGGCAGGGTCTTGCCCATCTCGGTGACCACGCAGCGAGCGATTTCGTCCTTGCGCGCCTCGAGCTTCTCGCGCAGGGTGAAGAGCATCCGGGCCCGGGCGATCGTGCTTACGCCGCGCCACGCCGGAAGAGCCTTCCGGGCGGCTCGAACCGCTTCGTCGAGATGACTGGCGGTCGAGAAGGGAACCCGGGCGATGACCTCTCCGTTGGCCGGATTGACCACGTCGTGAAGCTCGGCCCCGCCGGCTTCGACCCACTTGCCGCCCACGTAGTTCTGAAGCGTGGTGGTTTCGGTCTCGGTGCTGACGGTCATACGGCCTCCTCGGAGAAAACGGGTCTTCCTCAGGCTAACGCCCGGAGACCAGACCGAAAGTGGACATACCGTGAAGTCTCAACGCCAAACTGGACACCTCGTCCAGATCCTGGCCGGGTCAGCCCTTCGTGTAGACGATGCTGTCGGTGCCCTTTTCCAGGATCAGGTTGCCGTCGCTGTTGACCTCGTACTTGACCTCGCCCTGAAGCACCTGGGTGACCAGGAACTCGATCTGGTTCTGGACCTGTTCGCAGGACTTCCTGGTCAGGGCGATCGGCCCGAAGTCGATCGTGGCCTCGTTTACCGTCGCTTCGCCCGAGCCGCTGTTGCAGCCCGCGAAGATGCTGGCCTGGCCGTCGCTGATCTCAAGAGTCGGAGGCTTGACTCCCTTGGGCAGGCTGGTCGCCGCGCCCTGGGTTACGAGGTTCATCGCCTGCCAGGTCACGCCCTCGACCGCGGAAGCCTCGGAGCCCTCGCCCGACCCCGAATCGGAGTCCGACCCGCAGGCCGCTACCCCGGCACCCAGCGCCAGTACCAACAGAACCACCAGAAATCTCCTCACCTTGGTCATGACTGAAGGGTATATCCGATCGTGATGGGTACGGTCCCAACGTGACCTCCACGCCGGAGCAGGTTCAGCGGGTCTACCTGACCCTGATGCTGGGCAACACGCTTGCTGCCTCGTTCATCTGGGGGATAAACACGATCTTCCTTCTGGATGCCGGGCTTTCCAACCTGGAGGCCTTCGCCGCCAACGCCTTCTTCACGGCCGGCATGGTGATCTTCGAGATTCCGACCGGGGTCGTCGCCGACACGATCGGCCGCCGGGTCTCCTACATGGCCGGGACCCTGACCCTGATGGCCACCACGCTGCTCTACGTGATGCTCTGGGAGATCAACGGACCCTTCTGGGCCTGGGCGGTCATATCACTGCTGCTCGGGCTCGGTTTCACTTTCTTCTCCGGCGCCGTCGATGCCTGGCTGGTTGACGCACTGGACGAAACGGGGTTCACGGGAGACCTGGAACGGGTCTTTGGCCGGGGCATGACCGTGACCGGAATCGGGATGCTGGCCGGCTCGGTGATCGGCGGCTACGTGGCCCAGGTGACCAGTCTGGGGGTGCCGTTCGTGATGAGAGCGGTCGTTCTGCTGGCGATGTTCTTTTTTGCCGCATGGGCGATGAAGGACCTCGGTTTCAAGCCGCACAAGGCCGAAAGCACCTTCGGCGAAATGAAGTCGATCACCCGGAATTCGATCGATTACGGCTGGCGGGTCCCTTCGGTCAAGTGGATCATGCTTGCGGCTCCCTTCACCGCCGGGGTCGGGATTTATGCCTTCTACGCGCTGCAGCCATACCTGCTGGAGCTGGTCGGAGACCCGCATGCCTACGGCATCGCCGGCATCACCGCTGCGCTGGTAGCGGGCTCCCAGATCATCGGCGGCTTCCTCGCCCCGAGGATCCGCCGCCGTTTCAGGTTGCGGACATCCGCGCTGCTCCTGGCGGTCTCTGTCGGTGCGGTGACGCTCGCCCTGATCGGGGTGATCGAGCAGTTCTGGGTCGCGGTCGGACTGATCGCCACCTGGGCCATGCTCTCGTCGGCGGCGACCCCGATCCGGCAGTCCTACATCAACGGGATGATCCCCTCCCGCCAGCGGGCGACGATCCTTTCCTTCGACTCGATGCTGGGATCGACCGGCGGGGTCGTGGTCCAACCCGCGCTCGGCCGGGTCGCCGACACCTCCGGGTACGCGACCTCCTACCTCTACGGCGCGATGATCACCGTCTTTGCCCTTCCGTTCATCCTCCTGTCCCGGCACCAGCACCCGCCGGCCGACCGCGCGACCGGAACTCCGGAGGCGGAAGGCACGGTCGAGGCCGGGCCCGAATCTGATCGGTGAGGTTCAGGCCCTTTCGAGCAGGACGATCGGGATCGGCCGGTCGGTTGCCGCCTGGTAATCGTCGTAGGCCGGCCACTGTTTGACCATCTGCGGCCAGATCCCGGCCTTTTCTTCCTCGCTCGCGGTCCTCGCCCGGGCCGTGAACTTGTCCGCCTTCACCTGGACCTCGACCGTCGGGTCGGCCTGCAGGTTCAGGTACCAGGCCGGCGGTTCGTCCGCCCCGCCCTTCGAGGCGACGATCGCGTAGGCATCCCCGACCGGGTCGTAGATCAGCGGCGTGGTCCGCTTCTCACCGGATTTTCGCCCCGTGGTGGTGAGCAGCAGGGTGTGAGTGCCCTGCCAGTCATGACCCTCTTCACCGCCGGTGGCCTGATAACGATCAACGTGCTGCTGTCCGAACAACATGATCCCAACCTAACCGCGGACCCCTCACCCGGCAAGACCGACCGGGTCACCGATCCGCACCGGCCCCGGTTCCAGAACCTCGCCATAGACGCCGAAGGGCAGCGGCTCAAACGAATCGACCCCGTCACGCGAGTGCTTGAGGAAATGCAGGGTCTTCAAGTCGGTCACCCCGGTGTCGGGGTCGCGGGTGGTTACCGCGCAACGGCCGGCGTGGGCCGCGACCCTGACCAGGGCTTCGCCGATCCGAATTTCCCGGCCGGTCCAGTCGTCCTCCTCATAAGGCCTGGTTCCTTCGACGCCAAAGGTCATGCGGAAGCGCCGCCCGTCGATCGGCCCCGGGTCGGGATCGCTCGCAGTTCCGCCCGGCAGCGCTTCGCTTGAAGGCTCCGCGCAGTTGAAATCCCGCCCCGCCTCGCGCAGGCTCTCCAGCGAAGCCGCACCGAGCAGGGTCACGCCGCCCCATTTGCCGCGATCCACCCCGGGCCGCCCTTCCGGGTGGGCCATCAGCCGCAGCCTGGCCCCAGTGTGCCTCGAGACCGCGTCGGAGAAATCACCGGTGACCGGCCGGGCCCGCTCGGGCTGGCCGAAGAAAGTGACCTCCTCGGGCTCACCGAGCCCGACCTCGCCCTCAACGGTCGCGCCGTCGGGAAACTCAAGGCTCAGCCTGCCCGATTCCCGGTCGTGTGCGGGGATGATTTCCATGAGCGAACCGAAGCGCTTGCCGTTGACCATCGCGCCGTCTTCATCGGCGAGGAAGAAGGCCCGGTCGCCGGGGACTCCGTCGCAGGTCAACTCGACCTCGTTCAGCGACTGGATGCGCATCCCCTTGACCGGGGCGATCGATATCCAGGAGACGGTTCCGGCCACGCCCGGATCCTCTCATGCCCGGATCAGCCGGTGGCGAGGAAGGTGCCGATCAGCAGGGCCGCCGCCGCGGCCAGCCGGACGCGGTCGATCGGGATGCGGGTCAGGCCGAAGGCGCCAAACCGGTCGAGCAGCAGCGAGCCGATCATCTGGCCGGTGACCAGGGCCGCGGTCAGGCCGGCCGCACCGATCAAGGTCACGGCTGAAAGCGAAGTGACGACCACGATCAGGCCGATCAGGCCGCCAAGGAAGTACTGCGGCCGGGCCTCGCGGGCCCCGAGCAGCGCCTTTGCCTGCCCGGTGACGATCACCAGCAACGCCAGCAGGATCGTCCCGACCGTGAAGTTGGTCAGCCCGGCGGGCAGATCGCCGATCGAATTCGCCAGCTCGGAGTTGAGCGGATGCTGGATTCCGACCGCCAGGGAGGCGAGGAAGATCACCGCGCAGATGACCAGACGCTCGCGGTTCTCGGCGCCGCTGGCCATCGACCCGATCCCGTGACCCGTCTGCCGGCCGGCCCGGGAAGCCCCTCCGCCGCCTGCCTCCTCCCGGCTGTAGAGCATCGCCATTGCCCCGGCCAGGAGCAGCACGAGACCGAGGATTCGCGGCCCGGTCACGTCGTGGACTTCGATCCCGAACCACCCGAAGTGATCGACCACCACCGAACAGGCGAGTTGACCGGTAACCGTGACCGCGGCGATTACGCCGGCACCGATCCGCGAGATCGTGGTCGCCGCGAGGGCCACATAGGTGGCACCGATGAGCCCGCCGGCCAGCTGCCAGAGCGGTACCTCACCGAGGGAAGAGAAGTTGCCGAGCTGGCCGGCGACCGCGACGATGGCCAGCAGGGCCACGTTGCCGACCAGGAAGGAGATCAGAGCCGCGACCAGCCCGCCAGTGTGGCGGCCGAGCCCGCCGTTGACCGGGGCCTGGGCGGCAAACTGGACCCCGACCAGGACCATCAGCAGGACGACCAGGGAATCGCTCATGCCGGAATCCGGGCTGCCGCTACTTGGCCGCGAGCCAGCTCTCGCCGGAGCCGGCGTCGACCTCCAGCGGCGGGTCAAGGTCGAAGGCGCCGACCATTTCCCGCCGGGCCAGTTCGGTGACCGCTTCGGCTTCCTCCGCCGGGCCTTCGAAAAGCAGTTCGTCGTGGATCTGCAGCACGAGGCGGCTCGAGAGACCTTCGTCGAGAAGCGCCTGGTGGCTGCGGATCATCGCGATCTTGATAATGTCGGCCGCGGTGCCCTGCACCACGGTGTTCATCGCCAGCCGCACCCCCTGGGCCCGGACCTGGGCCTGGTTTGAACGCAACTCCGGCAACGGTCGCCGCCGGCCGAGCAGGGTCTTGACGAAACCGGTCTCGGTCGCCTCCTCCACCACCTGCTCCCGGAAGGCGGTGACCGCCGGGAACCTTTCGTGGTAGCGCTTGACGAATTCCTCCCCTTCCGAGCGGGGGATGTTCAGGCGGTCGGCCAGGCCGAAGCCGGTCAGGCCGTAGACGATGCCGAAGTTGACCATCTTTGCCTTCGACCGCTGCGCCTCGTCGACCTCTTCCGGGGGAATCTCGAAGACCTGGGCCGCGGTCGCCGAGTGGACATCCTCCCCGGCCCGGAAGAATCCCTTCAGCACTTCCTCGTCGGCGACATGGGCCAGCACCCTGAGCTCCACCTGGCTGTAGTCGAGCGAGGTGAGCAGGTTGCCCGGCTCGGCGACGAAGCAGCCCCGGAGCGGGCGGCCGACCTCGGAACGGATCGGGATGCTCTGCAGATTGGGCTGGATCGAGGAGATCCGCCCGGTCGGGGCGGCGACCTGCATGAAGGTCGTGTGAACGCGCCCGGTCGCCGGGTCGATTGCCGCCGGCAGCGGCTCCAGGTAGGTGTTCTTGAGCTTGGTCAGCTCGCGCCACTGCTCGATCAGGGCGACGATCGCGTGTTCCTGCCGGATCTGGGCCAGCACCCTTGCGTCGGTCGAGAAACCGGTCTTGCCCTTCCGCTTGCGGGTCAGGCCCAGCTCCTCGAAGAGCACCTGGCCCACCTGCTGCGGCGAGCCGATCGTGAACTCGTGGCCGGCCAGTCCGTGGATCTCGGTTTCCAGCTCGATTATCCGGTCCTCGAGACCGGCGGCCATTTCGGCGACCCGTTCACGATCGAGTTTCAGCCCGATCCGCTCCATGGCCGCGAGGACCCGGATCAAGGGCTGTTCCACCTGCTCCAGCAAATCGAGCAGGCCGGCCTCCTCGAGCTTCGGCCTCTGGACCCGGGCCAGGTTCCACACCGTGGCGGCGATCTCCGGGGCGATCGATCCGGAGTCCTGTTCGTCGGCGATCAGCGACATCTGGGCGTCGTCACCGTCGATGCCGGAAGGTGCCAGACCGGCCTGCACCGCGAGTTCGTCGAGGTGGTAGTTCCGCCTCGAGGGTTCGAGCAGATAGGCGGCGACCAGTGTGTCGTGACTGATCACCGGCCCCTGTTCGGTCGCTTCGAGCGCCGCCAGCAACCCAACCCGCTGGCCCCCGACTGCCTTGATGTCATGCGCTATCAACGGCTTCCCCTGGACCATGCCGGCCAGTTGTTCGGCGGTCGCCTCGCCGCCAACGACTTTCCGGCCGTCGGTCGCCGCCCATCCGCCGTAGAGCTCGACCGCGATCGGCCCCTCGTCGAGGTCTCCGACACCGCCTTTCGAGACTTCGACTTCGGCCGGGGCCGGAGCTTCCTCGGAAACGCCGGGGATCTCTTCGTCCTCCAGGGCTTCTTCGAGCCGTTTCATCGCCGCCCTGAGCTCAAACTCGGTCATGAAGGCGCGAAGGCCCTCCCGGTCCGGGGTCTGGGCCATCAGCTCATCGACGTCCAGCCCCGTTTCAACTTCGAAATCCATCGTCGCAAGCTGCTTGGAGATGCGGGCATCCTCGGCGAACTCGATCAGGTTCTCCTTGCGCTTCTTGCCCGAGACCTCGTCGACGCCGGCGAGAATCGCTTCCAGTGAGCCGAACTGGTCGAGCAGCTGAGCGGCGGTCTTCTCGCCGATCCCCGGGACTCCCGGAATGTTGTCGGAGGTGTCACCGCGAAGCCCCATCAGGTCGGTGACCAGTTCCGGGTAGACGCCGTATCGCTCCTTGACCGCCTCGCGGTCGTAGAGCTTGGTTTCGGTCACGCCCCTGGATGTGCTCATGACCTGGACCGTGTCGGTCACCAGCTGGTAGGCGTCACGGTCACCGGTGACCACGACCACCGGAATGTCAACCATCGAGGCCTGTTTGGTCAGGGTCGCAATGACGTCATCGGCCTCGTAGCCGTCGACCTTGACGTTCGTGTATCCGAACGCTTCGACCATTTCCAGCA
>JAIBCJ010000123.1 GCA_019694145.1 Solirubrobacterales bacterium | reverse complement strand
TCGGGCTCCGCCGGTGGCTATTTCGATGAGTTCCGTGGGGCGGAGGAGGGCGTGGAGGTGGCTTCCCTTGATCAGGGCGAGGCCGCCCTTTTTCATCTTGATGTTGGCTCCGGTGAGGCGGGCCACCTCCATCGAGAGGACCGGTTCGTGGCCGACGATCAGGGTGTCGCCGCGGCCGGCGGCAAGCTCGAGGCTGTCGTAGTCGCCGTAGCCGATCGGCTCCGAGACCTCGACCTTGATTCCCAGCGACCGGCAGGCAAGGGTGGCGGTGTCAAAGGCGCGGACCCGGGGCGAGGCCAGGCAGGTATCCACGGTCATGCCCAGCTTCGCCATCGCCGCGCCGGCGGCCAGGGCCTGGGCCTCGCCCTTTTCGGTGAGGCGGCGGGCGGCATCTCCCGAACCCTGGTCGGGTTCGGCGTCACCGTGACGAAGCAGGTAGATCATGGGTCGAGATTACCCGCCAACTGCAACTAGAATCGGCCCATGACCGAGGCCGCCGCAGTTCCTGACTTCTCCACCTTGCTGGTTAGCGCCGAGGGGCCGATCGGGAGGTTGACCCTGAATCGTCCCGAAAAGCTCAACGCGCTTTCCGGTGAACTGCTGAACGAGCTGATCCTGGCCTCGAAATGGTTCACGGACAGAACCGGGGTGAAGGTTGTCCTGGTCAGCGGTGCCGGGCGGGCCTTCTGCGCCGGGGCCGACCTGACCTCCTTCTCGGCCGCCGGTTCGGACCCGAGCGAGGAAGAACGCCGGGACGGGGCGGACCTGGGGCGGAGGATGGCCGACGCCGTGACCGGGATGCGGCCGATGACCGTCGCCGCGATCCAGGGGCACTGCGTCGGGGGAGGCCTGGTGCTGGCCGCCGCCTGCGATTTGCGCATTGCCGCGGAGGACACGCGCTTTTCGATCCCGGAAGTGGACCTCGGCATCCCGCTCGCCTGGGGCGGCATCCCCCGGCTGGTCAGGGAGATCGGGCCGGCCGCAACCAAGGAACTGGTGCTGACCTGCCGCGAGTTCGATGCCCGGGAAGCCAGGGAACTCGGCTTTCTCAACCGGACGGTTGACCCGGACCGGCTCGAAGGCCAGGCCTGGGAACTGGCGGAGAAGCTCGCCTCCCAGCCGGCCTACTCGCTTGAACTGACCAAGCGGCACGTGAACGCCGTGGCTGAAGAATCCGGTTCGACGGCCGATGCGATCACCGACGCCGACGGCCTGCTCGGAGCCCTCGGCGACCCCGAATCGCTCCGGAAGATGGGCGAATACCTGGCCCGTCGCGGCTGAACGCCAGCGGGGATCGGGCCTTCCCGCAAGTTACGGGAAAAAGCGTCCCGAGCGGAGCAAATCGACCGGGTTTGCATCATGCGCACTTGCCATCATGGACCGGCGATGAGTTCTTCGGCATCCAGCCACGGACAGGTAGTCCACCTTCACGTTCACAGCGAGCATTCGGTGCTGGATGGTGCCTGCAACATCAAGGAAATGGCGGCGCGGGCAGCTGAACTGGAGATGCCGGCTCTGGCCCTGACCGACCACGGCGTCATGAACGGCGCCCTCGACATGTACAAGGCCTGCCGGGCCAATGACATCGAGCCGATCCTCGGCATCGAGGCCTATTACGTCGATGACCGGATCGCGGTGAAGGAAACGGCCGGCCGGTACGAACGAAATCACCTCACCCTGCTGGCCGAGAACAACACCGGTTTCGCCAACCTGGTTGCGCTTTCCTCGGAGGGCTTCCTCGAGGGCTATCACCGCGGCAAGGCGAACGTGGACATGGAACTGCTCGAACGGCACTCCGAGGGAGTCATCGCCCTGACCGGCTGCCTGCAGGCCCGGTTCGTGAAGCGGCTGGTCGAGGACCGGCCGGACGAGGCCCGCGAGCACCTGGACCAGCTGATTCAGGTGTTCGGACCCGAGCAGGTCTATCTGGAGGTTCAGAAGAACGGTCTGGCCGACCAGAACAAGGCGAACGAGCAGATCGCCCGGATTGCCCGGGAGGTCGGCCGGCCCCTGGTCGGTACCGCCGACGTCCATTACCTACACCGCGAGGACTACAACAACCACACCGCGCTGCTCTGCGTCCAGACCAAGTCGACGCTTGACGATCCGAAGATGAGCTTCGACACGAACGAGTTCTACCTGAAGGATTCGCGGGAAATGCACGAGGCCTTCGCCGAGTGGCCGGAGGCGATTCCCTCGACTATCGAGATCGCCGAACGCACCGACATCGAGATTCCGCTCGGCCGGATCCTGCTGCCTTCCTTCCCGACCGGGAACGGTGAGTCGGAGAGCCAGATGCTCCGGCGCCTGGTCGAGGAGGGGCTGAAGGATCGCTACGGGGATCCGGTCCCGGCCGAAGCGCGGGAACGGATGGAGTTCGAGCTCGGGGTGATCGAGGAGATGGGTTTCCCGGCCTACTTCCTGATCGTCTGGGACTTCATTCACTACGCCAAGGAGAACGGAATCTCGGTCGGTCCCGGTCGTGGCTCGGCCGCCGGTTCGATCGTCTCCTATTCGCTGGGCATCACCGATCTCGACCCGGTCGAGCATGACCTGCTCTTCGAGCGCTTCCTGAACCCCGGGCGCAAGTCGATGCCCGACATCGACATCGACTTTTCGGTCCGTGGCCGCGAACGGATGATCCAGTACGTGACCAACAAGTACGGGTCGGATTCGGTCGCCCAGATCATCACCTTCGGCAAGATGGCCCCGCGTGCGGCGGTCCGGGATGCGGCCCGGGTGCACGGGTTCGACTATGCGACCGGTGA
Source organism: Solirubrobacterales bacterium (assembly GCA_019694145.1). GTDB lineage: Bacteria > Actinomycetota > Thermoleophilia > Solirubrobacterales > 70-9 > 67-14. The sequence continues at coordinate 3,586 of JAIBCJ010000123.1, read as the reverse complement.
CCGGCTCGCCAAGGAGATCCCGGAACCGATCATGGGTCGCTCGCCCTCCTTCGAGGAATGCCTGCGGGACGGGGAGGATCTGCGAAAGACCTATGACTCCGATCCCGACGCGGCGAAGATCATCGACACGGCCCGCGGCCTTGAAGGCAAGATCCGCAACACCTCGATCCACGCCGCCGCGGTGGTGATCTCCGGCCGACCGCTGCAGGAGATCGTGCCGCTGCAGCTGGTCGAAGACAAGTCGGGTCAGGCGGTGACCGGTGAGGACGGCAAGCCGGTCAAGCAGTTCAAGACGGTGACCCAGTACTCGATGGGGCCGGTCGAGGAGATTGGTCTCCTGAAGATGGACTTCCTCGGGCTGCGCAACCTCGACGTGATCGATGACGCGATCGACATCATCAAGCGTTCGCATGGGGTGGAGATCGACATCAGCGAGATCCCGCTCGATGATCCGGTCACTTACGAGATGCTGGCCCGCGGCGATTCGGTCGGGGTGTTTCAGCTTGAGTCGGACGGCATGCGGGAGGCGATGCGGCGGGTTGTTCCGACCGAGTTCGATGACATCACCGCGCTGGTGTCGCTCTACCGCCCCGGCGCGATGAAGGAGATCCCCAGGTACGCGGAGGGCAAGCATGATCCGGAATCGGTCGAGTATTCAGACCCCCGGCTGAAGGAGATCACCGAATCGACCTATGGCTGCTTCCTCTACCAGGAGCAGCTGATGGCGGTCGCCAAGCAGATGGCCGGCTTCGAACCATCCGAAGCGGATGACCTGCGCAAGGCAATCGGCAAGAAGAAGCGCGAGATGATGGCCGCGATGAAGCCGAAGTTCATGGAGGGGCTGAAGGCTTCCGGCACCGACCATGCCCTCGCCACCTACCTCTGGAGCATCAACGAAGCCGCCGCCGACTACTCCTTCAACAAGTCCCATGCTGCCTGTTACGCGCTGATCTCCTACCGCACCGCGTACCTGAAGGCGAACTACCCGGCCGAGTACATGGCCGCCGTGATCTCCTCGGTGATGAGCACCAAGGACAAGGTGCCGTTCTTCGTCAACCACTGCTCCTCGATGGGCATCCGGGTGCTGCCGCCGGACGTGAACATCTCCGACCACAGCTTCGTGGTCGACGAGGGCAACATTCGTTTCGGCCTCGACGCGGTCAAGAATGTCGGCTACTCGGCGGTTGACGCGATCATCAATGCCCGCAATGACCGGCCCTTCGAATCGCTTTGGGATTTCTGCGAACGGGTCGACAACCGCACGGTCAACAAACGGGCGGTCGAATGCCTGATCAAGTGCGGCGCCTTCGACCTGCTGCCCGGCTCCCGCCAGGGCATGCTGGAGAAGCTGCCCGACGCGGCGGCGGCCGGCGCCAAGGCCCAGTCCGACCTGATGCTGGGGCAGGAATCGATTTTCAGTCTGGGAGGGGCCGACGAAGGAGCAGGCGGAGGCAGTCACGAGCCGATCAGCGAGGTCGAGTTCGACCAGAAGGAGCTGCTCGCCCTGGAAAAGGAAACGATGGGCACCTTCCTTTCATCCCATCCGCTCGACGGGCTCAAAGAGGCGATCCTGGCTGAAGCGGACTGCAGCCTCGGCGATCTGAGGCTTCAGGAGGACGGCTCCCGGGTCAAGGTAGGTGGCCTGATCACCGCCTACAAGAAGGTGAGGACCCGGGCCGGCAAGAACATCGCCTTCGCCACCCTCAGCGACATCGAGCACGACATCGAACTGATGCTCTTCAACCTGGAGGATTCCGAGAAGCAGCAACTGGTCCAGATGGACGAGGTCGTGATGGTCAGGGGGACCGTCGACCAGTCCGAGGAGGGCTCGAAGCTGAAGGTGCGCGACGCCGAGCTTTTCAATCCCAGCGAGGCCCAGATCGAGAAGGCGAAGATCGCCTACGCAAAGAAGATCGAGCCCTTCGTGGTCCGGGTGGTGCCGGAGCAGATGTCGCTGGACACGCTGGAGGACATGAAATCGGTTTTCGGCCAGCATCAGGGTGAATCGGATGTGGTCGTGGTGGTCGAAGGGGACCGGGAGCACCGGCTCAAGCTCGGTCCCGACTTCCGGGTCAGGCATTCCCCCGGGCTGGCGACCGAGATCGACCAGATCTTCGGTGACGGCACCGCGGCCCGCGCTGCCTGAACGACATTCCGGCGGACCCTTTGCCGACAGAGCCCCTTCTCGCCATCATTTGAGCTAGGAGAAGGGGCGGGTTTCCGAGGTCGTCCCGCGAAGACGGGACGACATGCGAATGATTACACCGATCCGTGTAACATTCGGGGTATGACTGCTACAGAAACTTCAGAAGAAACCACTGTTGATGAGTCTTCTGAGCCCAAGTTCAGCCTTGAGCTGAATCAGGACCAGAAGGACATTCAGGAGTGGGTCCACGGCTTTGCCGAGAATGTGATGCGCCCCGCCGCCCACGAATGGGACGAGCGCGAGGAGTTCCCCTGGGAGATCGTGCAGGAGGCCGCCAAGATCGGCCTCTACGGCTTCGAGGGCACCGCACAGTTCTTCGCCGACCCGACCGGCCTCAGCCTGCCGATCGTCAACGAGGAACTGTTCTGGGGCGATGCCGGTCTCGGCATGGCGATCCAGGGCACCGGCCTTGCCGTCGCCTCGATCTTCGGCCAGGGCACCCCGGAACAGATGGGTGAATGGGTCCCCCAGTGCTACGGCACCGAGGATGACGTCAAGATCGCCGCGTTCTGCTCCTCCGAGCCCGACGCCGGCTCCGACGTCTCCAACGTCCGGACCACGGCCAAGTACGACGAGGCCAAGGACGAATGGGTGATCAACGGCCAGAAGGCCTGGGCGACCAACGGCGGCATCGCCAACATTCACGTCGTGATCGCCTCGGTCGACCGCGAACTCGGTTCGCGCGGCCATGCTGCGTTCATCATTCCGCCGAACACCCCGGGCTGCAGCCAGGGCGCGAAGGTCAAGAAGCACGGCATCCGCGCCTCGCACACTGCCGATGTTCACCTCGACGACTGCCGTGTGCCGGGCAGCTGCCTGCTCGGCGGCAAGGAGAAGCTCGACGAGCGTCTCGCCCGGGTTCGTGAAGGCAAGAAGGGCAAGTCGCAGGCAGCGATGGCGACCTTCGAGGCTTCCCGGCCGATCGTCGGCTCGCAGGCGATCGGCATCGCCCGTGCCGCCTACGAGTACGCCCTCGAGTACGCCAAGGAACGCGTCCAGTTCGGTCGTCCGATCATCGAGAACCAGGCGATCGCCTTCACCCTCGCCGACATGTGCCTCGAGATCGATGCGGCTCGGCTGCTCGTCTGGCGCGCCTCCTGGATGGGTCGCAACCAGATCCCGTTCAAGAACTCCGAAGGCTCGATGTCGAAGCTCAAGGGTGGCGAGGTCGCGACCTGGGTCACCGAGCGTGCGATCCAGATCCTCGGCGGCAACGGCTACACCCGCGAGTTCCCGGTCGAGCGGATGCACCGCGACGCCAAGATCTACGACATCTTCGAGGGCACCGCGGAAATCCAGCGTCTCGTGATCTCCCGCAGCATCTCGGGAATCAAGATCAAGTAGGGGAAACGAGGTGCCGCAGGTTTACGACCGCAGAGG
>JAIBCJ010000030.1 GCA_019694145.1 Solirubrobacterales bacterium | reverse complement strand
CTGGCCGGAATCGGCCTGGCCATCGTCTCCGGCACCGAACTCACCGACCGCCTGCTCTCCGCCCTCTCCTTCAACCGCGGCAACGGCGGCCGGATCCTCGGTCTCGCGGTCATCGCGATCTTCATCCTCTTCCTGATGGCGCTGCGGGCGCTCTCGGTCGGAGCCAGAAACGCCCGCCAGCTTTCGGCCGTACTCGAAGGCATCTCTTCCGAGCAGTTCCGGGTCGCCGACAACCGCAAGAAGTTCAAGGGCAAGGTGGCGATCGTGATCCCCGCCTACAACGAGGCGGACAACATCGGATACGTGCTCGATCAGATCCCGGCCGAGGTCTGCGGACTTCCGACCGCCACGCTGGTCGTCGACGACGGTTCACGCGACGGCACCGAGGAAGTCGCCGAAGCCCACGGGGCGGTGGTGATCCGCCATGTCGTAAACCGCGGTGGCGGCGCAGCACTGCGCACCGGCTACCGGCTGATGGTCGATTCCGAAGCGGCGATCGTGGTCACCCTCGACGCCGACGGCCAGCACCTCCCGGCCGAGATGCCGAACCTGGTCCAGCCGGTCCTCGACGGCAAGGCCGACGTCGCCCATGGCAGCCGGGTGCTTGGTCACGCCGAGGACAATCACTTCGCCCGGGAAATGGGCATCGTCTTCTTCAACCGGCTGGTCTCCTTCATCACCCGGACCCACGTCACCGACTGTTCGAACGGCTACCGGGCAGTGCGAACTTCGGTCCTCCCCACCCTGGTGCTCAAGCAGGAGCAGTTCCACACTTCCGAGTTCATGATCGAGGCGATCAAGCGGGGCGTGCCCGCGGTCGAGGTCCCGGTCACGGTCGAACAGCGCCTGCACGGCCACTCGAAGAAGCCCGCCGTCTTCCGCTACGGAATGGGCTTCGCCAACGCCATAGTCCGAACCTGGCTTCGCTGACTTAACTGCAAGTCGAACGGGGTCCCCGACGCCACGGCTGCCAGGACCCGGTCGAGCCCCGAAGGTGCCGCAGGTTTCAGACCGGATCGGGCCCAAACCTGCGGCACCTCAATCGTCGACCCGGGTCCAACCCGGTCAGCGGACGGCGAGATCCCATTTTGCGCCACATACCGGCACAAAGTGGGCACTCGATGATTCAGCCCCACGCCAACGCTGCGGGCCGTTGGCCGCGCCTTACCGGGGCGGCATTCGGGTTTCTTCTGGTGGTGGCAGGTAGAGGTCGTAGCCGCAGCGGGGGCAGACCTGGACGTAGAGCTTGAGGACCTTGCCGCAGTTCTCGCAGCGGCGTTCCGGTTCGTTGATCTCGTTTCGCATCATGAAGACGGCGATCAGGCCGAGCCCGGGCAGGATCGTGCCGACGACCAGCCAGATCAGGAAGGAGCCGCCCTTGGCGCGGCCGATGATCCCGGTCGCGATTCCGAAGAGCAGGGCGATGAAGACGTATTCGTAACCCACGCCGACATTGTGCCGGGGTACCGCTCCGCTTGACGGCCGATCGGGTTGTGGATGGGACGAGACCGTTCGGTTCTGGTCTGGAAACGGGCGCCGGCGATGGGGCGAAGAAGGTTCCGCTTGACGGTTGGTGAACAATGTTTGGGCAGGGGATGGCTGTAAAGGCAGGAAAAAGCACGAGATTCAGGAGCTACAGCCGCCAGCGCTGGGTCGACTCCGGCGAGGGCGTCGTCCGCCTGAAGACGAAGGTGATCCGTCGCCGCAGGGGCGAGAAGGCTCCCCGCAAGGATCCCGGCCCCCGGCCGCTGCCCCGGCCGCAGATTCCCCGCAACCCCTGGAAGCCGCAGCCGTTCGGCACCTACCACGGAGAGTTCGGTCGGCTCGAAGCCACCCGCCTGCTGAACCGGGCGGGCTTCGGCCCGCGGCCAGGTCAGGCGGAGCAGCTGGCGAAGATGGGAATGAAGAAGGCGGTCCTTTCCCTGACCCGGCCTCAGGGCCAGGCGAAGCTGATCGGGCCCGAACCGGTCGACGGCGACGGCCTGCCGCTTGCGCCATTCGATTCCTGGGGTCACGATCACCTCTGGTGGCTCGACCGCATGGTCCGGACCGATCAGCCGTTCCGGGAACGGATGGCCCTGGTCTTCCACGACTGGTTCGCAACCTCGAACTCCGGGGTCTCCCAGCAACGCCAGATGATCGACCAGTACTGGACCCTGCGGGCCGGCGTGAACGGGACCTTCGATGACCTGGTTGTTCAGATCACCAAGGATCCGGCGATGCTCCAGTGGCTGAGTGGCGGCGACAACACCAAGTGGTCACCGAACGAGAACTACGCCCGAGAACTGATGGAACTCTTCACCCTCGGTGCCGACCGGGGCGCCTACACCGAGGACGACATCCGCGAGGCGGCCCGGGCCCTGACCGGCTGGACCTACGACTGGGACGATGACCTCGGCGCGATCAATTTCCGCTTCGACCCCGAGTATCACGACGACGAGACCAAGAAGATCTTCAGCAGCAAGGGGAACTGGGACTGGCGGGACGTCTGCCGGCTCTGCGTCACCCATGAACTCCACGCCAGTTTCTTCGTCGACAAGCTCTGGAGCTACTTCGTTCCGGCCGCGCCCTCAAAGGACACGCGACAGGCCCTGATCCGGCTGTACCTGAAGAACGACCGCGAGATCCTGCCGGTGGTCGAGGCGATCCTCATGCACCCCGACTTCTACCGCGGCCCGTCGATGGTCAAACCGCCGGTCGTCTTCAATGCGAGCCTGCTGCGGGCGCTGAAGCTGCCGGTCAACACCGACGCCTGGGCCTGGCTCGGCGAAGGCGCGGGCCAGCAGCTTTTCCTGCCGCCGAACGTGGCCGGCTGGGACGACGAGCGCTGGCTTGACACTTCGACGGTCAGGGCCCGCTGGCTGATGGTCACCTACGCGCTCGACTCCCGCCACTTCGAGGCATGGGACGACTCGTACCGTGAAAAGGAATCGGTCCGGGAGGCCGTGAATCGTGCACTCGCCGCCTACGGATGGCCGGCCCTCAGGTCGGACCACCAGAACGAGCTCGTCTCGATGGCGGGCCGAATCTCCCCTTACATCCAGGAAGACTGGCAGCGTCGCCCCTACCTCGCGATGCGCCAGAACGCCCTGCTCCAGTTGATCGCCTCCTGCCCGGACTTCCAGCTCTCATGAACACCGGACGCTGCTGCAGCAACTACACCCGCTCGAACTTCCTCCGTTCGGCCGCCGCAAAGGCGGGGTCCGGCCTCCCCGGTATCGAGCCGGGCATGCCGGTACCGGCCGGGACCGGACTGACCCGCCGCGGTTTCATTGCCGGCGCGGCCGGTCTGGCCGTCGCGGTCTACGCGGCCGGCAAGACCCCGCTGCCGCTCTTTGAAGACGGGATCGCCGAGGCCGCCCAGTCGGACCGGATCCTGGTTTCGATCTTCCTCGACGGAGGCGCCGACACGCTTTCACTGCTCGCCCCGGTCGGTCACTCGAGATACCACGACCTGCGCCCCGTCCTGGCCCTGGACGAAAGCGAGGGCACCCCGTTTTCCGAGGACCCGAGCCTCCACTGGCATCCTTCGGCGGCCGCGATCGCCCAGCTTCACTCCGAAGGCAAGGTGACCGTCTTCCCGGCCGTCGGTTACGACGGAGCCAACCAGTCCCACTTCACCTCTCGTCACTTCTGGGAGGTCGGCGAACTGGAAACCGATACCCGCACCGGCTGGATGGGCCGCTACATCGACCTGGCCGGCAGCGACAACAACCCGCTGCAGGGCCTTTCGCTTAGCAACACGCTCGCCCCCGCCCTGGCCACGCACGACAAGCCGGTCGCCGCGGTCGAGGGAGTCACCGACTACGACCTCTGGTCCTGGACCGACGCGCCGGTCAGCGACGAGATGTTCAAGAGCTTCAAGCGGATGGGCTCGATGAAATCGGAATCGCCGGCCCTGCGGGACAGCCGCAAGGCGATCCGCGCGACCAACATCATCCGCGAATCGCTGGAATCGTTCGGTGACTTCGAATCGCCGGTCACCTATCCCGACGCGCGGCTCGGCCAGCAGCTGTCGGGGCTGGCGGCATTGCTCGGGGCCGGCATGCCGCTCCACTGCGTTTCGGTCTCCGCGGATGGCGCCTACGACACCCATTCCGACCAGAAGCAGGAATTCGACGGTGCCGTCAAGGCGACCAGCGACTCGATCCTGGCCTTCCAGCGTGATCTCGAGGCACGCGGCCTCCAGGACAGGGTCCTGATGCAGGTCTGGTCCGAATTCGGACGGCGGCCGGAAGAGAACGGTTCGGCCGGGACCGACCACGGGGCGGCCGGGGTGGCAATGATCATCGGCAGCAAGGCCAGGGGGCAGATGGTCGGCGAGTTTCCCGGACTGGTCAACCTCGACGAGGACGACAACCTTCGCCACACGTCGGATTTCCGCGCGATGTACTGCTCGCTGCTCGAAGACTGGTTCGGGCACGACGCAGCGCCGATCATCCCCGGCGCGGCGAACTTCGCCCGGCCGGTGCTGCTCAAATGAAACGCCTGCTGGTCCTGACCTTGCTGCTGGCGGCCACTGCGCACTGGTTCGCTATCCCGGCCGGGGCCGCCGGTCACGGCGCAGCCGGTTCCCCGGCCGGCGGAAAGGCCAGCGCCGCGGCCAACCAGGTCTGCGCCTGGAAGTGGAAGCGCAAGAAGGTGGTCCGGTGGGTGATTCGCCACGGCAGGAAGAAGCGCATCGTCACCTGGCGCAAGGTCAAGGTGAAGGTCTGCCGGGAGATTCCTCCGCCCGCGCCGGCCCGGCTCGGGGTCAAAGCCTGGGAGTTCGGCTTCACCCTCTCGGCCAAGGAAGTCGCCGCCGGTGACACGATCGTGGAGCTGAACAACCAGGGCGAAGACGACCACAACCTTCACGTTCAGCGAACCGACGGCGGTGAGGAACTCGCGACCCCGGACATCAGCCCGGGCGGCGTCGAACGGATCCGGTTCACGACGGCACCGGGGACCTACCGCCTCTGGTGCTCGCTGCCGACCCACGCCGAACGCGGCATGGATACGACGTTCACCGCCCAGTAGGAACCGGACCAGGCCCTTCGGTTCAGGCGGTTTCGCCGGCCGACCCGGCGTCGGCTTCGGCCCGGTCCCGGCCGGCCGCCGGCAGATCACCCTCGACCGGGCGATGGGAGCCGCCGTGGAGGTAGCGATCGGGGTTCAGCACCCCGGGCCGGCCGATCGAGCCGACTTCGGAGATGTCGCGGGAGAAGGGCAGGCTGGCGGTCCAGTCGATCACCGCTCGTGCCTTCCTCGATGCGCCCGGGATCTGGCTCATGTGGTACGAGCGGGCCATCCACCATGCCTTGAAGCCGCGGAAGGTGCGATCGCCGATCTTGCCGACCGCCTTGTAGCGGCCGAGGTTGACGAAGGACGCATTGCCCCGGTAATCGAAGATCTTCCGTTCCCCCAGTCCGATTGCCGCCGCGATGTTGGCGGCGACCACCGGCGCCTGGCGCACCGCGTGCTGGGCCGTCGGCGGGCAGACGCCGCCCTTCGGGTTCGGGACCGAGGCGGAATCCCCGAGCGACCAGATTCCCTCGTTGCCCTCCACCGCCATCGAGCTGTCGACGATTACGCGGCCCCGCTCGTCGAGCGGCACGCCGAAGTTCTGGAGGCTCGGATTGGGGACGACGCCCGCGGTCCAGACCACGGTCCGGGTCGGGACGGTCTCACCGGTCGAGATGGTCGCCGTGGTTTCCGTGACCTCGTCGAGGGTCGTGCCGAGCTTGATGTCGATGCCGCGGCCGCGCAGTTCGTCCACCGCGTAATCGGCCAGCTCCTGGTCGATTTCGGGCAGCACGCGATCGGCGGCCTCGACCAGGATCCAGCGCATCCCGTGCAGTCGTGCCTTGGGGTAGTCGCGCATCGCGTCGGCGGCAAAGTCCTGGAGTTCGGCCAGCGCTTCCAGCCCAGCGTATCCGCCTCCGACGAAGACGTAGGTAAGGAGTTCTTCCCGCAGTTGCCGGTCATCGGTGGCGTTGGCCATCTCGAGGGTTTCGATCAGGTGATTGCGCAGGAAGATCGCATCGGCCAGGCTCTTGAAGCCGACCGCATGCTCGCTCAGGCCGGGGACCGGCAGGAAGCGCGAGATCGAGCCGGGAGCCAGCACGAGGTGGTCGTAGGGAATGCGTTCGGTCTGGCCCATGTGGCTTCGCAGGGTCACTTCGCGGGCTTCCCGGTCATGGGCGTCAACCACTCCGAGCCTCAGGTTCGTCCGGTGCAGGATTTCCCTGAGCGGGGTCACCACATGGCGCGGCTCGAGGGTGCCGGCGGCGGCTTCGGGCAGAAGCGGCGTGTAGAGAAGGAAGTTGACGTCGTTGACCAGGGTCAGGCGGGATGACTGCCGGGGCAGCACCTTTTCGAGGTGGCGGGCGACGTTCGCACCGGCGAATCCGCCGCCGACAATGACGATGTTCCAGGCCATGCGGCGAGTATAGGCAGCGGACCCTTTCGCCGAATCGCAACCGAAGGCCGTTTGATCTGTTCTAATGGACCTATGGGTCTCACAAGCAGGGCAAGGGGAGGATTGGCCGGGGCACTCGCCCTGACCGCCGCCCTCATCGCCGTCTCCATCGTTTCTTCGTCCACCGCAAGTGCCGCCACGATCGTCAACGAAGGTGCGCCACCGCCGAAGATCTCGAAGGTCTTTCCGAACAGATCCAGCGTGGTTTCGGAAACCATCGCGAACCCGGCCTCGGCCGACGACTACTGGACGCCCGAACGGCTCGCTTCCGCCGTGCCGGCCGAAATGCCGAATCCGTCGGATGCGCTCGACATCCCCGATTTCGCGTCTGGAGCGTCCGCTTCCGCAGATGGCGGCGACTTCACCCCCGGCAACGTGACCGCGTTTCCGCAGCGTGTCCATGGCAAGATCTTCTTTTCGGTCGGCGTAAACAACTTCAGCTGCTCAGGAACCCTGATCGACTCGGCCAATCAGAGTGTCGTCTTCACCGCCGGCCACTGTGTCTTCGACCAGGAGACCCATGGCTTTGTCAGCAATCTCATTTTCCTGCCCGGGTACGAAAACGGTGTTGCCCAGCTCGGAGCCGCAAACGGGGCCAGCGTCTTCACTACCTCGCAGTGGGCCCAAAGCGGGGCCAATGCCTACGACATGGGAGTGGTCGTGCTCGACCAGCCATTCGAGAAGTTCTACGGATCCCGGCAGATCGCCTTCGACCTGAATCCGAAGGGTCTCAATTACACGATCTATGGCTACCCGTCGAAGCCCAACCCGCCGTACAACGGCGAAGTGCTTCAGGGCTGCCATTCGGGCTTCGCCGGCCGCGACGACGGCAACGGCAACATCACCCCGTACCCGGTCGCGGCTTCACCCTGCTTCATGCAGCAGGGGGCCAGCGGCGGCGGGTGGGTGGTCGGCGGCAACTACGTGAATTCGGTCGTCAGCTACGGCTACTGCGATTCGGTACCGAGCACCTGCGGGTTCATCTTCGGGCCGTACTTTTCGAATGCCGCCAAGTCGCTCTACGTTCAGGCCGGCGGCTCGCCGGCTCCCACGATCAAGCTGAAGAGCGGACCGAAGGGCGTCGTGCGCAAGCGTACGGTGAACTTCCAGTTCACCGGCTCGGCCGCGACCCTGCTCGGGTTCAGGTGCAGGTTTGACCGGCAGAAGGAAGTTGCCTGCTCCTCGAAGATCTCGATCAGGCGGCTCAGCCCGGGCAAGCACACACTCAGGGTCTGGGCGGTCGATCAGACCGGACACAAGAGCAAAAAACCGGCCGTCCGCAGTTTCCGGGTCGTGCTGCCCCGCCGCTGAGAAGCGTGAACTAAAGGCCCAGGTGCTGACGGAGGAGGCGGTTGACCTCGCCTCCGTCGGCGCGGCCCTGGGTGGCCTTCATCACGGCTCCGACCAGGGCGCCGATCGCCTTCTCGTTGCCTTCCCGGACCTGTTCGGCCGGTTTCGGATTGTCCTCGATCGCCTGAATGACGATCTTCTCCAGCTCGCCTGAATCGGCGATCTGTTCCAGGCCCTTTTCAGCCACCACGGTGACCGGATCGGTTCCGGAGGCGACCATCTCCTCAAGCACCGTCTTGCCGGCCCCGTGGGAGATCTTCTTCGCCTGAACCAGGCCGATCAGCGTAGCCAGGGACTCCGGCCCGACTTTCGAGTCGGCCAGGGCCTGGTCATCCTGTTTGCGCAGCTCGGCGGCAAACTCGCCGGTCACCCAGTTCGCGGCAACCCGCGGTTCGATCGATTGATCGGCCGCCAGCACGCCCTCGAAGTACCCGGCCCATTCGAGCTCGAACGAGAGCAGCAGGGCAGCCTGTTCCGATACGCCGATCCCTTCGTAGCGGGCGGCCCGGGCGGCCGGCAGTTCGGGAAGCGAGCTCGCAGCTTCCTCCAGCATCGCCGGGGTCGGCACGACCGGGACCAGATCGGGTTCCGGCAGGTAGCGGTAGTCGTGTGCTTCTTCCTTGGAACGGAGCGAGTGAAGCTCCCCGGTCGCCGGATCGAAGTGAAGTGTTTCCTGGACCACCTGGCCGCCGCTCGCGACGACTTCCTTCTGGCGGGCGACCTCGGCCTCGATGCCGCGTTCGATGAAGCGGAAGGAGTTCATGTTCTTCATCTCCGTCTTGGTACCGAACTCGGTGCTGCCGACCGGGCGGATCGAGACGTTGGCGTCGCAGCGCAGCGAGCCTTCCTCCATGTTCACGTCGGAGACGCCGAGTTGCTTGATCGTCGCCCTCAGGAGCTGGCCCCATTCCCGGACCTGGGCGCCGGAACGAAGGTCCGGTTCGGTGACGATCTCTACCAGCGGGGTTCCGCCCCGGTTGAAATCGACCTCCGAGGCGTCGGAACCCTTGATCCGGCCGCCGCCTCCGGTGTGGATCGTCTTCGCCGCATCCTCCTCGAGGTGGGCGTGATGGATCCGTACTTCGCCGAGCCGGCCGTTGACCGCAAAGGGCCTGGCTGCCTGGGTGATCTGGTACGCCTTGGGGTTGTCCGGATAGAAGTAGTTCTTCCGGTCAAAGGTGGAGACGGGGGAAAGTTCGCAGCCGAGAGCGGCGCCGATCTGAAGCGCGTACTCGATCGCCTGGGCGTTGGGCACCGGCAGCACGCCGGGCAGGGCCAGGCAAACGGGGCAGGTGTGGACGTTCGGATCGTCACCGAAGGAGAGTTCGCAGCCGCAGAACATCTTGGTTCTGGTCGAAAGCTGGACGTGAATCTCCAGCCCGATCACCGCTTCGTATTCGGTGCTCACGAGACACCCCCTTCGAGGGCGGCGGAACCATCGAAGCCAATCGCCTGTTCCAGCGCGTAGGAGGCCTCGAGCAGCTTCTGCTCGGCGAAGGCGGGGGCGGCGATCTGGAAGCCGACCGGCAGTTCGGAGCCTCCCCCATCCGGTTCGGCCAGTCCGGCCGGGATCGAGATGGCCGGCACCCCGGCCAGCGAGATCGGCACCGTGAACACGTCACTCAGGTACATCGTCCAGGGGTCGGAGGTCTTCTCGCCAAGTTTGAAGGCAACGGTCGGCGAGGTCGGCGTGACCACGAAGTCGACCTCACCGAAGGCCTTCTCGAAGTCTTCGACGATGCGGGTGCGAACCCGCTGGGCCCGGCCGTAATAGGCGTCGTAGTAGCCCGAGGAAAGGGCGTAGGTCCCGAGCATGATGCGCCGCTTGACCTCGGGCCCGAAGCCGTCTTCGCGGGTCACCTCGTACATCGAGAGCAGGTCTTCGTTGCTGGCCCTGAGGCCGTAACGGACCCCGTCATAGCGTGAGAGGTTGGTCGAGGCTTCGGCCGGGGCGAGCACGTAATAGGCGGAGATCGCGTGCCCGGCGTGAGGCAGTTCGATGTCGACGATCTCGCCGCCGAGTTCGGCGATCCGGATCAGCGTGTCCTCGAACCGGGCCAGGACACCGGCTTCGATTCCCTCGCCCATCAGGGCCCGGGGCACGCCGAAGGTCATGCCGTCAAGCCGTTCGGCGTCCGGCGCCTTGATCCCGCCTTCGATGCCGACCGAGGTCGAATCCATTTCGTCACGCCCCTGAAGCACGTTCAGGAGCAGGGCCGCGTCGGTGACGTTCCTGGTCAGCGGCCCGCATTGATCGAGAGAAGAGGCGAAGGCGATCATCCCGAAGCGGGAAATCGCGCCGTAGGTGGGCTTAAGGCCGACGATCCCGCAGAATCCGGCCGGCTGGCGAATCGAACCTCCGGTGTCGGTGCCGAGCGACCAGGGGGCGAGTCCGCCGGCGACGACCGCCGCCGACCCGCCCGAAGATCCTCCCGGCACCCTTTCGGTGTCCCAGGGGTTGAGGCAGGCACCGAAGGCCGAATTCTCGTTCGAGGAGCCCATCGCGAACTCGTCCATGTTGGTCTTGCCGAGCATCGGCATCCCCGCCGCCATGGCCTTCCTCACCGAGGTGGCCGTGTATGGCGGCACGTAGCCGCCGAGAATCCTCGAGGCGGCCGTGGTCGGCACGCCTTCGGTGCAAAAGATGTCCTTGATTGCGAGCGGCACCCCGTCGAGAGGACCCCCCTCGCCCAGTCCCTGGCGGGCAGAATCACGATCGGCCTGCCAGAGGTATCCGTTCAGCCGGTCGCGACCGGCCCGGTCGAGCCAGAAGGCGAGTACTTCGTCGGCCGAAAGCTCGCCGCTTTTGATCTTTGCCGCCGTTTCAGCACCGCTGGCGGCCAGCAGCTCGATATCGGCCATGCTCAGAACTCCGCCTGCGGTGAAGGAACCCGGAAAGCGCCGTCGTGGGGGTCGGGAGCCTGCGAAAGGGCGAGTTCCCGGTCAAGACTGGGGCGCGGTTCATCCGGCCGCAGCACGTTCTCCAGCGGCACCACATGCGAGGTTGGTTCGACCCCCTCGATGTCCACCTCCGCCAGTTTGTCGACGTGGTCGAGAATCGAGGAAAGCTCACCGGCGAGGGTGTCGATCTCTTCGTCGCCAAGTCGCAGCCGGGAGAGCCGGGCGACATGCAGAACCTGTTCGCGCTCAATCACGATGGTGAGTCTAAGGGCGGCGAAGCGAGTACGTCAGCCCGCCGGGCTACTGCTCCCGGGCGACGCTGCGCCACAGTGCGAAGCTCATGGCGAGCATCCCCGCCAGGGTCAGCCAGCCGGACTCGAAGACAACGTCCGACGGGAATATGGCCTTGAACAGGAGAATCAAGCTGACCAGAATGGAGACGATCCAGAGCATCGTCTCGAAGATGATCGGCACGTTCGTCCGCGCACTCATCGACACCGTCACCGGCAACATGGCCCCTGCCGCGGCGACCAGAAGGACCACCACGTGCAGAGTGCCGGGCGAGGAGACAGTCGAGACAATTCCGGCCACCAGGATCAGGCCGATCAATCCGACGAGCCACTCGAACGGATGGACGCGGGAGAGCTTCAAATGGCCCTTGCCCTTGCGGCGGCGAGCGTGTTTGCCATCAGCATCGCGATCGTCATCGGCCCGACCCCGCCCGGCACCGGGGTGATCGCGCCGGCCACCTCGACCGCGGCCTCGAAGTCGACATCACCCTTGAGGCCGTCGTCGGTGCGGTTGATGCCGACGTCGATCACGGTCGCACCGGGTTTGACGTGGTCGGCGCCCAAAAGTTCGGGTACGCCGACCGCAGCGACCAGCACGTCGGCCCGGGAGCAGACGGCGGCGAGGTCACGGGTCCGGGAGTGAGCGGCGGTGACGGTTGCGTTGCGGCCCAGCAGCAGGCTGATCAGCGGCCTGCCGACCAGGTTCGAACGGCCGACGATCACCGCCTCGGCCCCTTCGAGTTCGGTTCCGGCGTGGTCGAGCAGCTCGATCACCCCGGCCGGTGTGCAGGGCACCAGACCGGGCCGGCCGCCGGCCAGCAGTCCGGCGTTGGTCGCGGTCAGGCCGTCGACATCCTTGGCCGGGTTGATCGCGGCGATCACCGCGTCGGGATCGATGTGTTCCGGGGGCGGAAGCTGGACGAGAATTCCGTCGATCGCGTCGTCATCGCCGAGCGCCTCGACCAGCGTGACCAGGTCGGCCTGGCTGGTTTCGGCAGGCAGTTCGTGGTGAACCGACCCGATCCCGGCTGCTTCGCATGCCTTGTGCTTGTTCGCGACATAGACATGGGACGCGGGGTCGTCCCCGACCAGCACCGTGGCCAGCACCGGCTGATGGCCGCCGCCTTCGATGAACTCGCTCACTTCGGCCGCAACCCTCTCGCGAACCTCGGCTGAAACAGCTTTGCCGTCAATGATCTTTGCGCTCAACCGCCTGACCTTCCGTCCGCTTGCTTTTCAGTTCGACTTCTTCCGGATCGGCGCGTACTCGGCCATCAGCTTCCGCTCGCTGCCGTCGTTCGCGAACCGGACGATGATCACTCCGCCGGGTTCGGCGCCGATCACGACCCCGTCACCGAAGGTGCCGTGGGTCACATCATCGCCAACCTCGAAATGAACCGCCGTGCCGGGCTCGATCCTGGTCGCCGCCGGGCCGCCAGACCTTCCGTCGGGCCGCGGGCGTCCGGGGGCCTGGTAGCTGCGGGCCCGGCCGCTGCCACCGTAGCCGCTACCCGAATAGCCGGTCGAGAAGCCGCCCTGCCCGACCGCCGAACCCTGCTGGTGAACCAGCTTCGCCGGCAGTTCATCGAGAAAACGGGATGGCATGGTCGCCTCGGAGCGGCCCCCGAAGATCCGCCTGGTCCGGGCGCTCGTCAGGTAAAGCCGTTTCCTGGCCCGGGTGATGCCGACGTAACAGAGCCGCCGTTCCTCTTCCTCTTCACCTTCGTCGAGGGCCCGCTGGTGGGGGAAGATCCCGTCTTCGCAGCCGATGATGAAGACCGTGTCGTACTCGAGGCCCTTGGCGTTGTGAAGGGTCATCAGGGTAAGCAGCTCTTCCCGTTCGGTCAGCTTGTCCTGCTCCGAGTAGAGCGAGATCTGCTGGAGGAACTCGTCCAGCGGTTCGACCTCGCTTTCACCCTCGAGCGCGCGGTTCGTGTCGAACTCGCCGGCCACGCCGATCAGTTCCCGGAGGTTCTCCACCCTGCCTTCGGCTTCCACGGTCCGTTCCGACTCGAGCGCCTCGAAATACCCGGTCTCGTCCAGGACCCGCTCCAGCAGGTCGGCCAGCGGCCGGCCCTCGGCGTCATCCCTCAGGCTCTGCATGGTTCGCTGAAACTCGGACACCGCCCGGATTGCCGCGGTCCCCATGCCGGGAACACTCTCGACCTGGCTGGCCACGTCCCAGATGTCGTCACCGGTCGTATTGGCGAAGGCGAGCAACCGGCCCTGGGTGGTGTTGCCGATGCCGCGCTTGGGGGAATTGACGATCCGCGTGAAGGCCACCGAGTCGCGCGGGTTTGCGAGGTACTGGAGATAGGCGATCGCGTCCTTGATCTCGGCCCGGTCATAGAAGCGGGTGCCGCCGATCACCCGGTAGGCGGTGCCGAACCGGACCAGCGTGTCTTCGAGAACCCGGCTCATCGCGTTCATCCGGTAGAAGACCGCCACGTCGAGCGGCGAGATGCCCTCGTCCTCGACCAGCCGTTCGATCTCGCCCGCCACCCAGCGGGCTTCCTCGTGCTCGTCTGAGAGCCGCACGACCTCGATTTCGTCGCCCTGGCCGAGGTCGGTCCAGAGCTTCTTCGGGCGCCGGTCGCGGTTGTTCTCGACCACCGCGTTGGCGGCGGAAAGGATGGTCTGGGTCGAACGGTAATTCTGTTCGAGCTTGACCACCTTCGCGTCCGGAAAGTCCTCACCGAAGTCGAGGATGTTGCGGATGTCGGCGTGGCGGAAGCCGTAGATCGACTGGTCCTCGTCGCCGACCACGGTCAGGTTCCGGTGCTCGCCGCAGAGCAGCTGAAGCAGCCTGTACTGGGCGTGGTTGGTGTCCTGGTATTCGTCGACCAGCACGTAGCGGAAGGCCCGCCGCCAACGCTCCCTCACCTCGGGAAACAGTTCCAGCACGTTGACCATGCGGACCAGGAGGTCATCGAAGTCCATCGCGTTGGACTCGACCATGCGCTGCTCGTAGAGCGCGTACACTCCCGCCGCCGTGTCCTCGAAGTAGGAACCGCCCCGCCGCTTGTACTCCTCGGGGTCGATCAGCTCGTTCTTGGCCCCGGAGATCGCGTTCTTGATCGCCCGGGCGGGGAAGCGCTTCGGGTCGACATCGAGCTCTTCCATGACCCGTTTGATCATGCGGATCGAATCGGCCTCGTCGTAGATCGTGAAGGCCCTTGCGTATCCGAGCTTCTCGGCGTCACCGCGCAGCATCCGGCCGCAGGCCGAGTGGAAAGTGGTGACCCACATGGCGCGGGCCCGGGCACCGATCAGCTGCTCGACTCGTTCCCGCATCTCGGTCGCCGCCCGGTTGGTGAAGGTGATCGCGAGGATCTCCCCGGGCCGGGCCCGGCGGGCCGCCAGCAGGTGCGCGATCCGGTGGGTCAGCACGCGGGTCTTGCCGGAACCGGCCCCGGCGATCACCAGCAGGGGGCCGTCGCCGTATTCGACTGCTTCCCGCTGGGGCGGGTTCAACCCGTCGGCAAACAGATGTGCCGACGCGCCGACCCCGGCCTCGTCCGGACCGGGCGAGTCGGGGGTACCGCTCTCGTAGTTCGATGCCGCTTCCACCCGTCGAGGATATCTACCTCTCCGGCGGGGCCGGACTCCCGGGTTGACCGGTTATGCGG
The DNA here is from genome assembly GCA_019694145.1 of Solirubrobacterales bacterium. Taxonomy (GTDB): domain Bacteria; phylum Actinomycetota; class Thermoleophilia; order Solirubrobacterales; family 70-9; genus 67-14. The sequence goes on along the minus strand of JAIBCJ010000030.1, from coordinate 6,133 downwards.
CGCTCCCGGCCCCCCGAGGGGAACTCATCCGCCGGCCGAGCTCCGGCCCTTTTTCGGCTCGTCCTCCGGTTCGCTTGCATCCGGTTTCGGCTCGCCGGAAAGCTCGGCGACCCGCCTTTCGAGGTCCTTGATCCGGGCTGAAAGCGACTTGACCGCATCCTGCAGCGGGTCCGGGAGGTGAATCCAGTCGGCGTCCGGCCCGTCGGTGACCTTGCGGCCTTCGATCCGTACCGGATGGCCCGGGTTGCCGACCACGGTCGAGCGCGGAGGGACGTCCTCGACCACCACCGAGTTGGCCCCGATTTTGGCCCCGTGACCTACCTTGATCGGACCGAGCAGCTTCGCTCCGGATCCGATCGTCACGTTGTCCTCGATGGTCGGGTGCCGTTTTCCGGCCTGGAAGCCGGTCCCGCCCAGCGTCACGCCCTGGTAGAGCGTCACGTTCTCCCCGATCTCCGCGGTTTCCCCGATCACCACACCGGAGCCGTGGTCGATGAAGAGGCCCGGCCCGATCTTCGCGTCAGGATGGATTTCGATCCCGGTGACCATTCGGCTCAGATACGAGACCGCATAGGGCAAAAGCGGGATACCTGATCGTCTCAGCCGGTTTGCCAGCCGGTACGCGAGCAGCGCCTGAACACCCGGCCAGGTGAGGAGGATCTCGAGGCTGGAGACATTGGCAGTCGCCGGATCACGGCCGCGGGCGGCGGCGATGTGGGAGCGCACGCCCCCGAAGGTCCGGGTGATCACGTCATCAGCCATCCGGAAAGCCTAGAGCCTCGGCTTTCCGGCTCAGGTTCCGAAGAAGGGCAGTGACATGTACCGGTCGCCGCTGTCACAGATCACGGTGACGATGCGACCGCCGGCCAGTTCCGGCCTTGCGGCCAGCTCGAGGGCGGCGTGAACGTTGGCGCCGGCCGAAATACCGCCGAGGATGCCCTCCGTCGAGGCGAGTTGCTTGGCAGTGCGAAGCGCGTCGTCGTCGCTGACCGGAATCACTTCGTCGACCAGGTCCATGTCGAGAACCTCCGGCACGAATCCGGCCCCGATCCCCTGGATCCGGTGGGGGCCAAGTCGGCCGCCGGAAAGCACCGGAGACGAGGCGGGCTCGACCGCGTAGATCCGGGCGTCGGAACCCTGGTCCTTCAGGTAACGGGCCACGCCGGTGATCGTGCCGCCGGTTCCCACGCCGCAGACGAAGGCATCGACCTCGCCACCGGTGTCGGTCCAGATCTCGGGACCGGTCGACCGGAAGTGAGCCTCGGGATTGGCGGGGTTCGAGAACTGAAGTGGCATGTAGCCATCGCGCTGGGAGGCGATCTTCTCGGCCAGGGTCACCGCTTCATCCATGCCGCCCATCGACGACGTTTCCTGAACCTCGGCCCCGTAGGCGCGAAGCAGCTTGCTGCGTTCGCGACTCATGCCTTCCGGCATGGTCAAAACCAGCTGGTAGCCCCGGGCGGCACAGATCATCGCCAGGGCGATCCCGGTGTTGCCGCTGGTCGGCTCGACGATCACCGACTCGCCGCGGACCAGCTCTCCCCTCGCCTCGGCGGCCCCGATCATCGCCGCGCCGATCCGGTCCTTGACCGAGCCGCCCGGATTGAAGTACTCGAGCTTGGCGCAGACCTGGGCATCCAGCCCGTCCGCGATCCGGGCCAGCCAGACCAGCGGAGTCCCGCCGACCGTCGCCGATGCCTGCGGGGCGATCAAATGAAGTACATCCTCGCCGCGGCGTCTTCGGCTTCCCGCTCGTACAGGTCCTGAATCGTGGTCTCGCCGAAAACGCCCCTCAGGGCCCTGACTCCTTCGGCCCAGATGCCACCGGCCTCGTCTGCTTCCTGCCCGACCTTGCCGTCCAGCGCCTGAACCACCTCCAGCACGGTGATGTCACTGGCCGGGCGGGAAAGGGTGTAGCCGCCCTTGCTGCCGCGACGGCTGGTCAAGAGGCCGGAGCGCCGCAGGGTCGAAAACAGCTGTTCGAGGAACTGATCCGGGATTCCCCGCCGCTCGGCCAGTTCCTTGACCGGCATCGGCCGGTCACCGGCTCCGGCCAGCTCGACCAGAGCGACCACGGCGTAGCGGGATTTGGAGGTAACCGAGATCACCGCTCCCCTTTTTACCGCATCAGCCCGTCAAAAACTTAGTAACCCGGTCAGGAAACAGGTATTTGTCAGGAATGGGGCACTACGCATCCAGTCGGGAGCGGGCCGCTTCGATCCGGGCGATGGTCTCTTCCCGGCCCAGAGCGGCAACCGATTCGAAGATTCCGGGCGAGATGGTCGTTCCCGTGATCGAAACCCGGATCGGCTGGAAAACCTTGCCGGCTCCCAGTTCGAGCTTCTCCGGCAGCGGCTCGAGTGCCGTCTGGACCGCCTCGATCGTGAAGCCGTCTCCGTTCGGGCCCTCGCCACCGGCCGGAACCGCTTGAAGCGCCTCCGTGACCGCAACCAACACCCTTTCGGCGTCGCCCTTCATCACCTTGCGCCAGGCCTTTTCGTCCTGGACCGGTGGTTCGAACAAAAACCGGATCAGGGGCCAGACTTCCTGCAGGGTCTGCGCCTTCTCCTGGACGATCTCGCAGCCGAAGGCGAAGCGATCCTCGTTCAGCGGACGGCCGACGGTCTCCGCTTCCACGAAGGAGCGCACCGATTCCCGGTATTCGCCGGGCGGCAGTTCCCGCATGTAACGGCCGTTCATCCACCGGAGCTTCTTCTCGTCGAAGACCGCCGAAGACCTGCCCACGTCCTCGGGCCGGAATCGCTCGATCAGCTCCGCGGTCGAGAGCAGGGTTTCGTCGTCGCCGGGCCCCCAGCCCAGCAGGGCGACGTAGTTGCGGATCGCCGCCGGCAGGTAACCCGCGTCACGAAGCTCCTGGACCGAGGCGGCACCGTGGCGCTTCGAGAGCTTCTTGCCGTCGGGACCATGCAGCAGGGGCACGTGGGCGTAGCGGGGCGGCTGGATTCCCAGCGCTTCGAAGACGAGCAGTTGCTTCGGGGTGTTCGAGAGGTGATCGTCCCCGCGGATCACGTCGGTGATCCCCATGTCGGCGTCATCGACCGCGACCGCGAAGTTGTAGAGCACCGAACCGTCGCCCCGGGCGATCACGAAGTCGTCGTAACTGCGGTTGGGAAACCTGACTTCGCCCCGGATCAGGTCATTGACGACGGTGTCACCGTCATCGGGCACCCGCAGCCGTATCGCGCCGGAGCCATCTTCGGAAGGGGTTCCCCGGTACCCCCGGTCCGCCCCGTGTTCGCTCTTCCAGGCCTTGACGTCATCGGCGGTGGCGGCGTCACGGTACGCGGCACCTGAATCGAGCAGCTTCTGGAGTGCCGCGGCGTGGTCCTCGGCCCTCCCGACCTGGGACACCGGACCTTCGTCCCAGTCGAGCTCCAGCCAGCGCAGGGCATCGAGAATCTGGGCCACGTTCTCCGGGGTCGACCGCTCGAGGTCGGTGTCCTCGATCCGGAGCACGAGGTCGCCTCCGTAATGTCTGGCGGCCAGCCAGTTGTACAGTGCGGTTCTGGCTCCCCCGATGTGTAGTGCGCCGGTGGGAGAAGGTGCGAATCTGACCCGGAGGCCGCTTTTCTCAATGCTCATCGGTGCCCATGTTTCCACTTCCGGCGGCTTGGCGAAGGCCGTGTCCCGGGGGGAAGAGATCGGCTGCCGCTCGATCCAGATCTTCAACCAGAGTCCGCGGGCCTGGAAGCCGACCGAATACTCGGAGGAGGACTTCGCCGAGTTCCGCGAGGCGATGGCCGCGAGTCAGGTCGAGAGCGTGATCATCCACGCGATCTACCTGATCAACTGCGTCACGCCGGACCGTGACCTGGCCAGGAAGTCGCGCAAGGCGCTGATCCACGCGCTGCGGGTCGGCGACGGAATCGGGGCCGACGGCGTGGTCCTCCACCCCGGTTCACGCAAGCAGGAAGAGGTTGTGCCGGCGATCGTCCGGGGCGGCGGTTTGATCGAAGAGGCCCTTTCGGAGAGCGAAAGCTGTCCGCTCTTGATCGAACAGATGGCCGGCCACCAGAACATCCTCGCCCACACCTTCGAGGAGATCGCCGGATTGATCGAGGCGGCCGGCGGCGACCGGCGACTCGGGCTCTGCCTGGATTCCTGCCATCTTTTCGCGTCGGGGTACGACATCGGTACCTACCAAGGCATTGACCGGATGCTGAAGGAGTCGGACAAGGCGGTCGGCAAGCGGCGCCTGAAGGCTCTTCACCTGAATGATTCGAAGGAGCCGCTCGGCAGCCGCCGCGACCGTCATGAGGACATCGGAAAGGGCGAGATCGGCGAAACCGGATTCGCCCGATTCCTCTCGGAACCGAGATTCGAAGGCCTGCCCGCAACGATGGAGACCCCGGGGCCGGACAGGAAGGGACCGGTTGCCGCCGACATCGAACTCGCCGAAAAGCTGAAGCGGAGGGGACGGGCCGCTCGCCGTCGCCGCAATTCGTAGGGCCTGCTCCGTTGATCATCCGCGCCGGATCGGGGATCATCCGATCGGCATGAACGGACAGTGACAGGCAGCGGATAGGTTTTTGGGAAACCGATCGTCGAAGGAGATAGATGACCCCGTCGGACCCCACACCCCAGCAGAAGCTGAATCCCGAACAGCAGGAGATGATGGTCGAGAGCTTCTTCACCCGGCCTGCTGCGGACCGCAAGATTCCCGAGCTTGGTGTCATCCCCCGGGCCGCCTACAACATGGTCGCCTCGGAGATGGAACTCGACGGTGACCCGAACAAGAACCTGGCGACCTTCGTCACCACCTGGATGGAGCCCGAAGCCCGCCAGGTGATCACTGACAGCCTGCACAAGAACTACATCGACCACGCCGAGTACCCGCGCACCGCGGAGATCTCCAAGCGATGCGTGCGCATGATTCACGACCTCTTCAACGGTCCCGAAGGCCAGGATGCTCCGGGCACCGCCTGTGCCGGCTCGTCCGAGGCGGTCATGCTCGGCGCGCTTTCCATGAAGTGGAACTGGAAGAACCGCCAGGAGAAGGCCGGCAAGGACGCGACCCGGCCCAACCTCGTCTACGGGTCGGACGTTCACGTGGTCTGGGACAAGTTCTGCCGCTACTTCGACGTCGAGCCCCGAAACATCCCCATTCCGAAGGGCAAGACGGTCATGGGGCCGGACGACTTCCGCGAGCACATCGACGAGAACACGATCGGGGTGATCGGCGTCGTCGGCACTACCTTCACCGGTCAGTGCGATGACGTGGTCGGCATCGACCAGATGCTGACCGAGTTCAAGGGCAAGGGCCTCGAGGTGCCGATGCACATCGACGCCGCTTCGGGCGGGTTCGTCTTCCCGTTCTCGCACCCCGACTTCGAGTGGGATTTCCGGCTCGACTCGGTCGTTTCAATCAACGTCTCGGGCCACAAGTTCGGCCTGGTCTACCCCGGGATCGGCTGGCTGATCACCCGGACCGACGCCCAGGTGGCCGAAGACCTGATCTTCTACGAGGACTACCTCGGGGAGAAGGACGCCACCTTCACCCTGAACTTCTCGGGAAGCTCGTCCTTCGTCCTCGCCCAGTACTACCAGTTCCTGCGGCTCGGTCATTCGGGCTACAGCTCGATGGTCAGGGCGATGACCAAAAACCGCGAGGCGCTCGCCGACCGGCTCCGAGACATGGATGCGCTCACCGTCTACGAGGACGACAGCCCGACCCTGCCGCTGCTGATCGCGAAGACGAATGACAACGAGCCGTTCGACAGCAACGACCTGGTCGGAGAACTCGCCCGCCGTCGAGGCTGGCTCGTGCCGGCGTACCAGATGCCCCCGAACAACGAGAACGACCGGATCATGCGCATGTTGGTCAAGTTCAACCAGACCCGTGAACTGGTCGACGCGCTCTGCGACGATTTCGAAGCCTCGATCTCCTTCCTGCGCAAGCGCGGAGAAGGAAAGGTCGATAGCCCCCCGGCCCACACCGGCCACGGCTACTGAGAAACCAGATCCGCGACCCGCGGGGTCGCTTCCGCGCTCCGGCAGCGGGTGGTTACGCCGTGGGGCCGGGTGGCCCTCCCAAAGATGCCTCTACCGTCGCGTGAACGCGTGCCTGCTCGATGGTCGGAGCAGTAATCGGGAAGGCACTTTGGGAGGGCCA
>JAIBCJ010000029.1 GCA_019694145.1 Solirubrobacterales bacterium | reverse complement strand
AAGGGCCAGAAGGGCGGAGGACCGGATCCCGCCGAGCAGAAGGAACTGGCCCGCAAGCTGGTCGAGACCCTCGGTCACTTCGGGGTCGAAGCGAAGGTGGTCGGGGTGGTGACCGGGCCTCACGTTTCCCGCTTCGAGCTTCAGCTGGCGCCGGGCACCAAGGTCAAGAAGGTCTCGGAACTGGCCAATGACCTCGCCTACGCGCTCGCTTCGACCGATATCCGCATCCTGGCGCCGATCCCGGGCAAGCAGGCGGTCGGGGTCGAGGTGCCCAACTCGAGTCGCAACATGGTCCGGCTGGGGGACATCTTCGGCAAGCCCAAGGAGAAGGACTCGCCGCTGGTCGCCTGGCTGGGCAAGGGAATCGACGGCAAGCCGGTTTCAACCGACCTGGCCAGGATGCCGCATGTGCTGGTCGCCGGCACCACCGGTTCGGGCAAGTCCGGCTGCGTGAACGCGGTTCTCTCGTCGATCCTGATGAATTCCTCGCCGAATGACGTGCGGCTGGTGCTGGTCGACCCGAAGCAGGTCGAGCTGAATCACTACGAGACGGTTCCGCATCTGCTGACCCCGGTGGTGACCAATCCGAAGCTGGCCGCCAACGTGCTGAACAACCTGATCGCCGAGATGGAAACCCGTTACGGCCTGATGAAGGAGGCCCGGGCCCGCAACATCGAGGATTACAACCGGATCGTTTCGGCCGAGGGCGAGCCGCGACTGCCCTACATCCTCTGCGTGATCGACGAACTGGCCGACCTGATGATGGTCGCCCCGGCCGATGTCGAGGCCTCGATCATCCGGCTGGCCCAGAAGTCGCGGGCGACCGGCATCCACCTGCTGCTGGCCACGCAGCGGCCGTCGACCGACATCATCACCGGCACGATCAAGGTGAACATTCCCTCCCGGATCGCCTTCGCGGTCTCTTCGCAGACCGACTCGCGGGTGATCCTCGACCAGGGCGGTGCCGAGTCGCTGCTCGGCCAGGGCGACATGCTCTTCCGCGGCCCCGGTACCTCGAAGCTGGCCCGCATCCAGGGGGCCTTCGTGACCGAGGACGAGATTGCCCGGATCACCGACTTCTGGTCGGCCCAGGGCGAGCCGGAATTCGAACAGGAACTGCTCAGCGAGCCGGAGACGATGCAGGAAGAGACTTCGGACGCGGAATTCGATCCGGACCAGGACGACCTGCTGAACGAGGCGATCATGCTGGTGGTCGAGACCGAGACGGCTTCGGTATCGATGATTCAAAGGCGTCTGAGGGTCGGTTACACCCGGGCCGGGCGCCTGATCGACATGCTCGAGCGCCGGGGCGTGATCTCCGGTTACGAAGGTTCGAAGCCCCGCCAGGTGCTGATCACCCACGCTGATCTGCCGCGGGTGCTTGGCGGCGGAAATGCCGGCGATGTGGAGGGGGAACCTGACGCTGAAGCTTCCGCAGGCGGCGAAATTGCCGACCTGCCGGTCCCGTCCGAGACGCTCGACACCTCGGATTAGCCGGAAGCCGGGCTTCGGCGGAGGCCGCAACCGGTGCCGCGGCTGTAGGGTCAGGCCGTGGCAATTGGCGAGGAGATATTCAGGCCGGGGAGCAGCTCGGACGGTGAGGTCAGGGCCGGCATCCTGGTCACCGGGACCGAGGTGCTGACCGCCACGATCCGTGACGAGAACGGGCCCTGGCTTTCGGAGCAGCTGAGCGGGCTGGGGGTCGAGCTGGTCGAGATCCTGGTCGTCGCCGACCATCCCGGAGACCTGGCCCGGGGTCTCGAAAACATGAAATCGGCCGGGATCGACCTGATCATCACCACCGGTGGTCTCGGCCCGACCGCCGATGACCTCACCGCCGAGGTCGTCGCCGCCTTCTCCGGCCGGAAGATGGAACTGGACGAGGAAATGGAGGCGCGGATCGCGGCAATCCTCGCCAGGTTCGCCGCCAACACGAACCTTGACCTGAGCACCGACGCCCTGAACGAGGCCAACCGCAAGCAGGCGATGATTCCGGTCGGAGCGGTGGCCCTCGACCCGGTCGGAACCGCACCCGGGCTGATCGTTCCCGGTCAGGCAGAAGGTGACCCGCTGGTCCTGGTGCTGCCGGGGCCGCCGCGGGAGCTCAAGCCAATGTGGGAAGCGGCACAGAAGGAGCCGATGCTGCGGCAGGTGCTGGACCAGGCCACCCGGCTGGAGAAGTACCGGTTGCGCATGTTCGGCACCCCCGAGTCGGAGCTGGCGATGAGCCTGCGCGAGATCGAAGGGGAGGGGCTGCCCTTTGACGGCCTGGAAATCACGACCTGCCTGCGCAAGGGCGAGGTCGAGGTTGACGTGCGCTACCGGGAGGCGGCCGCCGACGCCGCCGAGCAGCTGAAGCAGTCGTTGCTCGAACGGCATTCGAGGTCGCTCTACAGTCTCGACGGGAGCACCGTTGACGAGGTTGTGGCGGGCCTGCTGGCCGGTCGCAGGCTCGGGCTGGCCGAATCCTGCAGCGCCGGTTTGCTGGCCGCCCGGATCGCTGACGTACCCGGCTCTTCCGCTTATTTCGCCGGCGGGGTGGTTTGCTATTCAAACGAGGCCAAGAGGGATCTCCTCGGGGTCGACCAGGCCTTGCTCGACGAGTTCGGCGCGGTCTCGGCCGAGGTCGCGGAAGCGATGGCGGTCGGTGCCCTCGAGCGATTTGACGCCGATGTGTCGGTGGCGATCACCGGCATCGCCGGTCCGGATGGCGGAACCGGAGACAAACCGGTCGGGCTGGTTCATTTCAACGTCAGGACCGCCGAGGGCGGCGTGCGGGCGGCAGCACCGATCATCCCCGGCGGCCGTCGCGACGTCCGCGAGCGCTCGGCGTTGGTCGCCATGCACCTCCTGCGGGAAATTCTGGCTTAACAGGAGTCGGGCGGGGTCCGACCCGCCCTCCAAATTTCACACGCCAGCCCAGGACATCCATAAATGGATGGGCTGGCTTTGTTGGCAGGCGGGTCGGACCCGCCCTCCAAGTCACACCCGCCAGCCCACAGAAGCCAATGATGGTTGGGCTGGCTCCGCAGGTGGTGACTCGGATGCCGTCCGACTGTGGTTGTCACTGTTTTGGCACGCTTTTGTGTTGGAATTGTTGCGTGGTTTGCACACTTTTGAGGATTTTTCGGGCAGATTCCAGTCCAGGAGCTGTGTTCCAAAAGTTCCGTCCGAAGCAGGACTTACTGTTCCCGAAACGAACTTGTGTTCGTGTCCGTTCGGGCACGAGAGGATCAACGATCTGCCCGTCAGGGCGGCGGCGAGGTGAATGAGATGAGCGAAAAGAGACTGAATGACCTGCAGCCGGCCACCGAGAAGGAGGCCAAGGCCAGAGTTGCTGCCCTCGAGGCTGCCCAGCGGCAGATCGAGAAGGACTTTGGTGCCGGGTCGCTGATGAAGCTGGGCGACCAGGCTTCGGTCAACGTGGACGCGATTTCGACCGGCGCGCTGCCGCTCGACATCGCGCTCGGCGTGGGTGGCATTCCGCGAGGCCGGATCGTCGAGATTTACGGGCCGGAATCCTCGGGCAAGACGACCCTCGTCTACCACATCATCGCCGAGGCCCAGAAGCGCGGCGGAGTCTGTGCCTTCGTCGATGCCGAACACGCGATCGACCCGGTCTACGCCCGGAGGATCGGCGTGAACACCGACGAGTTGCTGGTCTCGCAGCCGGACTACGGCGAGCAGGCGCTGGAGATCGTCGACGTGCTGACCCGGTCCGGTGCGGTGGACGTGGTGGCCATCGACTCGGTCGCGGCACTCACCCCGCGGGCCGAGCTTGAAGGCCAGATGGGCGACGTGACGGTCGGCCTGCAGGCCAGGCTGATGTCCCAGGCACTGAGGAAGCTGGCCGGCAACCTGAACCGGGCCAACACCCTTTGCCTGTTCACCAACCAGATCCGCGAGAAGATCGGCGTGTCCTTCGGCTCCCCGGAAACCCAGCCGGGCGGCCGGGCGCTCAAGTTCTACTCCTCGCAGCGGCTTGACATCCGCCGGATCGAGACCCTCAAGGACGGGACCGAAGCGGTCGCCAACCGGGTTCGCGTGAAGGTGGTCAAGAACAAGGTGGCGGCGCCGTTCAAGCAGGCGGAGTTCGACATCGAATACGGCCTCGGAATTTCCCGCGAGGGCAGCCTGATCGACCTCGGCATGGAACATGACCTGGTCCAGAAGTCCGGTTCCTTCTTCTCCTACGGAGAAACCCGGCTCGGGCAGGGTCGCAACAACTCGAAGCAGTTTCTGGCCGAGAACCCGGAGATCGCGCAGGAGATCGAGGACCGGATCCTCGCCAACCTCGGGATTTCGCGGGACGGCTCGCCGATCGAGAGTTCGGCGCCGGAAGGCGTGGATGCCGAGACCGGTGAGGTGATCGAGACTGCCGGGGGCGATGCCGAACTGAAGGCGGCCTGAGGCCGGTCAGCCCGGCCAGGTCCGGTTGATGGCTGACGAGCTGCTTGCGAAAGCCCTCGCGGCGATAAGCCGCAAGGACCGGACCGAGGCGGAAATGCGGGCCTGGCTCGCCGCGCGCGAAGCCGGGCCCGAAGAGATCGACCAGGTGATCGACTATCTGGTCGAGAACCTTGCGCTTGACGACCGCCGGTTTGCTTTCGGATACACCAGTGACAAGCGACAGCTTGCCGGCTGGGGCCGTGACCGGATCCGGGAGAACCTGCTCCGGCGGGGCATCGACCGTTACCTGGTCGAGGAGGCTTTGAACCAGTCCGCTCAGGGCGGGGAAGAGGTCGAAACCGAAGTGGACAGGGCAGTGCGGGTGCTCGGCGAGAAGGGCGCTGACCTCTCCGACGACCGGGGAAGGCAGCGTGCCCTCGGGCTGCTCGCGCGGCGCGGATATGACGCCGAGGAGGCCTACGCCGCGATCCGCATCGCCGGTCGCGCGGCCTGAGCGGAGCACCGGACCGGTACTGAATCTTGCCTGCGGGGGCTGTCGAAAAGGGGAGTTGAAGCGTCGGCTACCCTTGAGGGAGGCATGGCGTTCGAGTCGATCATCCCGGCCTGGCTGCGGAACCGGTCTCCGAAACCGGAGGCTGAAGGCGGGAAAGAGACCAGCGGGCCGGCAACCAACGGCTCGGCGCCAGGGCCGGCATCCGGAACCGGTCCGGGAGCTGCGGCTCCGGATCAGCCAACGGCGACATCAGGCATCACGCCGGCCCCCGACCTGGACTCGCCACCGCCAAGGGAAAGCCTGCTTTCGGCCGAGTCGGAACTGCGGGCCCGGCGGGAAGAAATCGTCCGGATGGAAGAGCGTGCTCTGCGTGATCTCGAATCTGCCCGGACCCGCCTGCGCGAGGCAGACCGGCGGTCGGAACTCGCCGAGGAGCGCGAGCGCAGGCTGGACCGGTTCGAGCAGGACCTCGAAGAAGTCCGCGAAGCCCGGCTGGCCGAACTCGAGACGGTCGCCGGCATGACCCGCGACCGGGCAAGGCAGATCCTGATCAGGGAGGTTGAAGAAGAAGCCACCCGCCAGGCCGGTCTGAAGGTGAAACGGATCGAAGAGGAAGCCCGTCTCGATGCCGAGCGCCGGGCCCGCGGCATCCTCGCGGTGGCGATGCAGCGGCTCGCCTCCACCCACTCGATCGAGTCGAACACCTTCACGATCCATTTGCCGAACGAGGAGATGAAGGGCCGGATCATCGGCAAGGACGGACGAAACATCCGGGCGCTGGAGAACCTGACCGGAGTCGACATCATCATCGACGAAACTCCGGAGACGGTGGTGATCTCGAGCTTCGACGGGGTGCGTCGCGAGGTTGGCCGGCTGACCCTGGAGAAGCTGATCGAGGACGGCCGCATCCATCCCGCTTCCTGTGAAGCCGCCTACGAGGAGGCTGCCGCCAAGGTCGATGACGTGATGATCGAAGCGGCGGAATCGGCCCTGCTGGACGCCCGGGTCACCGGCCTCCATCCAGAACTCGTGCGACTGCTCGGTCGCCTCCGGTTCCGGACCAGTTACAGCCAGAACGTGCTCAGCCACCTGGTCGAGTGTTCAAACCTGGCCGCGCTGATGGCGGCCGAACTGGGGGCGTCGGTTGAGGTTGCCCGTCGGGCGGCCCTGCTTCACGACATCGGCAAGGCAGTGAGCCATGAAGTCGAGGGAACCCACGCAGCGGTGGGGGCGCGCCTGGCCCGCCGGTACGACGAGGTGGAAGCGATCACTCACGCGATCGAAGCCCACCACAACGAAATCGAGCCGGTCACGGTCGAAGCCGTGATCGTTCAGGCGGCCGACGCTCTCTCGGGTGCCCGCCCCGGCGCCAGGGGGGATTCCCTTGAGCAATACGTGACCCGGCTCGGTGACCTGGAAGAGATCGCCGGTCGCCACGAGGGGGTGAAAAAGGTCTTCGCCATGCAGGCGGGCCGGGAGATCAGGATCATGGTTGATCCCGGACAGGTCGATGACGAGGCGACGGCGCTGATTTCGCATGAAATAGCGGCGGCAATCGAAAGGGAAATGGAGTATCCGGGCCAGGTCAAGATCACGGTGATCAGGGAACTCCGATCGACCAGGATCGCCCGGTAGGGAGCTCCGGACCGCTGATCGGGATGCCGCCGGAACGCCGTCGAAATCAGTAGGATTCGCGCCGATGGAAATCAAGACCGTCTTCCTCATCTTCGGCATCAGCCTCGCCTGCTTCGCGGTGATCATCACCTTCATCGGGCTGCGCTCGAAGAACTTCCCCAGCAAGGGCGCCCTGATCGGGCTTCTGCTGCTGGCTGCGTTCCTCGTCGGTGGCACCACCACCTTCGCGGTCAAGCTCTCGATCGAAGAACAGCATGAGCGTGAAGAGGGCCAGAAGGGCATCGGCGAGGAAACCACCGACGCCGCCGCCATCAACATCATCCGCCAGGACCAGGCCTAAGCCTTCCGCACCGGCTCGGCTTCCCGGGACGCGCAGCGCCGGGGGCCGGAGACCCTCCCAAAGATGCCTCTACCGTCGCGTGAACGCGTGCCTGCTCGATGGTCGGAGCAGTAATCGCGAAGGCACTTTGGGAGGGTCACCGGTCCCCGGCTGATTAACCCCCGCTGACCGCGCCTTCAGATCAGGGGGTGACGCAGGTTTGGTACCGGAGAGGTCGCGAACCTGCGGCACCGTGCCTTGAATCCGGGTTGATGTAGTCGTGGGGTCGGTTGGGCGTGGCTTGACGGCCGACTGTAATCTGAACTGCCCATGAAGAAGTTCCACGTCACCACCTTCGGGTGCCAGATGAACGAGCACGATTCCGAACGGATGAAGGGCATGCTCACATCGCTTGGCTACTCGGAATCGACCCAGCGCGATGACGCGGATCTGATCCTGTTCAACACCTGCTCGATCCGCGAGAACGCGGACAACCGTTTCATTTCCCACCTCGGCGAGGCGAAGCGGCTGAAGAAGGCGGATCCGGAACGGATCGTCGGAGTTGGTGGCTGCTGGGCCCAGTCGGTCAAGGATGAGGTCTTCCGGCGATTCCCCTTCGTCGACGTGGCTTTCGGCCCCGGCCAGATCCACAAGCTGGCCGAATTCCTCAACTCGGATCAGCTGAGCGCCCAGGGCTACTTCGAATTCGAGGATTTCGCCGGTCACCTGCCCTCGCACCGGGCCCGGCAGTTTCAGGGCTGGCTGCAGATCTCCCAGGGCTGCAACTGCGTCTGCTCGTACTGCATCGTGCCTTCGACCAGGGGGCGGGAACAGAGCCGCGACCCCCGGGAGCTGCTCAAGGAAGCCGAACGGCTGGCGGCTGATGGCGTGCGGGAAATCACCCTGCTGGGCCAGAACGTCAACTCCTACGGCCGCGACCTGCCGAAGGAAAGCCGGATCCGGTTTTCCGACCTGCTCGGCATGATCGACGCGGTCGATGGGATTGACCGGCTCAGGTACACCAGTCCGCATCCAAAGGACATGCGCGAAGACGTGATCGAGGCTCACGCGAGCCTGCCCTCGCTGTGTGAGCACATCCACCTGCCGCTTCAGTCGGGGTCCAGTTCGATCCTGAAGAAGATGCGTCGCACCTACACGCGCGAGCGGTACATGGACCGCGTCGCGATGATCCGGGAGCAGGTTCCGGACTGCGCGATCACCACCGACATCATCGTCGGGTTCCCCGGGGAAACCGAGGAAGACTTCGCGGAGACCCTTGAAGTGGTGGAGGAGGTCGGGTACGACGGCGCCTTCACCTTCGTGTACTCGCCCCGTCGCGGCACCCTGGCCGCCGAGATGGAAGACCAGATTGCCCATCCGGTCAAGGTCGAACGGATGGAACGGCTGGTCGAGGCGGTCCAGCGCCGGGCCAGGGAGCGGGCGCAGAGGTTCGTCGGCCGCAACATGGAAGTGCTGGTCGAGGGCCCGAGCCGCAACGATCCGACCCGGATCCGTGGCCGCAGCCGTCACAACAAGGCGGTCAACTTCGAAGGCACCGCCGAAGCGGGCCAGATGGTCGAAGTGGAGATCGGCGCCGCCACCTCACAGACCCTGACCGGCACCGAGCGCCTGCTCAGCGGCATCGGCGCCTGAGGAGAGCCGGATGGCGGTTGATCCGCGACCGGGAAAGCCGCCTTCGGCAGATCCGCCGAAGGCCGGGCAGCCATCGGTCCTGCCGGTGATCGCGATCTTCGGCCCGACCGCGATCGGGAAGACCGGAGTGGCGATCGAACTTGCCGAACTGCTTCGGCGAAAGGGGGAGGACCCGGTCGCGATCAACTGCGACTCGATTCAGGTTTACCGGGGCCTGGAGTTGATCAGCGGCGCCGCCTCGCCGGAAGACCAGACCAGGCTCGAGCACCGGCTGCTCTCTTTCGTTCCGATCGATCAGGAGTTCAGCGCCGGGCGGTTCGGCGAAGCCGCCCGGGGCGAGATCGACTCGGCCCTGGAGGCGGGGCGCCGCCCGATCCTGGTCGGGGGAACCGGGCTCTATCTGCGCTCGGCCCTATCCGACCTGGAGATGCGGCCCCCGGTCGATCAGGAACTTCGCCGGCAGGTCGAACTCGAAGTCGAGTCCCGGGGGCCGGCAGCGCTCCATGCCGAACTCCCGCCCGGGCTTTCGGCCCGGGTCCATCCCAACGACCGCAAGCGGGTGGCGCGGCTGACCGAACTGAGCCGTTCCGGCGTCGACCCCCACCCGGATCACGAGGGAGGCGGCGAACTGTGGACGAGCCGGCTTAGACACCCGACCCTGCTGGTCGGCCTGGTCGAAGACGACGAGCCGCTGGTCGAGAAGATCCATCGGAGGGTTGGCCGGATGGCCGGGGCAGGAGCCGGTGCCGAGGCCGAACGGGCGGTCGCCAACGGGGCATCCCGGACGGTCCGGGCGGCGATCGGCTTCGACGAGTTCCAGAACGATGATCTCGAGCGGGTGGCCGCACTCCACCGCAGGTACGGACGGCGCCAGATGACATGGATGCGCCGAATGGAGGGGGTTCAGCTGCTCGACCGGACCGGCAGAAGCGATTCCGGGGTGGCGGCAGAGATCCTCGAACTTGCCGAACAGGTACCTTCCCGGGTCGCATGAAGTTCGAAAAGTGGCAAGCGCTCGGCAACGACTACGTGATCATCGAGGCCGCCGATCTGCCCTGGGAGCCGACCCAGGCCCGGATCCAGAGAATCTGCGATCCCCATTTCGGGATCGGAGCCGACGGGGTGCTGCTGATCTCGAAACCGCAGGATCCGAAGTACGTCGCCGATCTGAGGATCTTCAACCCGGACGGGTCCGAGGCCGAGCTTTCGGGAAACGGAGCCCGTGAAGCGATCCTCTACCTGCGACACCACGGCTGGACCGGCGAGGACACTTTCAGCATCATGACCGTCGCCGGTCCGGTCACCCCGACGATCACTTCCGATCGCACCTGCTCGGTTGAAATGGGCCGGGCGACGACCACTTCGAAGGATTATCCGGACGGACCGGCGGACGGGCTTGGCACGCTCGCTTCGGGCGACCGGGACTGGAAGTTCCAGCACGTCTCGATCGGCAACCCGCAATGCGCGATCGAAGCCGGGGCCGACCTCGAGGAACTCGACCTGGCGAAGATCGGCCCGGGAATCGAAAACAACGTGCTCTTTCCGAACCGGACCAACGTCTCGTTCTATCGGGTCTCCGGTTCCCGGGTGCGCGCCCGGATTTTCGAACGGGGCGTGGGTGAAACTCTTTCTTCGGGAACCGGAGCTTCCGGTGCGGCGGTCGCGGCCTTCCTCGCCGGCGCCCCCAGCCCGATCACGGTCGAACTCGACGGCGGCGAACTCAAGGTAGAGATCAGCGATGATCTCGAGGTGACGCTGACCGGCTGGGCGGAGCCGATCGCAGCCGGTGTGCTCTCGCCTGAAATGATGAGCGCATTGGCCGACCTCGGCTGATCCCGCCCGCCCGCAGCCGGGCGAGCCCGCCAGACTTCGAATTCAAACCGATCCGACAAGGAGAGACCGTGGCGCTGACTGATCCATCCCGACGACTCCAGGCGATGCCCCCGTACATGTTCGCCGAGCTCGAAAAGAAAATCGCCGACAAGCGTGCCGCGGGAATCGACGTGATCAGCCTCGGGATCGGTGATCCCGATCATCCGACCTACCCGCATGTGGTCAAGGCGATGCAGGAGGCAGTTGCAGACCGGGGCAACCAGAACTACCCGAGCAACCGCGGCCGGGAGGAGTTCCGGCGGGCCTTCTCTGATTTCTACCGGGACCGTTTCGGGGTCGGGATCGACCCGGAAACCGAAGTGATCCCGGCGATCGGGGCGAAGGAATGCATCTACAACCTCTGCTTCGCCTTCCTTGACCCGGGTGACGTTGCCCTCGCTTCCGACCCGGGATACCCGGTCTACACGGGGGGTCCGATCCTCGCCGGCGCCGAGGCGGTGCTGCTGCCGCTCAAGGAAAGCCTGGGTTTTGCCCCTGATCTCGAAGCGATCGACGCCCGGACCGCCGAGCGGGCCCGGCTGCTCTTCCTCAACTATCCGAACAACCCCTCTGGCGCGATCGTTCCCGACGGCTTCTTCGAACAGGTCGTCGACTTCGCCCGCGAGAACGAGATCCTCGTGGTTCACGACAACGCCTACTCGGAGACGACCTACGACGGATATGTCGCCCCGAGCTTCCTCGCGACCCCCGGGGCGAAGGAAGTCGGAGTCGAGGTCTTCTCGCTTTCGAAGGGCTACAACATGACCGGCTGGCGGGTCGGGGCGATCCTCGGCAACCCGGATGCGATCTCGACCTACTGGCGGCTCAAGACCAACGTCGATTCCGGTCTTTTCGAGGCGATCCAGCTGGCCGCGGTGGCGGCCCTCGACGGCCCTTCCCAGCCGCTGGAAGAGATGAACGCGATCTACGCGCGACGCCGCGACCTGGTGGTTGACACCCTGAGGGCGATCGGCGTGGACGTGAAGAGCCCCAAGGGCACGATCTACGTCTGGGCCCCGGTGCCGAAGGGCTTCACCTCGACCAGCTTCTGCGAGAAGGTTCTGGAAGAGGCAGCGGTCGTGATCTCACCCGGTTCGATGTACGGGCGAAGCGGCGAAGGGTACTTCCGCATCTCGCTGACCACACCCGACGAGCGCCTCAGCGAGGCCCTCGAGCGGATGCGCGAGCACCTCGCCTAGAGTCTTCCTTCGGCTTCGAGGGTCTGGCGGAGGCCGGTTCTGACCTCTCTCGGGTGCCAGCCCAGTTCGGTCTTGGCCTTGGTCCCGTCGGCCCAGAAGGTGACGCCGTCGGTTGAGGCGATCAGCTCGGCCAGATTGGGCGGCTGGCCCATGATCTTGCCGACCAGGGGTCCGACCGGTCTCAAAGCCTTGAGAACGACGGTCGGCATCGCCCGCTTGGGAACCTTGCGGTCGGCGATCCCGCCAACCTCCTCGAGGATCTGGCGCATCGTGAAGTTGCCTTCGTTGAGGATGTAACTCTCGCCGATCTCTCCCTTGTCGAGGATCAGGGCCAGGCCGGCCGCGATGTCCTCGACATGGGTCAGGCCGGTGCCGAACTCGGGGAAGGGAACCATCGGCAGCTTGCCGTCGAGGAACTGATGGATCGTCGAGCCGAGCTCCGAGTGGTCATTCGGCCCGTAGACCCCGCCGGGCTGGGCGATCACGCAGGGCAGGTTCCGGGTCTCGATCAGGTTCCTGGCGATCTGGTGAGCCTCGTACTTGGTTTCCTCGTAAACCGAGGTGAACTCGAGGCCGCCGGGACTGTCGAGATCGGGCCGGCGGAAGTCCTCGGTCGCGATTTCGCCGTGCGTGTTGCCGAAGACGGCGCAGGTCGAGACGTACAGGACCCGGGGGATGCCGGCTTCGAGGGCCGCTTCCAGGGTGTTGACGGTGCCTTCGACGTTTGCCTTGCGAAGTGCCGGGATGCGATCCTTGGGGATGCCGACCTCATAGAGCGCGGCGTTGTGGAGCAGGGCGTCATGGCCCTTCATCTGCTCGGCCAGCCGGGGCCGCGACGAAAGGTCACCGTCAACCAGCTCGCAACCGAGTTCACCCAGGCTGCCTGCCTTCGACCTGTCCCGGACCAGGCAGGTCAGCTGATGGCCCTGCTCGACCAGGTGCCTGGCCGTCGCACCGCCGATGAAACCGGTCGCTCCCGTCATGAAGATCTTCATGGAGGGGAGCGTAGCGCGAGCCCGCGGGCGGCCCGGAGTTGGCCGCCGTCCTGCGAGTTCTAGGATGAAGTCAGTGACCGAGTCAGTTGAAACCTCAAGCAGTCGCAGGGCCCGGCAGCGGGCGATGATGATCGCCGTCGATACGGACGGGCAGGGGACCCTGGACGAACTCGGCGAGCTGCTCCGGACCGCCGGCGTCGCCACGGTTGGCGAGGTGATCCAGCGCCGCAGCGAACCGGATCCGGACCGTTACTTCGGTCGCGGCAAGCTGGAAGAGGTCAAGGCGGAAATCAAGCGCACCGGCGCTAACCTCGTCGCCTGTGACGACGAACTGGCTCCCCGGCAGGAACGGAACCTTGAGGCTGCCCTCGAGGTGCCGGTGATCGACCGTACCGCGATCATCCTCGACATCTTCGCCGACCACGCCAATTCGGCCGAAGGCAAGCTGCAGGTGGAGCTGGCGCAGCTGCAGTACAACCTGGCCCGGATGCGGGGCCTCTGGACCCACCTCGAGCGGCTCGGCGCGGGAATCGGCACCAGGGGGCCGGGCGAATCCCAGATCGAGACCGACCGCCGGCTGGCCCGCGACCGGATCTCCGACCTGCGCCGGAAGCTCCGGCACGTCGAACAGAATCGCGGTGTGATGCGAAGTCGCCGGCAGGATTCCTCGCTGCCGCAGGTCGCATTGGCCGGCTACACCAACGCCGGCAAGTCAACCCTGCTGAACGCCCTGACCGGAGCCGGTATCGGGGTGGCCGACAGGCTGTTCCACACGCTCGACCCGACCACGCGCGCCTTCGAGTACGAAGGCCGGCGGTACCTGGTCACCGACACGGTGGGGTTCATCAAGAAGCTGCCCCATCAGGTGGTCGAAGCCTTCAAGGCAACCCTCGAGGAAACCGTGCTGGCCGACCTGATCCTGCATGTGGTCGACGCCTCGGCGGGCGAGGACCGGATGCAGGAGGAAATGGCTGCCGCCGACGCCGTGCTCGATGAGATCGGGGCCGGTGAAAAGCCCCGTCTGCTGGTCCTGAACAAAATCGACCTGCTGGACGATGACCAGCGGGCGGAGGCGCGGATCGACCATCCCGATGCGGTCCAGGTTTCGGCGGTCAGCGGGGAAGGCCTCGACCTGCTGCGGGCCCGGATGGAGCGTGCCTTCGAAGAGACGATGGCTCCGGTCGAGCTGTTGATCCCATACGCCGAAGGCGCTCGTCTTCATGAGCTTCACGAAGTGGCCGGCAAGGTCGACCGCGAGGACCGGCCGGAAGGGGTGCTGGTCAGAACCCGACTGCCGCTCGGCGAGATGCACCGCTTCGCCGACCTCGCGACACCAAGAGAAGCCGAATCAATCATCTAGAGTCCCCGGCGATGGAACTCAAGGTTCAGTTGCTAAACGATTCCGCGACCCTGCCGACCCGCGCCCACGAAGGGGACGCCGGGCTGGACCTCTACGCCTCGGAGCCGGCTCACATCGGCCCGGGTGAACGCTGGCAGGTGGCGACCGGGATCGCGGTCGAGATTCCGGAAGGTCACGCCGGGATGGTCCTTCCCCGTTCGGGTCTGGCCCGTCGGCACGGCATTTCCCTGGTCAACGCGCCGGGCCTGGTCGACGCCGGCTACCGCGGTGAGGTGAAGGTGCTGCTGCTGAACAATGATCCGGCCGAGGTATTCCGGATCAACCCAGGCGACCGCATCGCTCAGATGGTCGTGATCCCGCTTGCCGCGGTGGAACCGGTCGCGACCGACTCGCTGTCGGAGACCGAACGGGGCGAGGGCGGCTTCGGCTCGAGCGGCCGCTAGCCCTTGCGGGCTGCCTTGAGCGCCGCTTCGTGGGCGGCTGTTTCGAGTGAATCTTCGAGCGGCTCGAGTTCGGGCCGCTCGCCGTGGTGATGCTCGAGCCCGGTCGCGATCAGGTGATCGGCCAGCCAGGCGTTCTTCGGGAGCAGGGGGCCGTGCAGGTAGGTGCCGATCAGGTTGTCCTCGCGGACCCCTTCGAAACCGTCCTCTCCGTTGTTCCCGTGGCCGTGGATGACCTTCCCGAGCGGTGACGCCTGGCCGAGGCGGGTCCTTCCGCCGTGGTTCTCGAACCCGGCCAGGACTTTCTCTTCACCGTCAAGGTTGACGCTGATCGAAACCGGTCCGATCAGCCTTGGGCCCGGTTCGCGGATGGTTTTCAGGTCAACCAGGCCGAGGCCGGCGATCGTTTCGCCTTCCAGCTCATAGGACTCGCCCAGGAGCTGATAGCCGCCACAGACGGCGAGCACGGCCACGCCGCCATCCTTGGCCGCGCGCATCGAAGCCTGTTTGGTTTCGATCAGGTCCCTGGCGACCGCCTTCTGGTCCCGGTCCTGGCCTCCACCCATGTAGAGCAGGTCGTAATTGGCCGGGTCGAAGCGCTGGCCCGGCCCGCAGCGGGTAACTTCGAACTCGATCCCGCGCCACTCGCAGCGGTGCTGCAGAAAGAGGATGTTGCCCCGGTCGGCGTAGATGTTCATCTGGTCCGGGTAGAGGCTGAGCAGGCGAAGCTTCATACGCAAACCCTAGGGTTCAGCCCCCTCGGGGACTGTGACGGGCGACCACGATCACGGTCGCGATGTGTCGGTCGGTCTCCGGCACGTCGATCGCACGAACCGCCGAAAGGCCGGCTTCGGCGAGTTCATCGGCCAGCGACTTCCGGTCGATCCGGTCCAGGGTGATGCGGTCTCGGGATTCCTCGAACGAGCCTTGCGGCCCCACGATCTGCCTCAGGCGGACCACGGTCAGCGAGTCGCCATCGTCCTCGACCTCGACCGGACGGCTGGCGTAAACCCAGTCCCCGATCTCGCGGACGTCCGGCAGCACTTCGACCTCGCGCGAGCCCTCGGGAATCCACTCGGAGATCGCGAAGGCGGCCGTGCCGTCCGGTTCGAGGCGCTCCCTGACGCCCTCGATCATCCTCTGACGGGACTCTCTCCCGCCGAGGATGTGGAGCAGTTGCTGCGGCGCAAGGATGACCTCGAAGCGTTCCCGGCCGAGGTCCAGCCCGTCCAGCCCGGTCACGTCCCCGGCCAGTGCGTGGACCGGGTCCGGGGCGGAGAGTCGTTTGAGGTCGTCGACCAGCAGCGGATCGAGATCGACCCCGGTCACCGGCAGCCCTTCCCGGGCGAGGTGGCGGGCGACCCTGCCGATGCCGCAGCCGAGGTCAAGGACGGATGATGCACCTTCCGCAAGCCCGCTCCAGACCGGAAGGTCGGCCGTGTATCCGCAGGACTCGACCAGCTGCCAGATCGCAGCTTCGGGTGAGTTCTCGTCGCTGAGGATCAACCTTCCCAGTACTTCTCGGTGTCGCCGCGATCGGCCAGCAGTTTTCGCAGATCGAGCAGCGCCGTATAGGTCGGCAGGGCGAAGAGCTGCTCTCCGCTTTGCGCGAGGGCCCGGTCGATCGCGGCTTCGGGATCTTCAATGACCTCGGTGCGGTCGGTGGGCCAGCCGGCGTACTTGAGCCGGAGCGCCATTTCCGAAGCCCTGGTTCCGGTGCATGTGACCCTGCCTACCCGGTCGGCGAGCATCTCGAAGTCGGCGTCCCAGATCCAGGAGACGTCGCGGCCGTCGGCGATCCGGTCGTTCAGCGCAATCCAGAGATCGATCGGCGCGGGTTCCAGTGAGAGGGTCCGGATCACCTCGTTGGCGCCGGCCGGGTTCTTGACCAGCAGAATCGACAGGTCGACTTCCCCGATCCTGATCCGCTCGACCCGGCCGAAGACCGCTTTCATGCCGGCCAGGCTCCGGACCGATTCGGAGACCGGCACTCCGATCTGGCGGGCCGTGGCGATTGCCCCGAGCGCGTTATAGAGGTTGTAGAGGCCGGGGAGGGGCAGATCGAGCTCGACGCTGCCTTCGGGGGAATTGATCGTGGCGGTGAGGCCCGACATGCCCTTCAGGGTGATGCCGGTCGCCGAGATTTCCGGCCGGGGCCGCCTCATGCCGCAGCTTTCGCAGTGGTAGTGGCCGAGATGGCCGACGAAGGCCCGGTCATAGGTCAGCTCGTGGCCACAGTTGCGGCAGAGCTTGGCGTCAAAGGCGTGCTGGAGCTCGGTCAGGGCCTGGGCTTCATCCTCGATCCCGAAATAGATCGTGTCCGGGCCGCTTGAGTTGCCGATGTCGGCGATCAACGGGTCGTCGGAGTTGAGGATGAACGAGGTCCGGCCGGCCCGTCGGGCGGCCAGCCCGGCCCAGGCGTCGGCGAGCGCCTCGGTCTCCCCGTAGCGGTCGAGTTGATCGCGGAACAGGTTGCCGAGCAGGATCGCCCGGGGTCCGAGACGGTCGGCGACCTCCGGTAGCCAGGCCTCGTCAACCTCGAAGAGTCCTTCGCTGCCGCGCTGCTCGGTCAGGGCGGTGGCCACACCCCAGGTCATGTTCGAGCCGGCCCGGTTGTGGACCGGATGCCGGCCGGCGCCGGCAAGGACCGTGGCCAGCATCGAGGCGGTGGTCGTCTTGCCGTTGGTCGCGCTGATCAGGGTCGTGCCGTCGGTCAGGCGGGCGCCCAGCTTGTCGATCGCGTTGGCGTCCAGCTTCAGCAGGACCCGGCCGGGCAGGGTGGTGCCGCCGCCCTTGCCCGTGGCGCGGCTCAGCCGGCCGACCATTCGGGCGACGCTGGCTTTTGCCTTGATCAAGAGGCCGGCTCCGGCACGATCACCTGAAGCGCCGAGGGGATGACCCGGATCGTCGCCGGAAGTTCGGTCAGCGGATCACCGTCCGCGTAGATCGTGAACGGGCGGCTGGCACCGATCTCGATCACGCTGGTGCGGTGGAACGAGACCGACTCGACCTCTTCGACATGGGTTCCCTTGAACACCTTCGGGAAATTGAGCAGGAAGCGGATCTTGCCGGCTTCGCCGACCGTGATCACATCGAGCTGGCCGTCGTCGATCCGGGCGTCAGGGGCCACGTTCATGCCGCCGCCGTAAAAGCCGTTGTTGGCGACGACCACGTTGTAGCCGGTCAGGCGGCTCTGGACGCCGTTCTCGACCAGGCTGAAGCGGGCCGGCTTCCAGGCCAGCAGCGCCCTTACCGCCGCATAGACATAGACGAGCTGGCCCTTCAGGAGCCTTGCCTCGTTGGCGATCCGGTTCGCATCGGAGTCGAACCCGACCGAGGCGATGCCGAGGAAGCGCTTGCCGTTGGCATCGCCGACGTCGATCGCGCGGGTGTGGCCGGCGGCCAGGCAGTCGACGGCCTGAACCGGATCTGTGGGGATGCCGAGCCCGCGGGCCAGGTCGTTGCCGCGACCGGCCGGAATCAGCCCGACCTTCGTTTCGACCCCGGCCAGGGCACCCCCGACCGCGCCGATCAGCCCGTCGCCACTCATCACCACCGGGATCTCGCCATTGTCGACCGCCTCGAAGGCGAGATCGACCCCGTGTTCAAGCGAACGGGTGCGCTCGACCCGGAAGGGGATCCTCAGCGCATCAAGCCGCCGTTCCACGTCCGGCAGGAGCTGTTTCGAGCGTCCGCCGCCGGAGCTCGGGTTCATGATCAATGTCAGCGCCTGTTTCAAGTTCAGCCGGATCCTTCGAGTTTTGCCGAGACCCATGTTCCTTCACCCGCCGCGCCGGAGTTCAGCTCGCCGAAGCCGTGGGACGCCAGTTTCCTGCGAATCAGCCGCTCCGGGGTGCTGAACGGGGTCTGTTCGCCAAGGCTGGTGGCGATGATCAGGCCGCCGCCGGGGCGCAGGACCCGGGCAATCTCGCCGAAGAAGACCGGCATGTTCACCTGGGTCACCAGGTCGAACGAATCCTCGCCGAAGGGCAGTTTCGAAGCGTCGCCCACCCGGAAGGAGACCCTGCCCTCCGGGTCGAGCCCGATCTTGGCCTGGGCCTGGCTGATCATCGACTCGGAAAGGTCGACACCGCGAATTCCGGCCCGGGGAAACTCGCGGGCGAGAAAGAGCGTCCCCGCGCCGGTTCCGCAGCCGAGATCAAGCACCCGTTCCGGTTTCACCTCGAGTGAGTCGAGCCCGGCGGCGAGAGTGGCCAGATGCCCGGCCGAACCGGCCGCAGTGCGTTCATCCCAGCCGGCAGCGGCGCGGTCGAAGAAACGACCGACCGACTTTCCGATCAGCGGCCAGGCCCAGGGAGCAACTGCTGCCAGGCGACAGATGGTCTTGCCGACCAGGATCGTCTTGCGGTCGGCTGCGCTTCGGTACTCGGGCACCTCCTGATCATTACAAAGGCAAGTCCATAGACTGGCGCCGATGAGTGAACGCGGAAAGCTGGTCACCCTTGGCGTGATCGGCGCTGTCCTGGCCGTCGTGGTCCTGGTGGTGCTGGTCGGGCGCGGTGGTGACGACGATGATTCGAGCATTGCCACCCCCGTAACCAAGGACGTCAAGCTGTCCCGGCCCGAACCGGGCTCAGTGGTCCAGCCGGGCGAGAAGGCCAGCGTGAAGATGGAGACGACCGAGGGTGACTTCACGATCAGCCTCGACACGGAGAACTGGCCGGTCACCGCGAACAGCTTCGCCTATCTGACCGAGGAGAAGTTCTACGACGGGCTTGGCTTCCACCGGATCGTCCCCGACTTCGTGATCCAGGGCGGGGACCCGACCGGCACCGGATCCGGCGGCCCCGGTTACAGCGTGGTCGAAACTCCGCCGAAGAGCACCACCTACCCGGTTGGCACGGTGGCAATGGCCAAGACCGGAGCCGAAGCGCCCGGAACCTCGGGCAGCCAGTTCTTCATCGTGACCGGAGCTCAGGGATCAAGCCTTACACCGGACTACTCGATCGCCGGGACGGTGTCCGAAGGCCTCGAGGTTGTCAAGCGGATCGGGGAACTGGGCTCGGCCAGCGAGCAGCCGACCAAGCAGGTCGTCATCGAAAAGGCGACGCTCGAGAAGGGCTGATCTTGGCCTCCTTCGCGCCGGAGGAGTTCACGGTCGAGGCCGGGGGCAGGAAGCTGGCCGGCGAAAGCCAGGGCGAAGGTCCGCCGATCCTGCTTTGCCACGGGCTTTCGGCTACCCGACGCTACGTGGTCCACGGGTCCAGGCACCTGCCGCGGCAGGGTTACCGGCTGATCACCTACGACGCCCGCGGCCACGGTGAAAGCGATCCCGCCGTCCGCTACGACTACGAGGGCCTGGGCGGAGACCTCGACCTGGTGATCGAGGCGAACCCGGCGGAGAACGGGATGGTCCTCGGAGGCCATTCGATGGGCTGCCACACCGTCGCCAGACGGGCCCTCATGGACCCCCGGGGGGTGCGGGCGCTGATCCTGATCGGACCGGTGTTCACCGGCGAGGCCGACGACGACTCGCGATGGGACCGTCGCGCCGACGCCCTTGCGAACGGCGGGCCGGAAGCATTTGCGGAGATCGTGGCCGAGAACAGCCCGAACGAGGAAGTTCGCGAAGTGACCTACCGTCTCGCCCGCGACCGGGCCAGGCTCCACCGTCACCCGGAAGCGGTCGCCATGGCCCTGCGGGAGGTGCCGCGCTCGCTTCCCTTCGAAGGTGTCAATCGGCTTGCCGCCCTTGATCTGCCGGTGCTGGTGGTCGCAAGCCACGACGAGTTCGATCCCGGCCATCCCCGCCAGGTCGCGGAACTGTGGGCGGAAACGATCCCCGGGGCCGAGCTTGCCGGCGAGGAACCAGGTCAGTCACCACTGGCCTGGCAGGGAGGCCTGCTTTCGCGGGAAATCGAAAGCTTTCTCGGCCGCCACGGGCTGGCCGCCGGCTGAGCGCGGCGGGTAGCCTCTTCTCCATGGAAGTCGCACTTGATCCAGCCGGGCCGCCGCCGGCCGAAGGCATGGTCTGGATACCCGGGGGAACCTTCACGATGGGCAGCGAAAGGCACTATCCGGAGGAGAAGCCCTGCGGGCCGGTTTCGGTGGACGGTTTCTGGATGGACGAGACCGCGGTGACCAACCGCCAGTTCGCGCAGTTCGTGTCCGACACCGGCTACGTGACGACGGCGGAAAAGTCACCGGACCCGGCCATGTATCCGGGCGCCGATCCGGCGATGCTGGTGCCTGGCTCGATTACCTTCGCCAAGCCTTCCGGCCCGGTCGACCTCTCGAACCCGATGCAGTGGTGGGCCTGGACTCCCGGCGCCCAGTGGCGGCACCCGTGGGGTCCCGCCAGCAATCTGGACGGCAAGGAGGACCACCCGGTCACCCAGGTCACCTGGGAGGACGCCGAGGCCTACTGCCGCTGGGCCGGCAAGGAACTTCC
>JAIBCJ010000122.1 GCA_019694145.1 Solirubrobacterales bacterium | reverse complement strand
CCGAGGACACAGAGACAATGGCCCATGATGTTGTGCTGGACCGATTCGATGATGTCGAGGTCCATCGGGGTGGCCTCGCCGGCACAGACCCGCTCGAGCATCTTCTCGGTCCAGTTGGTGCCCTCGCGGCAGGGCGTGCACTTGCCGCAGGATTCGTGACGGTAGAAGTGAGCGGTCCGGAGCGCCATCCTCGGAATCGAGACCGAGTCGTCGGCGACGATGATCGACCCGGAGCCGAGCATCGACCCGGCCTCGGCCATCGCCTCGAAGGAATAAGGCAGGTCAAGTTCGGCCGGGGTCAGCACCGGTGAGGAGGAACCTCCCGGGTAGAAGGCGGTGATCTCGTGGCCGTCGAGCGGGCCGCCGGCCAGGCCGTAGATCAGGTCGCGCAGGGTGACGCCGAGCTCGACCTCGTAGTTGCCGGGTCGTTTGACGCAGCCGGAAACCGAAACGACCTTGGTGCCGGGTGACTGCTCGGTGCCGAAGCTCTTGAACCAGTCGGCGCCGTTGGCGACGATGTGACTCACGTTGCTCAGGGTCTCGACGTTGTTGATCAGGGTCGGCCCGCCGTAGAGGCCCTGGACCGCAGGGAAGGGGGGCTTGAGGCGCGGGTTGCCGCGCTTGCCTTCCAGCGCGTCGAGCAGGGCGGTTTCCTCGCCGCAGATGTAGGCCCCGGCACCGCGGTGGACGACCAGCTCGAGGTTGAAGCCCGAACCGAGGATGTTGGTCCCGAGGTAACCCGCCTCATAGGCCTCATCGACCGCCCGATCGAGGATGTCGGCCTGATCGTCGTACTCGCCGCGGATGAAGATGAAAGCGTGGCCGATGTTGGCCCCGAAACTGGAGATGATGATGCCTTCGATCAGCTGATGCGGGTTTCGCTGCATCAGCTCGCGATCCTTGAAGGCCCCCGGCTCGGATTCGTCGGCGTTGCAGCAGAGGTACTTCGCGTCCTCGGTGCGCGGCAGGAAGGACACCTTCTTGCCCATTGAGAATCCGGCACCGCCGCGACCGCGCAGGCCCGATTCCTCGAGCTCGGTCACGATCCACTCGGGGTCGATCTCCTTCAGCGCCTTCTTCAGGGTCGCGTAGCCGCCGTAGGACTCGTAACCCTCGAGGGTCGCCATCTTCGGGTCTTCGGCGTGGCGGAGCAGCACTCTGGTTTCAGCGACGCTCACTGATTCGGCCCCTTTCCGCCGGTCACCCGGGGGTCGGTCGAATCGGCGACGCCGCCGGCCAGGCCGCGTTTGTCCAGCGCCTTCTCCGGAAGGACTTCCTCACCGGATTCGAGCTGATCGACGATGGTGGCCGCGTCCTCGTTCTCCAAAGGTCCGAAGTAGCGCTCGTCAACCGAGGCCATCGGGGCGAGGTCGCAGGCACCGAGGCATTCGAACCCGGAGACCAGGATCTCGCCATCTTCGGAGAGGGACCCTCCGTGGCCGGCCGCTTCGCGGTCCGCCCCGGTCTTCTCGCAGAAGGAGTCGAGCAGCTCATCGCCGCCCCGCATCCAGCAGGCGAGGTTGGTGCAGACGAGAACCTGATGGCTCCCCTGGGGGCTGGTCCTCAGAAGGTCGTAAAAGGAGGCGACCGATTCGAGGTAGGCCGGGGTCACCTGCATCACGCAGGCGGCCTGGACGATCCCCTCCGGGGTGCACCAGCCGTAACGGCGCTGGATGATCCAGAGCACCGGGATCGCAGCCGACTTCGGGGAGCCCTTGTGGTCCCGGTCCGGGTACTTGTCGACAATCGCCTGAATTTGCTCGCGCAGGTCCTCCGGCACCTCGACTTCGGCCGGGTCCGGAATCTGTTCCGGGTCACCGACCGGGAGGCGTCCGGTGGTGTTCGCCCGATCGACCGGCAGGCCGGGCGAGACGAAATCCTCCGGCTCGGCATCGCGGGGGTCGAAATCCGACGGCATCACGGGGGTCATCGGTCGATACCTCCCAGGATCGGGTCGAGCATGGCCAGGGTCTGGATCAGGTCGGCCACGTATTCGCCGATCGTCATGTCGGCCAGGGCCTGAAGGTTGACGAAGGAAGGCTCGCGGAAATGGACCCGGGCGGGTTTCGACGAGCCGTCGGCCATCACGAAGCAGCCCAGTTCGCCGCGGGGCGATTCAATCGGGTTGTAGACCTCGCCCGGCTCGACCCGGAAGCCTTCGGTGACCAGCTTGAAGTGGTGGATCAGCGATTCCATCGAGGTCGAAAGCTCGGCCCGGGGCGGCAGCGCGTACTTGCGGTCATCGGCGATCCAGGGGCCCTCGGGCAACCCGTCGAGGATCTGCTCGATGATCTTGATCGACTCGCGCATCTCGGTCAGGCGGACCCGGTACCGGTCGTAGCCATCACCGACCGTGCCGACCGGCACGTCGAATTCGAGTTCCGGATAGGCGAGGTAGCCGCCTTCCTTGCGGAGGTCCCAGGGGTCGCCGGCAGCGCGCAGCAGCGGCCCGGTCACGCCCAGCTCGACCAGTCGCTCGCGCGAGACGACGCCGACGTCCTTGGTCCGGATCAGGAAGATCTCGTTCTTGTCGAGTAGCGCTTCGTACTGGCCGATGCCGGTCTTCAGCTGTTCGATCGTCTTTCGCACCTTCTGCTCGAAACCGGCCGGGATGTCCTCGGCTACCCCGCCGATCTGGAAGTAGCGGGTATGCATGCGCTGGCCGGTCGACATCTCGAAGGTGTCAAGTACCCGGTCGCGGTCACGGAAGCAATAGAAGTAGACGCCCATCGCACCGAGGTCGAGAGCCGAGGTGCCGAGCCAGACCAGATGCGAGTGAATCCGGTTCAGCTCCATGTGGAGCACCCGCAGCCATTGCGCGCGGCGGGGAACCTCGAGGCCGATCAGCTTCTCGACCGCCCCCACGTAGGCCTGCATGTTGAAGAAGTAGGAGAGGTAGTCCATCCGCTCGACGAAGGGGATGACCTTCCAGTACTGCATGGTCTCGCAGGACTTCTCGATGCCGGTGTGGACGTAGCCGATCACCGGCTTCAGGTCCTTGACCACCTCGCCCTCGAGATCGACCACGAGCCGCAGCACGCCGTGGGTCGCGGGGTGATGCGGGCCCATGTTGACCGTGAGCATCTCCTGCTCGGGTTCCAGTTCAAACTCGACTCCGGGGATCCGCTCGGCCAGTTCGGTCGTGAAGTCGGAGACCGTGATCTCTTCGTCGCGCAGGGTGCCGGCCTCGCCGATCGCCCCGGCCTGCCGGATTTCACGGTCGTGAAGTGTGTCTTCGACGCGCGCCATCACTGCCACCAGCCCGGGTTGGTCACTTCGTCACGGGTGAAGATCACCGGCTCGCCACCGACCGGAAAGTCCCGGCGCTGCGGCCAGCCGACGTAGTCCTCGGGCATCAGGATCCGGCGCAGGTCGGGGTGGCCTTCGAAGACGATGCCGAAGAAGTCATGGACCTCCCGCTCCTGGAAATCGGCCGTCGGGAAGAGCTCAACCACGGACGGTACGACCGGGAGAGTCTCTCCATCGAGGACCGTCGAGCGACCTTCCGTTTCTGGCATCTCCATCGATGAGCCCCGTTCACCGGAATCGGAATCGACCGCCCCCGCGTCGCTGCTCCCGGGCGCGACAACCGAGACCTCAGTGGGCGCGGCCCCCGGGTCCGGGATGACGGCCTTCACGCGGAGGCGTTCGTAGCGTTCGCGGTTGAGGAGTTCGTAGTGGACCGCGAAGCGCGGGGTGAGGGGGAAATGGTCGGCGCCGTGGACGGAGCTGAGGAAGGTGTACTCCTGGCCCGGCGTCTGCTTGAGCCAGGTCAGGACCTCGATCACCTTCGAGGGGTCGATGATCAACGCCGCCTGCTCCCGGTCGTAGCTCGTGTCGAGCACGGCCCCGGGATGTTCGCGGTTGATCTCGGCGAGGATGAGTTCCAGTCCGGGCGCGTCAGGCACCGAGGACCTCCCGGGCCTTCGCGTAGGCCTCGAGTGCTTCCTCCGAAGGTCGTGAAGCCGGGCCGCCGCGGGCCCACTCCTCGGTTCCGTGGGCGTTGTAGCGACTGCGCCAGCCCGGATCGGGATTGCCCATGATCTTCTGCTGAAGCTTGGTGAACCCGTAAAGCAGTGCCTCGGGCCGGGGCGGGCAGCCGGGCACGTGGACGTCGACCGGCATGAATTTGTCGGCTCCCTGAACCACCGCGTAATTCTGGAACATTCCGCCGGAGGAGGAGCAGGCGCCCATCGAGATCGCCCACTTCGGTTCCAGCATCTGGTCGTAGATGCGGCGGACGACCGGCGCCATCTTGATCGAGACCCGGCCGGAAAGGATCAACAGGTCAGCCTGGCGGGGCGAGGCCCGGAAGGCTTCGGCACCGAAACGGGCGATGTCATAGCGCGGTGAAACGGTCGACATCATCTCGATCGCGCAGCAGGCGAGACCGAAGGTCGCGGGGAAGACCGAATGGGCACGGGCCTGGTTGAGGACCTTCTCGAGGGTGGTCGTGACGACTCTCTCCTCGACGTACTTGTCGAGGTCTTCGCCGGTCAGGTCGCCGCGCAGCATGTCGCGGGCCTTGAGCTGGCGGGCGCGGAGCTCTTCCGGTGACTTGGGCTGCTCGAGGGGGGCGTGAACCCGAAGCTTCTGGCGTTCTATCTCCAATCCAGGGCTCCCTTCCGCCAGACGTAGATCAGTGCCACGAAGAGCAGGGCCACAAAGAGGATCACTTCGGCCAGGACGAAGACCGAGTCCGTCGACTTGAGGATCGCCCCCACCGGGTAGAGGAAGACGACTTCGATGTCGAACAGGATGAAGAGCATCGCCACCAGGTAGAAGCTGACCCCGAAGCGGAAGGTCTTCGAGATCTCCGAAGGCAGGCCGCACTCGTAGGGATCCAGCTGGCGGACCGCAGCGCTGGACTCGTCCCCCTTCACCTTCTTCGGCCCCAGCAGCAGGTTCAGGGTCGCGAAAGCACCACCGACGATGATGCCGAGGGCGCCGAAGACGAGGACTGGGAGGTACTGATGGAGCATTGGTGGGAGGTGGGTGGTCGGTTCGTCAGGGAACTAAGGTGTCCGCTGTCTATGGGTTATACACCTCCGCGCCCCGACTTTGTATCAGGTCGTTACATAGTGATTTTTCGCATAAAAAAGCGGAATCCCGACCATATGGGGCGGGATTAGCAGTGTCTGCCGCCTATACCGCTGCGGGTCTCGCCGTGATTGCGCTCAACCTGCTCGCCGCGGTTGTCGGGGCTGTCTCCTGGCAAAGGAACGTTCCATCGGTCGCCTTCTGGTACCTGCTGCGGGCCGCCCAGATCGCCACCGGCTTCTTCGTCCTCTTCGCCTGCGTCGTCTACGCGACGGGCTACCGGGCAAGCGACGAGCTCCACTACCTCTACGTGTTCCTGCCGGTCGCGGTCTCGTTCCTGGCCGAGCTGATGCGTGGCGCATCCGCCAGCCAGGAACTTGGGGACCGGCTCAGCCCGCGGGAACCGAAGACCAGCCAGGAGCTCGGCGAGCTCTTCGCCGGACTCGACCCGGACCGCCAGCAGACGATCGGCCTGGCGATCATCCGCCGCGAAACCGCAGTGATGACTCTCGCCAGTTTCGTGATCGCCTTCCTCATCTGGCGCGCCCTGGATACCACCGCCGGAATGTTCTAAACCCTCCCCTCGAAGCATCCTGAAACGAGGCAGGCGCCAGTGGAGGCACTCGCCTCGTGTCGGCACCCACGTCGCGGCCACACTCACCTGGTGCCGGCGTCCTGACACGAGGCAGGCGCCAGTTGCGACGCTCCCGTCGTGGCGGCACTCGCCTCGTGTCGGCACCCACGCCGCGGCCACACTCACCTCGTGCCGGCGTCCTGACACGAGGCAGGCGCCAGTCGCGGGGCTCGCGTCGTGTCGGGACTCGCCTCGTGTCGGGGCTCACCTCGTGGCGGCATTCTGTCCCGCCGGCCAGACCGAGACGCCGAGTAGCGCTGCCTGGGCCTCCATGATGGTCTCGAGGTCCCTCGCGGTTCTTTCCTCGAACGCGTAGAGATCCTTCTCGGTCAGCCTGATGACCCTGAAGCCCCGGGTTTCGAGTTCGACACTCTTTCGACGATCGCCGTGGAATGACCTCTTGCCCCGATGCGTTCCATACGGATCGAGTTCGACGATCAGCATCAAGTGCCACCAAAGGAAGTCGACCCGGTATGGGGCCAGCCAGACATTCACCAGGGGCATCGGAAGGGACCGCCGCCGGATCATTCGAAGAAAGTCTTCTTCCGGGTCGGACTCGGAGTTGACTGATTCGGGATCGAAAAGGTCCATTTCTTCCCGCAGCGTGGTCACTCCCCGGCGGCCTCGAGAGTTCTCAAGGATCGACTCGAGCCTGCCCCAGCACAGGTTTCCCTTGCGCTCCCCTTGGGTCAGGACCTTTCCTATGTCCGATCCCCTGCCAGTCGCGGCAAAATCGAGCAG
>JAIBCJ010000028.1 GCA_019694145.1 Solirubrobacterales bacterium | reverse complement strand
GCTTGGTGGT
Source organism: Solirubrobacterales bacterium (assembly GCA_019694145.1). Taxonomy (GTDB): domain Bacteria; phylum Actinomycetota; class Thermoleophilia; order Solirubrobacterales; family 70-9; genus 67-14. The sequence continues at coordinate 21,166 of JAIBCJ010000028.1, read as the reverse complement.
GCTGGCCTTGACGTTGCCGGCCTTGGCCGGGAACTTGACGTCAACCTTCTTGCCCTTCTTGCCCTTGATCTTGGCCTTGACGGAAACCGTCTTGGTCTTGCCGGGGGCGATGTTGCCGGCCTTGGTCTTGCCGCCGCGGTTGTTGGTAACAACAACATTCTTGACGGTGGCAGTGCCCGGGTTCTTGATGGTCACCTTGTAGGAACCGGTCTTGCCGTTCTTGACGGCGCTCGGACCGTTGACCTTGTTGAAGCCGAGCTTCGGGGTACCGGCCTTGCCGACGCAGTCCTGGGTGGTCTGCGGCGAGGTGACGGTGGTCGTCGGGCCGGTCGGGGTGCCGCTCGGGTAGGAACGCTCGCCGAGCTCGAAGACGGCGTTGGTCTTCAGCGGGCTCGAGGCGCACTTGGCCTGAACGTAGTTCGGGTCGAGACCGTGGACGTGAACGTTGATGTCCTCACGGTCGAGCTGGCCACCCGGGATGTTCAGCTGGAAGTACTTCACGGCGGAGTCGTTGCTCAGCACCGGGATGGCAATGTCCAGGACGCTGCCCTTCAGGGTGCCGGTCATCAGGATGCCGACGTTGGTGGTCTTCGAGTAGCCGTAGATCTTCAGCTTCGGCTGGCCACTGCCGTTGGTGCCGGCGTTGAAGACGACCAGGATCGGGTCATCGATCAGGGTCTCCGGCAGGTTGACCTTGGCCAGGAAAATCGCCGCAGTACCGGAACCGACGACTGACTTGGAGCACGAACTGACGACGGCTGAGGGATCCGCCAGGTTGGAGGTTGGGCTCAGCTTGCTGTCCGAGCAGACCGGAGTCTTCGAGTTGTTCGGCTTGAAGGTCATGCCGGACGGGAAGGTGATCTTCACGTTCTTCATCGGGTTGACCTTGGGCGAATCATCCGGGGTGTGAACCTCGGCGCGAATGGTGAGCTGGGAAGACGAAGTGACTTCCTTGAAATAGTTGCCGCCGGCCTGCGGGGAGAGGTCGGTGGTAGCGGTCACCGTCTCGTTCGCGGCGTTCGCGTTGGCAACCAGCGCGAAGGGAACGATCATGGCGATCACGAGGGCTATGTATTTCTTCATGGAGTTCATTGGTGGGCCTCAATCATGTGGTTTGGAGAGATACGAAACGCGCCGGGAAAATCTCGGTGCGTCATCTATAAGTACCCGCGCCCACGGCGATTGTTGCGCTGTTTAGCCAACCTTAATTGCGGCCGAGGGGCGGCCTTCCGGATCTCTCAGCGGGAGATCCGGCCGTGAAAGACTGCCCGGGCTGAAGTCGCCTTGCCGGTGATCCGGAAAACGAGTCTTGCCGGCTTGCCCTTCCCGCCGGTGGCCTTCACCTTGACCGGGATGCTCCGCGAAGCGCCGGGACCGATGTTCGCGACCCGGGCCTGCCCTTGACCGCTCCCGGAGACCGCCACCTTGATGGCCCTGGCAGTCGCTGTTCCGCTGTTGCGAACGCTCAGGCGAAAGACCTTGGTGCTACCTCGTTTCAGGACTTTCGGCCCGCTCACCTTGACGCCACCGAGCCGGGCCCGGCCGGGTTCACCGTCACAGGTTGTTTCATAAGGGGTCGCTTCGATCTCAACCTCGGGCCCGGTGTCGGTACCGGACGGGTAGGAGCGCTCGCCCAGAGTGAAGGTGCCGCCGGTCACCCACTCGCCGGTCGAACACTTCGCCCGCGCGTAGTTCGGATCCTGTCCCTTGACGATCATCGTTCCGCCACCGGGCTTCTCCACCTCGAGCGGCGGTCCGGGAATACTGAGGGTGAACCTCGCGGTTGCCGAATCGTTGCTGAGCACGGGAATGAACACGTCCTGGATTCCCTGCGGAGTCAGCGAACCGGACATCAGGATGCCCACGTTGGTCGTCTTCGAATACGCGTAGATCTTCATCTTTGCGTTGCCATTCGAATCCCGGCCGGCGTTGAAGATGACCAGCTGCGGGTCGGTGATCAGGGTCTCTGGCAGGTGAACCTTGGCCAGGTAGATCGCCGCCGTCCCGGTCCCGACCACCGAATCGGGGCAAAGGCCGACTACCCCGGCCACTCCAGCCGCCAGGTTGGACTGGTCGCTCAACTGGCTGTCCGTGCAGACCGGGGTGACCTTGTTGTTCGGGTTGTAGGTCAGATCGGTCGGGAACTTCATCACCGACCGCTTCAGCGGGTTCACCTTCGGGGCATCATCCGGGGTGTGGACCTCGACCGAGAGCGAGGAATTGACCGGTACCCGAACCTCCTTGAAAAGCTTGCCGGAGAGCGGGGTCGTGGTCGTGGTCAGGGTGATCGTCTCGCTTGCCGCGAAGGCGGTGCCGGCCAAAGGCAGCGCCAGAACCAGCAGGGCGCTGAATGTTCCCGCCACTTTCTTCGAGTGCGACATGTGACCCCTCCCGTTCAGTGAATCGCCTCCCATGACGACTCATCTTGGACTTTACAGCCTGCCGGGGGATGATTGGCAGCGAACGACAAACGGGCCGGAGACTGTTGCCAGTCCCCGGCCCGTTTCAGCAATTGATCTGCCTCCTCAGAGGCTCAACTGCCCTAGCCTCGAGCGCCGTGACACTTGACGGTTGAAGGCTTGGCCTTGACCGTGGTCGAGGGGCCGGTCGGGGTGCCCGCCGGGTAGGACCGCTCACCCAGGGTGAAGGTACCTCGGGTCACCCACTTGCCAGATGCACAACGGATCCGGGCGTAGTTGGCGTCACGACCCTTGATGGTCTTGCCACCATCCTTGATTCCGGGGCCCGGGATGGCCAGAATGAAGCTGGCAGTCGCCGAGTCGTTGCTGAGCACCGGGATGAAGACGTTGATGATGCCCTTCTTGCTTACCGTGCCGTGCATCAGGATGCCGACATTGGTGGTCCTCGAGTAGGCGTAGATCTTCATCTTGGCCAGGCCGCCCTTGGCAACGCCGGCATTGAAGATAACCAGCTGCGGATCCGAGACCAGCGCTGAATCCTCGTGCACCTTGGCCAGGTAGATCTTGGCGGTACCGGTGCCGATCACCGACTTCGGGCAGAGCTCGACAATTCCGGCTGGCCCGGCGGCAAGGTTTGAGGTCTCGCTGAGGGCCTTGTCGGAACAGACCGGAGTCTTCCGGTTGTTCGGATGGAAGGTCAGCCCCTTGGGAAACTGAATGATCGCCCGCTTCAGCGGATTGACCTTGAGCGAAGAAGCCGGGGTGTTGACCGTTGCCGAGAGCTGCATTTTTGCCGGCACGCTGCGGCGCTTGAATACTTTCCCGTGTGCAGGTACCACGACGGTCCTCAGGTTGATCGTTTCGTCTGCGGCCGACGCGGGACCAGCGCCCACGACACCCACAAGTGCCGGCACGCAAGCCAGACAGACCAGCCCGACGATTCGCTTCAGGTTAAACACAGAGCCTCCTTAAGCGGAAACGCCCACGAGGGCATTTCCTTCGATGCTCCTATCTACCCGACGAGAATTTTCCTAACACTTTCTTTACGAACTGAGCCGTTCGCAGATACCCGGAACCGGATTTTCCCTTTGCCCTTGCGGGATCCCGCCACCACAGGAAGTCGGACTTTGCTCGACTCTCCTGGTCCGAGTGAGCCTGTCTTCCCGGTTCCGGTGACCGCTCCGGTGGCGCCGAGCCGCAGGTTGGTTGCGGTGGCCGTGCCCGGGTTGCTAATCGTGAGGACATATCCCGCTTTGCCGCGCGCTTTGATCTTCCTCGGTCCTTTGATCGCCCTTATCGCCAGCTTCGCGTGCCCGGCCTTTCCCTCACAGGGAAGCTCGAAGGGGTTGGAAGAGAGCAGCGTTTCTTCGCCGACCGGCACGCCGCTCGGATCGGACCTCTCTCCCAGCACAAACTTTCCGGTTGCCAGCCAGGTGCCGGTTGAACACTTGCCCCTCAGGTAAGCCCGATCAAGCCCTTTGACGGTCCTGCTTCCTCCGGGGGCAGAATCATCAGGAACCTCCAGGTCTTCGCCGGGAATACCAAGCGTGAATTCGCTGACCGCAGAGTCAAACGGCATTACGCCGATCTCGATTCTGAGCTGGCCATCGCTGGCCAGGGTGCCGTGCATCAGCAGTCCGGCGTTGACCGACTTTGAATAGCCGTAGATGACGATCTTCGGTCGGCCTTTGCCGTTCCGACCGGCGTTGAAGATGACCAGACGGGGGTCAGTGAGGTTGGCGAACGAATCTTTGTTGTTCTTGGCCAGCTTGACCACAGAGGAACCGGTGCCAATGACCGATTTCGGACAGAGATCGACAATCGCAGCGATGCCAGCGGCCAGGTTGCTCTGAGAGTTCAGGGCGCTGTCGGGACAGGGCGGGGTCTTCTCCTTATTCGGGAAGAAGTCCATGTCCTCGGGGAAGGTCACGTTGGCCACCTTGATGGGTGTCACCTTCGGGCTCTCTGACGGCACCGTGACAGTGACCGTGAGACTGGCCCCGATCGGTCGGGCGACTTCACGGTACAGCCCTCCCGGACCGGGAGTGGCCTCCATCGAGAGTCCGATGCTCTCGTTGGCAGCGTCAGCCGCGGCCGCCATCCCCAGCCAGGCCGCTGCCAGAACCAGGGGATAGATCAGCTTTCTCATCTTTAAACCCATCGCGAGAGGAAAGCAAAAGGGCGGCCCCGGAGGGCCGCCCTTCTTGCGAACTTCTGCCAGTAGGAGAGTCCTACTTGACGGTCACCTTGATGGTGGCCTTGGCGGAGGACTTACCGCTCTTGGCCGTGAAGGTCAGCGTCTTCTTGCTGCCCTTGCGACCGGTGACCTTCGCCTTGACCGTGACGGTCTTGGCGGTGTCAGGGTTGATGTTCTTGGTCGAGCCCTTGGCGCCGCCGGTGCCGGTCACGCTGACCGACTTGGCAACACCAGTGCCCTTGTTGGTGACCTTGACCTTGAACGTGCCCTTGGCTCCACTCTTGACCGACTTCGGACCAGTGACCGAAGCGGAGAGCTTCGGAGCGCCGACCTGACCGGTGCAGTTCTGCGTGGTCTCAGGTGAGTCGACGGTGGTCTCGGGAGTGGTGTCGGTGCCGCTCGGGTACGAGCGCTCGCCGAGGATGAACTCGGAGTTCGTCTTCAGGACACCCGACGCCGGGCAGAGGCCGTGGACGTAGTTCGGGTCCTTGCCCTCGGTGTGGACATTGATGTCATCGCGGTCCAGGCCCGGGCCCGGGAGGTCGAACTGGTAGTACTTGACGGCCGAGTCGTCCGAGAGAACGGGGACGGCAACGTCGAGAACACCCTTGACCAGCGTGCCGTGCATCAGGATGCCGACGTTGGTGGTCTTCGAGTAACCGTAGATCTTGACCTTGGCCTGGCCCTTGCTGTCAGTGCCGGCGTTGAAGAGGACCAGGATCGGGTCCTCGATCAGGGTCTCCGGCAGGTTGACCTTGGCAAGGACAATCGCCGAGGTACCGGTGCCGACAACGGAGTCCTCGCAGGACGCGACGACACCCGACGGATCGGCCAGGTTCGACGTGACGCTGAGCATGTTGTCGGTGCAGGCCGGGGTCTTGCTGTTGTTCGGGTTGAAGCTCACGCCCGCGGGGAAGGTGATCTTCGAGTTCTTCAGCGGGTTCACCTTGGGTGATTCGGCCGGAGTGGTGACTTCGGCACGGATCATCAGGTTCACCGGCACTGCCTTGGTCTGGTACAGCGGACCATTGATCGCGCTGATGTTGGTGGTGCCTTCGACGGTCTCGTTCGCCGCCTGGGCGGAGGCCGCCATCGAAAGTGACGCAATAAGCGCCACGACTATGGCTACAAGCTTCTTCATCTGGGTCTCTCTTCTCTCCTGTGGATTACACGTGGTTGCGACTTGTCAGCCGCTCCCACTCCCTAACCGGTCGCAGCTTACATGAACACGAACCCGAATATGGCGTCTGAGTTGCGGTGCTTTTGGAGATCGGTCGCAATGATGATGCAACGGATCGCCAATTTGTCGCTTAGGGAGCCAAATCCGGACCAAGAGCGGAATCCGGCCAATTGCCTGGCCTGAAGTAAAAACCCTGCCCGGATTTACGGCTCGCGGAAAACGTGCAGGTACTGGGTCGGCGGCTGGGACTCGTCGCCGATCGGCGTGAACGGAGCCTGCTGGTTGCAGGCGGATGCCGGCACGTTGTTGGTCTGGTTCTGGCCGGCCATCAGATAGGTGATGGCCCGCGTGTACCAGTCCTCTTGCTGGGCGGCACTGAAGCCGTACCTCAGGTTGGCCCCGAACTGGGCCTGCTGGACCGGGGTAAGGCCGCTCCAGGGCACGATGGTCGCGTTGACCGAGCCGGTGCAGTTGGCGGAAGAGAAGACCTTCATGCCACCGCTGGAGGAAAAGTCAAGGTTCCCGCCCGGGGCCGTGTACGGGTTGACCCGGCCGTTCGATGGGCCGGTCCCCGGGTAAGAGGTGTAGGTCTCCGGCCCAAGACGGACGCCGGCCCGGACGTAGTGCGCACCGCCGGAAATGGAGGGCTGGGTTGCCGATGCTGCGTTGCCGATCAGTCCCGCGATTTCCTTGCGGTAGAGACTGCCGGTTTCAAGGAACGGATTGAACTCGGCCAGGTAGTCGGGCAGCCTGCCGAGCAGCGTCGGGGCATCCTCGTCGAGGAAGGCCCTTAGCGACGGGAACGCCCGCGGCGCCTTGCGGATCACCGGCTTCAGGTTCGTGTAGAGCCGTTCACTGACCGGAGCCAGGTTGGCCGAGGCCTTGAAGGTAGGCGAAAGCTGCTTGGCGACAGGTACCAGTTTGCGGACGATCGGGGTGGCAAAATCTGAGAAGTCGCCGAGCCGCTCCTGGGTGGCCCGGGACTCGCGCAGGAAGGTCGGGAAGACCCGGAAGAAGTCCTTCAATTCCTGGTCCCGGTCGGCCAGGGTCTTGAAGACGGTGTCGGTGTTGCGAATCATGCCGCTGAGCTCGCCTTGCCGTTTGCTCAGCGCATCGAAGACCACGCCGGTGTTCTTGATCAGCTTCGACACATCCTGGTCCTGTTCGTTCAGGACCTGGAGCACGTCGGTCAGCGAGGTCACCGTGCCCGGCAGGATGCCGAGCGTCTGGTTCAGGGTCGCGCCGCGCCCGCTGATCGCGATCGAGTTGTCGATCGCTCCCTGCATGAATGCCTGCCTGGTCTTCTCGTCAAATGTGCGGAAAATCTCGTCGAGCTGCACCGACTTTGCGACCTGGGCCGGCGGCAGTTCGCCACCGTCATCGAGCATGCCGTCCCGCTTGTCGCCTGGGGTCAATTCAATGTAGGCCTCGCCGAGCAGACTCTTGGCCCGCAGGATCGCCCTTGTGTCCTTCGGAATCGGCGCGTATTCCGGCTCCAGGTTCAGGGTCACAATCGCCGAGCCCTCTTCATCGCCTTCACCGAGGTCGATCGACTTGACCCGGCCAATCTCGACTCCGGAGATGTCGACCTCGGACTGCTCGGCCAGCTGGCCGACCTGGGTCAGCGGCAGCTTGACTTCATAGCCCCGTGCCGCCAGAGGTGTCGGGCCGCCGAAGGCCACCCAGACGAAAAGGAGCAGCGCGAAACACGAGAGCGCAAAGCCCGCGATGGCGATCATCTGTCCGACTGAAGGGGCCTGTTTGTTCATGGGGTGCAGATTGCGGTCGGGGGCGGCAACTGGTTCAGTCGGTAGGCAGTCTCAAGCTGGACGTTGGCCCCGAAGACGGCCGCAGCCGACTGGGAGGTCGAACAGGTCAACATGTTGACGCTGCGGCGAACCAGGCCGAGGCCGTCCTGGAAGGCCACCGATGCGTTGAAGTTGTGGCTGGCCCAGGGCGCGTAAAAGAGGAAGCCCTCGGAGTCACCGGGCGGGTTGTAGGCGAGCGTGTTGAGCAGCGTGTTCAGCTGGGTGAAGGTGGCCTGCAGCTTCGGGGTGGTCTTCTCCCCTGCCTGGCTCGTCTTGGCCAGCTCCTTGAAGACCGGCTGGACCTCGCGGGTGAAGGGCCGGATGTCATCCCGGACCAGCGGAGTCGTGTCGATTGCCAGGCGCTGGACCGACTGGAGCGAGGACTTGAGGTTCCGGGCGCCGGGGATCAACCCGAGCAGGGTCGGCCTGGTCAGCTGCGAAAGGCGGTCGGACTTGGCCAGGTTGACCTTGCCGGCGTCAAGGGTCGCCGGGAACTCGCGGAGCGCCTCCCGCAGGGCGGCTTCCTGGGCGGCGTAGTTGCCCAGGTTTTCCTTCGAGGCTGAGATGAAGTCGGCAACCACATCGGCGTTGTCACCGAGTGCCCCGGCCACCTCGCTGAAAGAGTGGACGCCCTTGGCGATGTACTTGCGGCGCTTCTCGAGCTCGCCGTTGAGACGGGCCGTGTAAGTCGCGAAGGGACCGAAGCGGCGGAGCGCCTGGGAAAGCTCGGGGCCCTTGTCATGCAGCCCCTCGCCGGCGCCGTTCAAGAGCAGCACCAGGTAGTCCTGGGTGTCGCGGTCCAGCGAAGCGAGGATCTGGTCCATCTGGACGTTGGACATGCTCTGCGAAACCGGGAAGGTGGTCCCTTCGGGCGGAGTCGGACCCTTGGTGCCGGGGTCGATCTCAACCACCATGTCGCTCAGACCGGTCTTGGGCCTGAGCAGGAACTGGGCGTCCGGATGAATCAGGTCCTTGTACTCGGGCTCGATGTCGAGCCGAACTTTCGCCATGCCGTTGTCGAGGGTCGAGGCACCCACCTTGCCGACGTTGATGCCGGCGATCACGGCGGCCTGGCCCTGGCCCGGGGTCACCGCCTGAGCGGTCTCCATCTCGACGTTGATCGAGTAGAAGTCCTGGCCCAGCCAGGGGATCCAGGACGGCAGCGCCGCTTTCTGGTTGGAAAGGATGAAGAGCAGCACGGCAAGCGCCAGCACGATCAATCCGGTGATCGCAAGGAAATCCTTGAAGTGGGTCTTTATCGCGCGCTTCACGGGTAAGCCACCGGACTTGGGGATCCCGGGCCGGCCATCGGCCCGTTGAGGTCGGGGAGTTCCTGCTCGCTGCAGAGTTGGTCGCTCACGATAGGCGGAGTGCCGGGCGCCAGCGGCGTAGTGCCCAGCGGGGCCGACTGCAGGCGGCCGTAGAGCATGTTCGCGTTCGCCGAGGATTCCTGCGGATTGGACATCTTGACCGAGATCGGTCCACCGCCACCCTGAATCCGGGCGAACGAGCCGTTGCCGTCGAGTCCGTTCGAGCTGCCGGTCGTACTGACCGCCGCGTAGAACAGTTCCCGGGCCGCCTTCTGACCATTGCTGAAGGCGCCATCGCTAATTACCTGTTCGCCGGTCGGGCTGACCGTGTCGGCGATGCAGAGTCCGAAATTGCGCAGCTGCGGCAACAGCTTCAGCGTTGCCGCAGCCGAGCGCGCCGCGGACGGAGTCGAGCGCTGAATCACCTTCGCGAGGCCGGCCAATTCGGGTTCCGTCAGAAGTTGCTGGAGCTGACGGAGGAAGGGCCTGGTCACCCGAATGGTCCGCGGCAGCTCGTTCAGACCGGGACGCGAAGCGATCGCGAATCCACGCAGGGCCGGCAGGCTGGCGTTGAGGCTGGTCAGGGCGCGGCGGGCCACAACCAGGGTCGGGCCGAGCTTCTGGATGGTCAGGCCGAGGTTCTCGGACTCGGCCGCGAGGGCGCCGGTGAAGGTCGCGAAGTTGGTCACGAAGCCCTTGAGGTCATCGCCCCGTTCGTTGACCGCACCAGTGACCCGGGCCAGGCCGCGCAACAGGTTGCCGAGGTCATTCGGGCCGGTGCCAAGGGTGGCAGCGTTGACGATCGCTGTGCCGCGGGCAGCCACTTCACCTTGGCGGTAGGCAAGGTTCAGCGCTTCACCGCCGCTCAGGCCCTGGACGAAGGGCTCGAAGGTCAGGTCCTGCTCGGCGGTCGGCTTCGAGTTGAGGCCGGTGCCGAGGCTCTCCAGCAGGCGCTGGATGTTGGCGCGCTCGGGAGTCTGGAGGGTCCGCAACAGGTCGCCGACCTGGACGCTGGTGCCCGTGTGGCTGACCGGGATCATGCCCTCGTCCGGCATTTCCGATGAATCCGGGGTGCCGGGATCGAGGTCGATGAACCAGTTACCTTCGAGGAAGAGACGGGGACGGATCTGGGCCGAAGCGTCCTCGCGGATCGGCCGGCCATCATCGTTGACGGAGAAGGTGACCACGGTGTTGTCACCCTTCTGTTCCATGTCGGTCACCTTGCCGACGTTGACGCCGGCGATGCGAACCGGGGACTTGATCGCGATGTTTACAGCGTTACGGAAGGTCGCCTGGACCTGGTAGCCGGGGCTTGTGAACGGGATCGACTTGGTGAAGGCGAGGTAAAGGCCGAGCAGGACGATGATCAGCGCGAGCAGGCCGAAGAACAGCGGACCGGGACCGCCCCACTGGCGGAAGAACTGCTGGTTGTAGCGGCTGGGCTTGCGGTGGTCGCGGCTCATTTGGTCCGCCAGTTCAGCTGCGCCTGGGTCTGGTCCTGGGTGATCAGGCCCTGATCGCCGTCGAGGTTTCCGACCTGAAGCGCGTTGACCCAGGTCGTGCCGCCGCCCGGGATGAACCAGCCCTCGGGGATGTTGCCCGGCTCACATTCGCGCGGTGACTGGCCCGGGGCTGCGGTGTTCGGGTACGGGTTCGAGTGCAGGTAGTTCTTGTTGGTCGGGTCGTCGGGCGGGGGAACGATCGTGCCACCATTTGCCATGCCGGATGCGGGATTGCCTTCGGCATTGACGCCGATCTGGGGCAGCACGCTGACCGCCCGCACCGCGTTGCCCTCGCTGTTGTGGCCGCCGGTCGCCGAGGCCACGTTGGCGAGCAGAAGGTTGAGGTAGTTACAGGTGTTCTGCGAGGGCGTCACCTGACGCAGCAGCGGGGTGAGGATCTCGTTGGTGCTGATCAGCATGTCGAGGCCCTCGTTGTTCGAGGTGCTCTCGCCGAATCGCCTCAGCGAACGGGCGGTCGGGGCCAGCTCGTCATAGAGCTGCGGTGAGGAGCGCAGCACCGGGATGCCGATGTCAAACGACCTGGAAACGATCGGGGCACTCTCGCCGAGTGCCTTCGCCCCCGGCTTCAACGCCTTCATGAAGTCGGCCGAGGTATAGAGGAAGGGACGGATCCGGGGCCCGTTGCGGATCACCGCGAGCTCGGTCGGGACACCTTCAGTAATCGAATCCTGGATGTAGGGGCGGGCCACTTCGGCCAGCGCGATGAAAGTGCGATCGAGCTGGACGAACATGTCGGCCTGGGTCTCGGCCACCGGAGCCACCTCGGCTGCCGCCTGCGAAAGACCGCGCACGAAGCCCCGAAGGTCGGTCTGCTTCGAGGAAAGATTCTTCGCCACTGGCTCGGCCAGCCTGAGCAGCGGCGGCAGGTCGGCGATCAGCTGGTTGATGTCCGCCCCGCGAGCCGCCAGGCCGCCACCGTATTCGGCCAGATTCTTCTGGATCGCCCGGCGTACCGGCGCCTGGAACATGTTGAACCACTGGTCCATGTCGACCGGTTCCTCGGCCTGGGATTCGGGCAGGGTGCCGCCCGGCTCGAGTCCCTGGTCGGACTTTCCGGGAGTCAAGAGCAGATACTTGAGTCCCATCGCCGAGCGCTGGCGAACCAGCACCGTCGAATCCTCGGGGATCGGCTCGACGCTCTTGTCAAGTTTCATCGTCGCCACCGCAATGGAGCGGCCGTCATCGAGCTGCTTTGCCTTGACCTGGCTGATGAGACCGACCCGGACACCGGCGATGCGAACTTCATTTCCGGCGACCAGCGAAGCAGCCGAAGGCAGGTCGGCCTTGACTTCGTAGGTCGGCACGAAGGGCAGGCCCTTGTTCGCGTTGTACGAGAAGAAGACAGCGACCACCGCAATCACGACGGTGATCGCCCCGACCAGGACCGGGCTCGCTGAGATTCTTGAGCGACGGCGTTTCACGGGCCGAGCAGGTAGTCGAGGATTTTCATGCGGCCGGTGGTGCCTGTCGCACCGGTCGCACCTGACACTTCGCGGCTGCGGCCCTCGGCCGATTCCGGCGCCGTAAAGCCGGAGTCACCAGTCGGGCCGATCGGGTTGCCGAACTCGTCGACCGCGGTCTCACCGGTCTCCCCAGTGACACCGCTCGGACCGGTCGGCAGCGTAACGCCAGTGACGCCGGTCTCCCCGGTCGGGGTGAGGGTCTCACCGGTCACCCCGGTCGGTCCGGTGGCACCCAGCTCGTCGAGACCTCCCAGGTCACCGAGGCCCGCGCGAAGATCTGCAGAGGAAGCCGAGGAGGGCTGCCACTTGCCGGCGCAGGTTCCGACAGCCGTGTTGGCGTAGGTCGAGCAGCCGGTCACGATCAGGTTGGTGCGCTGGTAGTGGCCGTACTGGTCGTAACCGTTGAGCAGTGACGAGGTGTTGTAGATAACCCGCATCAGGTTGTCGTAACCGCCGCCCTGGTCGAGGGTCTTGAGGAAGAAGCTGAGGTTGGCCGAAGGCGAGTAGGCCTCGCGGGAAAGATTGCCGAGCTTGTGGATGATCGGTTTCGAGGCAACCAGGTCCGGACCGGCGGTCCGGGTGGCGCGGCCGAGGCTGGTGATCGAGATGCGACCAGCGTCCGCGAAGGGGCCAAGCTTGGTCTGGACCTCGCTGATGTCGGAGGCAGCCGGCTTGAGGTACTGGAAGACAGGAGTCGCCCGATCGGCGAAGGTACCGACCGCGTTGAAATCGGCCCGAAGCTGACGCAGGGTCTCGGGCAGGTTCTTGAGATTCTGCTGCAAGTCCTGCCCGCGTTCGGCGCTGGCTGCCGCCGTGTATCCCGCGTTCTTGAAGAAGTTGATCATGTTCTCCTTCTTCGCGGCCAGGGCGGTCATGTTCCTTTCGCCGTCCTTGGCGAGCTGGGCCAGGCGCTTGTTCTCCGAAGCGAGGATGGCCAGAACCTTGTTGACCTGGAGAAGCGCCGGGTTGGCCCGCTCCACCGTTTCCCGAAGATCCTCGCCGCGGGTCGCCAGACCGGCTCCCAGTTCGTTGAGGATGATCCGGAAACGCTGCGCGTACGGCAGGCGGTAGATGTTGTTGATCAGGTCGAGGTCAACCGACTGGGCGTTGTTCTGGATCGGCAGCAGATATTCGCCGGCACCGGGCTGACCGTCGGGGATCTGGTCGAGCGAGGGTGGTGGCTCGCTGCCGGCGGGACGGGGCTGGGTCACCTGGCAGTCGAGGAATTTCTCGCCGATCAGCGACTGCGGCCGGATGATGCAGGAGGCATCGTCCTTCCAGTCCTGGAAGCCCTCGTCGGTGATGTTCATCACCACGATCGCCTTGCCGGGCACGTCCGTACCCGTCTCTTCGCCGGGCCGCGAAACATCGACCGAGCTGACGCTGCCGACGTTGGCACCGGCCACGCGGACGTCGATCCCGGGTACCACGAAGGCGCCGTTGTCGAAGACCGCCCGGACCTCATAGGCATCGCTGTCGTCATTGCAGCTGCGTACCAGCAGGACGACGGCAACGATCGCCAGGATCACGAGCAGGATTGTGATGATTCGCTTCAGCATCACGGTACCTGTGAGGGGTCGCATTTGCCGGTCAGGTTGCCGTTGTCGAGGAAGGGGTTCGAGCCGGCGATGGCCTGGACGCCGCCACCCGGGCAGCGGTTGATGCCGGTGATTACGTCGAGGCCGCCGTAGATCGCGGTGTCGGCCGGCTGGATCGCGGTGCCGTTGAGCTGGAACACGCCGGTCGCGGTCGGAGTTACCTTGGCGAAAGGACCGTTCGCGTCGTAGCTGCCGAGCAAACCGGCCAGCTTGTTGAAGGAACCGAAGATGTCAGGCGCGTAGGCCCGCATCTCGGAAACTTCTTCCTGGTTGGCGTTCAGGGCCCGGACCACGGCGTTGACCGCGGGTTCGGCCCGGCCATGCAGCGGGATCAGCTGCGAGAGCAGGTCGGAAGTGTCGTTGTCCGGGCCAGGACGACCAGCCGCCAGGGCGAGGTCGTTGAAGACCGGACGGGCCCGGATCAGGACCGGACGAAGGTCGTTCTTCAGGTAGTTGGCCAGCCCGGCATCGGCGGCACGACCGGAGGCGGCGATCATCGGCTGGACATCGTCGAGCGCCGCCCGCAGATTGGCGAAGGTGGTGTTGCCCTGACGCAGGGTCGGCGGCAGCTCCTGAAGTGCCAGCGAGAGCGACTCGTTGTTCTCGGCGATCTTGCCGAGGGCAATGTTCGAGTTGGAGACCAGTTCGGTCAGCTGCGGCGAGACCTCGGCCAGCTGGGTGACGAACTTCGAGGTGTTTCCGACGAACTGATCGAGCCTGGTGTCCTGGTCGGCCAGTTCAGCCATCAGCCGCTGGGTGCTTGAGAAGGCGGCCCCGCTGTACTTGAAGGTCTTGTTTGCGCCTTCGGCCCCTTCGCCGGCGTAGATCGCGGCTATGCCCTGGATCCAGTTCGACCAGCCTTTGCGGGTGGTCTCGTCAAAGGTGTCGAAGAACTGGTCGAGCTCGACCGCCGTCTGGGTTACGCCTTCGCCGAAATCATGGCCTTCGGGGAGTACTGGTTCATTGTCCGGGCCGGGCTGCAGCGAGATGTAGTGGTTATGCAGCGAGGAAAGGGAACTCTTGCGGATGACCGCCGAGGTGCCTTCGTGAAGCTCGCGGTCGATCTCGACCTCCATCTTCACCCGGTTGTCCTCGGTCAACTCGACCTTGGTGACCTTGCCCACGGGCGAGCCGCCGATCATCACGAAGTTGCCCGAGACCATGCCGCTCGCGCTCTGGAAATCGAAGCTGTACTTGTAGCCTGAATCTCCCTTGAAAATGAGGGAAGCGACGAAAACGATCGCAACTACAAGCGCGCCCAGAGTCACAACTCTGAGCACGGTCGAGCTACGTCCGCGATTGACGCGACTTGGATTTGCTTGATTGGCAGTCGTCAATCTGAGCTACCCGGTGATTCTCCCCACCAAAGAAGCCTCCTTCCTGCGCGCATGCTACCTGAGCGCCCGGCGTTACAGCCTGACGTCAAGAGCCGGTCCAGCCGCCGGAGAGGCAGGGACCCGGCGCACAGGGATTGGTGACGCTTCCACCTTCCCGCAGGAACCCGTCGATCATCTCGACCGCGGTTTCGGAAACCCGCGGCAATTCATGTGGATCTTCACCCGAAACCGGGGCCGTATTCGTGATCGGCGGCGGATCGGTTCCGATCGTTGAATCCGGGGCCAGACCAGGTCGGAGCGGCCCGCTGTCCCAGTAGGCGATCGCCGAGCCGTCATAGGGAAAGCTGGCGACCGGATCGATCCCCCACTGACCGTCCACCCCGGCCCAGCGGCCGTCGGCGACGAACGGCGAGACCGCCTTCGCCCCGATCGTGCGCGCTTCGACGTTCGATTGCCAGTTGGTCACGAGGTGATCGCCGAAGGCGAGGTCAAAGAGGATCTTGTGTGGCGGAGTGTCAGGCAGCGGATCCGTGGTCATGCGATGGGCATACCCGTTTGGCTCGCCTCTGTCCCAAAGCATCTGGATCAGACTCAGGGCCAGCGGCCGCTCGATCTCGTTCGGATAGGACGGGTTGAAGATCGAGCCGTAGGTGTTCCAGGAGCCGGACCTGGTCAGCAGGACCGAGTAGTTCATCGCCCCCACCCCGAGCGAGCCCTTGTCGAAGTCCGGGGCCAGCGCCATCAGGGCACCACCCATGATCCCGCCCTGGCTGATGCCGCGGTACCAGGCCCGGACATCCGGGCCGGTCACGATCGCCTTCTCCAGGGTGCTGTTCTCCGGGACGATTGCGTTGCCGTTGCCACCCGGGACCGGCGCCGGGTCTGCGGCTTCCGGGTCGATCCGGAAAGCAGCCTTCGAGACCAGTCCGTCGGGATGGATCATCAGCCTGCCGAGGAAGAGTTCGTTGAGGAGGCCCTGCTGGAGGCGGTCGGCGACCTGGGGGAACTTCGAGAGGTTCCCTAGCGCACCGCCCACGGTCACGATGTCATTGGTCGACATGCCGATCTCGTCGGTACCGCAGATAGTGAAGCCGCGGGCCGCCACCATGCGCTGGGCCTCCGCGTTGATCTCCCCGCCGATGCTGCCCATCAGTCCGTGTCCATAGACGATGGCGCGGCCCCGGAGCGAGGGGTCGGGCAGATCCTCCGGGTCGATCGAATCGGGGTCGGCGACAACCCGGGGGATCACGCATTCGAAGTTGGCCTGGTAGGTGCCGTTCTGCTGCGGCACCCCATCCTGGTCCAGATTCAAGGTGGCGCCGGAAGCGCATTCATTCGGCTGGGTCGGATGATCGAGGAAGCAGGGAACTTCGAATGTGCCGGAGATCCGGCGGGCAATCTCGGAGTTCAGGTTGGTCGTGACCGAGTTGACGGTGAAGTCCGGCGCGTCGCCTTCGATCACCCGGTCCGAGAGATCCGTGTCCCCCAGACCGGCGAAGGCCTGGTTCCGCATCGAGAGGGCGCGGGCCGTGTTGTTCTCGTCGCTCGCCGTGGTGAAGTCCCAAGCCAGATACAGGTTGGAGCGACGGATGCC
Source organism: Solirubrobacterales bacterium (assembly GCA_019694145.1). Lineage (GTDB taxonomy): Bacteria > Actinomycetota > Thermoleophilia > Solirubrobacterales > 70-9 > 67-14. The sequence goes on along the minus strand of JAIBCJ010000028.1, from coordinate 4,736 downwards.
GGCGGCTTTGAGTCGCTTGAAGATGTCCTCGAAGAATGAGCGTCGGCCGTTGATCCGCGCATTGTTCGAGCGCAGGAAGTCTCGGTAGTAGCGGAAGCCGGGCGGTGCCTCGATCACGATCCCGCTCGCATCTTTCAAGTTGCGCAGCACCACTATGTAGCGGCTGGCCGAGTCGAAATTGACCATCGGGTGGATCAGCAGGTTGGTCGTCCCGGGCGTGCCTGCTTGGGAATCGATCTCGACCCAGATCGGCTGCCGCTCCCTGGTCCGCGCGTTCAGCACGATTACCGGAGCATTCTCGGCGAGGTACTGGGCCGGGTCGGCCAGACCGACCGGATCGGTCATCTCCAGGGCCGCAGGGTTGTCGAGGCCCGGGACCCGCACGGAGATGGTCTGACCCTGGCTGAACCCGTCGCTCTCCATATAAGGGGCCGGGTCGACCTTCTCGCCACCGGCGTTCGCGGGCATTGCCGCCGCCGTGAAGTTGATCCGCCGGCCGGTCGCTGTGGTTGCGTCGGCCAGGGTGTAGTAGTTGTCGGGAAAGGGCGACATGCAGATGTCCGGATCCTGGGCGGCGATGAAGTCGCAGTCGGCCGCCCGGCCGAGATCGACAGGTTCGGCACGGCAGTCGGGGGTTTCCCGGACCATCGACTTGCGATGACTGTTTACCTGGCCGGCCTTTGCCTGAATCTCGCGGTACTGGCATGAACCGACCTGGGCCAGCCCGCCGTTGGTCAGCTGTAGGTCGATCGTCCGCCACTGTCCGGCCCGTTTGAACTTCGGCCAGGCGACCCTTGTCAGTGGCTTCATTACGCCGTTCCCGTCAAAGGTGGAGGAGAAGCCCCGGACCCGGACAGTGCCCCGGCGGTCTGATCTCACCTTGACCCTGAGCACTCCCCGGACGAACATCGCGTTTTGACTTGCGTTGACCACGGTCACCGCCAGCTTCGGCTTCGACGCGGCCCTCGCTCCGGCCCCGGAAGGATCCATCGCCAAGGCAAGGACCGTGAGCAGGACGAGGGTGGAAAGCCCAACCATCGCCCTGGCCCCGAGAATGTTTCGAATGTTGTTCAGCATCTTCCCCGTTCCGACCTTCCTTGCCGGCCGACTCAACCTACCAACCCCCTGTCCGGATTGAAGATGCGGAACGTCTCCTCCCCGCTGCCTGGACTTCGTCCACTACTTAAGTAACGACCTGAGAAACGCAAGCGGGTCAATCGGACTGCCGCCGGTCTGCCAGGGACCGACCCAGTATTCAAAGTGGAGATGGCAACCGGATGAGCTGCCGGTGTTCCCGACCCGGCCGACGGCTGCGCCTGCCCCGATAACCTGCCCCACCTTGAGCGGCGAGCGCCGGATCATGTGCATGTACACGAAGTTCGTCCTGGTGCCCAGGTTGTGCAGCACCACATAGTTGCCACCACCGCTGTCCCACTGGTTGTAGAGCACGCGGGAGCGCCTGACGGCGACAAGCTTCGTCCCGCAGGCAGCCGACACATCCTGTCCCTGGTGGATGTGACCGGGCCGGCCGGCGCCGAATCGGGAGCCGGAGCTGCCAAAGCTGACCGGACCGCGGACCGGGAATACCTCGATCGGAATCGCGCTGATCGGGAAGATCCTGAGTTCGTTGGGCGAGCGGCTGCGGTTACCTCCCGAATCGACCACCGAGATGTAGCCCTTGACCGCCTGTCTGGGCACGGCCACCCGGACCGCCGCCTTGGTCCTTGTCCTGAATTTTGCCCTCAGCCACCCGTTCTTGCCGCGGAAGATCACCCGGATCACCCGATCGAGGTTCTCGCCACGAACCGCGATGATCGCTCCGCGGGTGGGCTTGCTGCTCGACACGCATTGGCGAAGGCAAAGGATCCGGCTGATGTCCGGGAGTCCAGGGATCACGATGCCGCCCCCGGAAGAAACCGCCGAACTGGAGGCGCCCGAAGATGCGGGCCTGTCCGAGCTGCCGGTCTCGCCCGTTTTGACCGGCTGCTGCGGTTCGACCGGCGAGTTCTTGAGCGAAGCGGTACCGGCCCCGTCGAGGTAGCCGGACCCGGACAGGCTTCCGGCTCCAGCCTTGGCCGGCAACAGGACGATGAATGTGAGTGCCATGAACCCGAAGACGACCAGCATCAGACCGCTGGGGGTGATGTTCTGTCTCCTGGCCCTGCGCGTTGGAGCTCCTCGCATCGTGGACACCATAACATGAGTTCTAGACGATGATTCCGTGAGCTGCTGCACACAAACTTGCAGATCGGACTTTCAGGTACCCCGTTTCATCAGTGTCGGAGCCAAGCCTGTCCCACGGGAGGGCGGCCCTGAACTAACCTTGTCCTGAGGTACAAGCGACCGCATGGCCGCTCGGGGATAGCCTCGACTTCGCTTTTTCCCTCGAAATCAATCTTGCCACCAGGAGGAACTCTCCAAATGACCGCGATCCGCCAGAAGAACGTAACCGCTGCCCAGTGGAACGCCAACGGTTCGGCCGTTGAGTCCACGGACCTGACCAAGGAAGAAAACGTCGTATTCGGCAGCAACGTCTTCTCGATCAAGACCCAGAAGGAGCGGCTCCCCGCCGATGTCTTCGACCGGCTTCAGGGCACGCTCGAAAGGGGCGAGGCCCTTGACGTCGATCTGGCCGACGCGGTCGCCGACGCGATGAAGGACTGGGCGCTCGAAAACGGCGCCACCCACTACACGCATGTCTTCCAGCCGCTGACAGGTCTGACCGCGGAAAAGCACGATTCGTTCTTCCGCCCGACCGATGAAGGCGGCTCGATAGCCAAGTTCAAGGGTTCGGAACTGATCCAGGGCGAACCGGACGCCTCCTCCTTCCCCACCGGCGGCATCCGCGCCACCTTCGAAGCCCGCGGCTACACCGCCTGGGATCCGACCAGCCCGGCCTTCCTGCTCGACAACCCGAACGGAACGCTGCTCTGCATCCCGACCGCTTTCGCTTCCTGGACCGGCGAAGCCCTGGACGCGAAGATCCCGCTGCTTCGTTCGATGGATGCCCTTTCGCGTTCGGCGGTCAAGGCGCTGAAGCTGCTCGGTGATGAAGAGACTTCGCGCGTGGTCACGACGGTAGGCCCCGAGCAGGAGTACTTCCTGATCGACGAGCAGTACTTCTACGCCCGCCCCGACCTCGTCCTGACCGGCCGCACCCTGTTCGGCGCCCAGCCGGCCAAGGGCCACGAGCTCGACGACCACTACTTCGGCGCGATCCCGGAGCGGGTGCTCGCCTACATGATGGACTGCGAGGCCGAACTGGCCAAGCTCGGCGTGCCGATTACCACCCGCCACAACGAGGTCGCCCCGGCCCAGTACGAAGTGGCGCCGATGTTCGAGAACTCGAATGTCGGTTCGGACCACCAGCAGCTGCTGATGCAGGTGCTTCAGAACAAGGCCCGCAAGTACGGCCTGGTCTGCCTGCTTCATGAAAAGCCCTTCGCCGGCGTGAACGGCTCCGGCAAGCACAACAACTGGTCGATGGGCACCGACACCGGCCACAACCTGCTCGACCCCGGAGACACCCCGGCCGAGAACCTCAGTTTCCTGTTCTTCTGCGCCGCGGTGATCCAGGCGGTCAACAAGCATCAGGGTCTGATGCGGGCGACGGTCGCGAACATCGGCCAGGACCACCGGCTCGGCGCCAACGAGGCACCGCCGGCGATCATCTCGATCTTCCTCGGCGGCGAGCTGGAGAAGGTCTTCGAGACGATGGCCGCCGGCGAGGGTGATCCGAACACCCCGGATGAGGTTCTCGACCTCGGCGCCGAGGTGCTGCCGGACCTGCCGATGGACGGTGGCGACCGCAACCGGACCTCGCCCTTCGCCTTCACCGGCAACAAGTTCGAGTTCCGCGCGCTCGGTTCCAGCATGTCGCTGGCCTTCACCAACACCGTGCTGAACACGATCGTCGCCGAGGCGATCGACGACCTCGCCGGCAAGATGGAAACCGCCGAGGGTGACGACCTTGCCGCCAAGGTGATCAAGGTCGTGACCGATTCCTATGTCGAGAACCGCCGCATCATCTTCGGTGGCGACGGCTACTCGGAGGAATGGCAGCAGGAGGCCGAGAAGCGTGGCCTGAAGAACCTGCGCACCACCCCGGATGCCCTGCCCGAGGTCATCGCGCCTTCGACCGTCGAGGTCTTCGGCGCGTACAACGTGCTCTCCGAGCGTGAACTCGAAGCCCGTTTCGAGGTCTGGGTCGAGCAGTACGCGATGAACGCGAACATCGAGGCGGAGACCGCCGCGACGATCGCCCGGACGCAGATCATCCCGGCCGTCGCCAGGCACCTGATCCTGCTCGACGACGCGGACGCCGACCTGCTCGAGAAGGAGAGCCGCGGGCTCTTCGACCAGCTGGTCGACAAGACCCTGGCCCTCGAAGACGCCAACGGTTACCCGGACGGCCTCGAGGAAGAGGGCATGGACCTCGCGATCTACGCCCGCGACAGGCAGCTCGCCGCGATGCACGAGGTTCGGGTCGTGGCCGACCGCCTCGAGCGAATCGTCTCGGACAACTACTGGCCGCTGCCGAAGTACAGCGAGATGATGTTCATCAAGTGAGTTCGCTCGCTTGATGACCATCATCTGAACACAATCGTTCTGATGTTCATCAAGTGAGTTCGCTCGCTTGATGACCATCATCTGAACACAATCGTTCTGATGTTCATCAAGTGAGTTCGCTCACCTGACGCACCGCTTCACCTCGGGGGAAACGAGGAAGCAAAGGA
>JAIBCJ010000027.1 GCA_019694145.1 Solirubrobacterales bacterium | reverse complement strand
GGCTATCTCGCCCTGGCCATAAACCGCGGCAGCGCCGCCAGCCGTTTCGGACTCGGCCCCGACAATCAACTCAGATTCACCCCGGTAGCCTCCCGCCAGTGATCATCGGGCGTCCGCATCTTCACTACCGTCAGGTTGATTCGACCAATGAGCGGGCCCGTCAGGTTGCGGCCGGCGGCGCCCCCGACGGCACCCTGGTGACCGCGGCGGAACAGACCGCGGGCCGGGGCAGGCAGGGGCGGCCATGGTCGACCCCGGCCGGCTCGGCGGTCGCCTGGAGCGTGCTGATCCGACGCCAGGTCGAAATTCCGGGCACCCTGCCGCTGCAGGTGGGGACCGGGGTCTGCGATGCGGTCGAGGCCCTCGGTGCTTCCGGAGTCCAGATGAAGTGGCCGAATGACATCTGGATCGACGGTCGAAAATGCGCCGGAATCCTGGTCGAGGCGAGACCGCAGGATGGCTGGGCCGTGGCCGGGGTCGGTCTCAATCTTTCAATTGAAGACGACGAGTTCCCGGAGGAGCTGCGCGGACGGGCGACCTCACTTGGTGGCGGCGTGACTTTCACCGAAGCGGTGGCGGCACTGAACGAGCGCGTCGGTCGCAGCATCGACAGGCCGGTGGAGGAGACGCTCGCCGCTTTCGCCGACCGGGACGGACTGCGGGGCCGGCAGGTCAGCTGGGCCGAGGGGCAGGGCACCGCCGTCGGAATCGATCCCCAGGGCAACCTGCTGGTTGAATCGACCGCCGGCTGCATCGCGACCCTGAACGCGGGCGAGGTCCACCTCTCGCTTCCGGTTGACGCGGCGTGAGCGCGGGAGCAGGTTCTCCGCTCCGGGGCTTTCACCCCGGGGCCGGCTCCGATGCGGCCGGGGGGCCGATCGACTTCACCCGCTCCGGGGTCGTCTGGCTGGAAGGGGAGGCCGTTCTGATCGAGCCGACCGGCACAGGCAAGCCGCTCGCGCGCCTGCGTGACGGCCGGCTTGTGGTGGGCGGGGGTGGCCGGGCCCAGGTCCTCGCCGCAATCGACCGCTGGTACCGCCGCGAGGCACGGCAGCGGATCGAACCCCTGGTCGAGGTCGAGGGCCAGCGGCTCGGTCTCGAAGCCGGCAAGGTCCGGATCGGAAACCAGCGCACCCGCTGGGGCTCCTGCTCGACCTCCGGCACCGTCTCCTTCAACTGGCGCCTGGTCCTCGGCCGGCCCGAGGCACTCCACTACGTGGTCGTTCACGAGTTGATGCACCTGCGCCACCACAACCATTCCCGCGACTTCTGGAACGACCTTGCCGCCGCCTTCCCGGGATTCAGGGAAGAGGCCAGATGGCTGCGGGTGAATGAGCGCCGGCTCCTCCAATGGAAGCCGCGGATCTGATCCGGTACCGTGGCCGCATGATCTACGGGGGCAGGGCCAGAGTCGGGAATTTGAACCTCGCTGCGGCAGCTGTCGCGATCGCAGCGGTCGCCTTGCTCGCCCTGTTTTTGCCCGGCAACCCGGCCAGCGCCTCGACCCGTTCGAACCTGAACCAGGCCCTGAACCGGGTAATGAAGGCGCCGAACGGACCCCCCGCCATCTCGATGCAGATCGTGAAGAACGGTCACTCGCAGTACTACCGTCGAGGCGTCGCCGACCTGAGGACCGGTGCGAAGCCCCGGCTGCGCATGCGCTTCCGGATCGCCAGCGTGGCAAAGGCCTTCAGCGGTGCGGTCGCGCTGAACCTGGTCGCTCGCGGCAAGCTCAGCCTGCATTCAACGATTGGCGAAGTCCTCCCCGGCATGCTGCCGAAGGCGAAGCAGGTGACTCTCGGCCAGGCGCTTCACCACACCGGCGGCCTGCCCGAATACATCAAGTCGAAGGGTTTTCTCAACGAGGTCGGCAATGATCCCGGGGCATTCGTCCCGCCGACCCGGATCATCTCCTGGGTCCGTGGATCGGGGCTGACCCACCGCCCGGGGACGAAGTACGAGTACTCGGACACCGACAACATCGTGGTCGGCCTGATGGCCCAGCGGGTGACCGGCGTCCGCTACGCCTGGCAGATCCGCCGGCTTGGCCGCCAGATCGGGGGGCTCACCGCCACCTCCCTGCCTCGCACCCTGCGGATGCCGGAACCGTACATCCACGGCTACGAGATCGAAGCGGGCCAGCAGCCGAATGACGTCACCCGCCTTGTCAATCCCTCCGGCGCCTGGGCTTCCGGCGGCATCGTCTCTACCCTGCCCAACCTGAGCCGCTTCTTCCGCGCCTATGTTGCGGGCCGCTTCTTCGGCCAAGGTGCGAAAGCGAGGGCGATCAAGCGGGCCCAGCGGCACTGGATCCGCGGCGAGTCACAGCCGGCCGGGCCGGGCAACAACTGGGCCGGAATGGGCCTCTTCCGTTACGTCACCAAGTGCGGCGTGATGTACGGCCACACCGGTTCCTTCCCCGGCTACCGTGCCTTCGCCGCCTCCTCGGCTGACGGCAAGCGCTCGATCGCCTTCGTCGCCAACGCCCAGATCGTTCCCGGCCGCGGCTCGCAGAAGGTCAACAACCGGATCCGCCGCATGCAGGTAGCGGCGGTTTGCCGCGCCCTGCGCTGACCTAGAAGGTCGAGTACTTGTCGGCCGAGAGTTCGAAGCCGTTGCCGGTGGTGACGTTCTCGCAGCGCATGCTGTCGCCCCACTCGTTGGTCTGGCATTCGAACGGCCCGACCATGTTGACCGTCCCGGCGGCCACATCCGGGCCGCTGTTCAGGGTCGTGTCACCGGCACAGACCAGCTCGGCCTTGCCGTCGGCCACGGTCAGGCCGCCACCGTAATCAAGCTGGCACTTCGGGTCCCGCTTGACCTTCCAGGTCTTGTGCTTGATGTCGCAGCGGACCATGGTCTGGTCGGCGATGCAGCCGATGTTGCCGTCCGGCGAGGTGAAAGTCTCGAGACTGACCGACACGCTCTCCTGCTTGTCGGTCCCGCAGCCGGCAAGGAGCAGTCCGGCGACCAGGACGCTACTCAGGGTCAGCTTCAGATTCCGGCTCATCCGGTTCGGCCTCTTCGGTTGTTTCGGTCTCATCAACTTCATCAACCTCCTGGACTTCTTCGACTTCCCCGGTTGCTTCACCTTCCGCGGATGTATCCGTGGTCTCGGTGCTTTCGACCTCCGGGTTTTCGGCCTGGTCCTTCTTCTTGTTCTTCTTGCGGCGCCGTTTCTTGTTGCCCTTGGGGAAGTTCCGGAGCAGCTCGCGGGCGACGGCCGAAGGCTTCCGGGCCATTCTCATGCGGGCGCCGCGCAGCACCTCTTCGCCTTCCGGGGTGTGGGCGACGGCGGCAGCCAGCAGCGAAACCGCGAGGCGGCGGTCCTGCTTGCGGGCGGCCTGGACCAGCTTGCGGGCGTTCTTGCCGTGGGCGCGGCCGGCCGAATTGACCAGCAGTCCGAGCAGGCGCTTGGTTTCCGGCCAGCGCTGGACCGCGTACTCCTCATGGAGCTCGCGGGTGTAGGAGGCGAGCCGCCAGACCCAGGCCTGGGCCTGGTCGCGGCGACCGATCCGCTTGTCGACCAGCGCCTGCAGCAGCACCTTGGTGCCGGCCCGCTTCTCGTCCCTTGACCAGGTGCCGACGATGTCGATCGCGTCATCGAACGCCTCGGGATCCTTCAGGTTTGCGATCTCGCTCAGGGCCTTGACCCGGAGCTGGGCGTTGCGGTTGCGCTGGACGCAGGTCAGCAGGTAGCGGCGGCGCAATTCCTTGGTCCGGTCATGCTGGAGCATCGCCTTGGCCCGGCGCCAGCCCTGGGAAGTGACCCGGGCCCCGGCCAGGGCAGCCCAGACATGCTGCTCGGAGTGGTTCAGGTTCTCGACTGCGATCCGCCAGATGTCCCGTTCCAGCACCTCGATCCGCTTCTGCGGATCATCGGAGACCGGGACGATGCGGCGCTCGACCCGGACCTTGCGGCCGCGGCCACGACGGACCGGGCCGACCACGATCGCGCCGCCGCGGTAGACATCGCGGTCGAGCAGGCTGTGCAGGGTGACGATCGACTCGTCGTGGGTGGTCGCCGGATGGACGAAGTCGATCACCAGCCCGGCTTCCTTGTTCGGCGAGCGGCGGGTCACGCGACCGACCCGCTGCTGGTAGATCCGCTTCGAGGCGGTCGGGGCCAGGTGCATGCAGATGGTGGCCCGGGGCGAGTTCCAGCCCTCGGCCAGCAGCTGGGCGTTGCAGAGCACGTCGACTTCGCCGCGTTCGAAGGCGGCCAGCGTGTCCGAGAGTTCGCGCTTCGGGGTCTCGCCGGAGACCGCCTTGGCGTTGATTCCGAACTCCCGGAAGGCGGCGGCGACGTTCTTCGCGTGCTGAACGCCGGCCGTGTAGAGCACACCCGGGGCCTTGCGGAAGCGCGACTTGTAGAGGTCGGCGATCGCCATGTTGAACGGGGCCTGGTCGAGCAGCTTGGCGAGCTCTTCCTGGTCGAAGTCCTGGTCCACCTCACCCTTGCGGAGCGGCACCTTGGCGATCGTTCTGACGCCCGGGCCGGGCGGGATGCGCAGGCAGCGGAGCGGGGCGATCACGCCGCGGCGGGCGGCCTGGGCGAGGTCGAAGCGGGAAGTCTGGGTGGGGAAGAGGTCGGCGACGTGGCGGGCGATCAGGGCGCCGGTCGCGGTCATGCCGATGTAGACCGGGCCGGGCATCGAGCGGATGCAGGCCGAGGTCTTCTCGCCGAGCGCGGTGTGGGCCTCGTCGCAGATGATCACCGAGTAGGCGTCCGAAACCCGCTTCGCGTTGCGGACGAACCACTGGTAGGTCTCGACCGTCACCGGGCCGTCCGCTTCGTCGCGGCCGTCGAGCAGCGGCGGCCGGAGCCGGTCCTTGTAGCCGCGGTCGGAAATCTCGCCGATGAACTGGTCGACCAGGTTGCGGCGGTGAGTGAGGATCAGGACGCCGCCGGTCCGGGTCGCCTCGATGAAGCCGACCGCGGCGACCGTCTTGCCGGCCCCGGTCGCGTGCTCGAACCAGAAGCGGCGGGCGGCACCGGGATCGTCGGCAGCTTCGCCGACTTCCTCTTCATCCCCGGAATCCTCGTCTGCCTTGTCCTCCCAGTCCAGGGGCTCCTCGTCATCGTCCACGGCCTCGTCGATGACCTCATCGGCCTCGTCCCCGTCTTCGGGCTCGTCATCCTCTCCGGAAGGTTCGGCTTCGGCTTCGCTCTCGTCCCGGAGCGGGGTGTCGCCTTCCTCCTCGAGAACTTCCAGGGTCTCGATGTCATCGACCGCACTCACCTGCTGCTCGGCCAGCAGTTCGGTCAGGGTGCCGGAAAGGGCATCGATCTGATGCGGGTTCAGCTCGGCCCCGTCCTTCAGGGTCGGCGGTTCCTCGCCGATCAGGCGTTCGAGCCCGAGCAGCAGCGAAAAGTTCCGGCGCCACTCGACCGAAGGTTCGGTCAGGCCGGCATCGAGTTCGGCGATCGCCTGGTCAAAGGCACGGCGGCGGGCGGTACCCGGAATCAGCGAATCGGGACCGTCCCCGTTCAGCAGCAGGGATTCACGCGCAAATTCAGAAGCGCGCTCGATGTCTTTCTTTGAGGGAGCCGCAGTAGCTGCGGGTGCTGCAGTAGTCGGGGCCAACTTAGCCTTCGCAAGTGTTCCGAACCCGGATTCTCGACCCGGCCCGGATGAGTAGGTGATCGAAGATTCCGACGACGACGCTGGACGGACAGACGCCGGTTTCCTCCGTGATCCGCGATACGGCGGATCGAATGTCTGTATTTAATCATTACTTGCATGAAATCGGCTGTTCACAGACATCTGACGGTTCTTGCCCTGCTCGGCGCGCTGCTCGGCGGGCTGGTCCTGGCCGGTTGCGGTGAAGAAGGGAACGAGCCCAGCCCCGGGCCGAACTACGAGAAGGCCCTGGCCGGGGCACCACCTCGCCTGGCGAAGCTTTACGACCAGGCAAACGAGCTCCTGCCGGGCGGACTCGACGCCTTCGACGAGCGGGTCCAGACCGACCTGGCCGGCTATCCGGCGGTGGTCAACATCTGGGCTTCCTGGTGCGGACCCTGCCGGGCCGAGTTTCCACACTTCCAGCAGGTCTCGGCCAGGATGGGCAAAAAGCTCGCCTTCCTCGGCGTGAACTCGGATGACAACTCGGACGCGGCGAAGACTTTCCTCTCGACCCATCCGGTCCCCTACCCCAGCTACGAGGACCCGGACAAGGACATCGCCCAGTCCCTCGGGGCCACCCATGGCCTGCCCGGGACGGCGTTCTTCAACGCAGACGGGGAACTGACCTACACCCGTTCCGGCCCCTACTCCAGCGACCAGGAGCTGGAAGCAGACGTCCAGAAGTACGCGATCGAGGGTCAGTCCGGCTGAGCCCGCTTACTGCCCACCGGGCAGGACCGATACGCTCGGGTCCGTGGAGATCAGTGATCCGACACTCGCCTACCTGCTGATCATTCTCGGCCTGACCGGGATCGGGATCGAGGCGATCACGCCCGGCGGTTTCGTGCCGGCGATTCTCGGCATCATCGCTCTGGTCTTCGGGGTGATCGGAGTGGTCGACATCGGGCCGACGGCGATCGGGCTCGGCCTGCTGCTGCTGGCGATCGCCCTGTTCATCTCCGCGATCGCCTTCCACCTCTACCGGCCCCTCTCGATCGCCGGAGTGATTTCACTGGTCGCCTCGGGCATCTGGATGTTCGACCGTGAGACCGACCCGACCTCGATCATCGCGGTGACGATCGGCGCGGTTGCGCTCGGACTCTTCATGCTTTTCGTGATCGAGCGGGCCAGTGAAACCAGGGCAGCCCCGGTCCGTTACGGCCCCGAGGACCTGGTCGGGATGCCGGGCGAAGTCCGGGTGCCGCTCCGGCCGGATGGCCAGGTCTTCGTTGACGGCGCACTCTGGCAGGCCCGCCTCGCCGACTCCACAGCCCGGCTCGGCGTCGGCGAGAAGGTCACCGTCACCGAGGTCAGCGGCCTGACCCTTCTGGTCGCCCCCGCCTCAGAAACCAACCAAGGAGAGATCTAGAGATGGCAGTCGTCGGAACCCTGGTCGTGATCCTCGCGATCTTCGCCCTGATCGTCCTGTTTTCGGCGATCAAGATCCTGCGCGAATACGAGCGCGGCGTGATCTTCCGGCTTGGCCGGCTGATCAACCAGAAGGGTCCCGGGCTGATCCTTCTGATCCCCTTCATCGACCGCATGGTCAAGATCGACCTGCGAACCGTGACCCTGAACATCCCGCCGCAGGAAGTGATCACCCGCGACAACGTGCCCACCTCGGTCAACGCGGTCTGCTACTTCCGCGTGGTCGACCCCAACCGGGCGATCACCGATGTCGAGAACTACCTGATCGCCACCTCGCAGATCGCCCAGACCTCGCTCCGGGCGGTGCTCGGCAAGGCTGAACTGGATGAGATCCTTTCCGAGCGAGAGCGCCTCAACGAGTCGCTGCAGAAGATCATCGACGAGCAGACCGAGCCCTGGGGCGTGAAGGTCACGACGGTCGAGATCAAGGACGTCGAGATTCCCGAGGCGATGCAGCGGGCGATGGCCCGGCAGGCCGAGGCCGAACGGGAACGGCGGGCCAAGATCATCAACTCCGAAGGCGAGTACCAGGCGGCGGAGAAGCTCACCGACGCGGCCGACATCATCAGCCGCAACCCGGCTTCGCTGCAGCTGCGCTACCTGCAGACCCTGCTCGAGATCTCCGGCAACCAGAACTCGACCGTGATCTTCCCCTTGCCGATGGATCTGATCTCCGCCTTCCAGCAGACGCTCGGCAACATCGGCAACGCCGACGGCGGCTCCGATGGTGGCGTTCAGCCGACGATCGGTGGCGCCAGGCCGGACGAACTTTCGTCGGAACCCTGAAAACGCTTTGAGTTCACCTGAAGTCAGGATCGACCAGCTGACTGGAGGCCGGGTGCTGGTCGCGCCGGGTCGCTCCGAGCGCCCGGATGACTTCACCCCGGGGGCGTGGCACCCGGCCGGTCACGACGGTTGCCCGTTCTGTGAGGGAAACGAATCGAAGACACCGCCCGAGGTTGAAGCCGACCGGCCTGAAGGAGGCGAGGCGAACGGCCCCGGCTGGGTCACCCGCACGGTCCCGAACCTTTACCCGGCGGTGGCACCGCGGGAGTCCGGTGAAGCGGCCGACCAGCGCAAGGTCGCCGGTCGGGCCGGAACCGAGTCCAGCGCCTTCTCCAGTCCGGCCGATCCGCTGCTCGCCTCCGGTCGGGGCTCGGAACCGGACATGTTCGCTTCTCGGCCCGCCTACGGCAGCCACGAGGTGATCGTCAACTCGCCCTTTCACCTCGCCTCGCTGGCCGAGCTCGAGGAGCAGTCGCTGGCCGCCGCGGTCGCCGCCTGGCGCAGCCGCATGCGGGCCCATTCGGATTCGGCCTACGTGCAGCTGATTCTCAACCAGGGCCCCGACTCCGGCGCTTCGCTGGAGCACAGTCACGCCCAGCTCGGGGCGATGGAGTTCGTGCCGCCATCGGTCGCCCGCGAACGCGAAAGGGTCGGGGCCTACCGGGAACGGACCGCCGGGGCCAGCCTGCTCGGCGAGATCCTGAGGGAGGAAGTCCGCCGTGGCGAGCGGCTGGTCGCGATCGATGAAGAGGTCGCCCTGATCTGCCCGTGGGCCTCCCGTCACCCCTACGAGATGCGACTCGTCCCGCGCCGGCCCGTCGCCCGCTTCGAGGAAGACGAAGGCGGGGCGGCGATGCTGGGCCGGGCGATCCGGGCGCTGACCGAACTCTTCGGCAACCCCTGCCAGCTAAATCTCTGGGTCCGCACCGCACCCCGCGGGGTCGAGCACTTCCACTGGCACCTCGACCTGATCCCCCGGCTCGAACCGGCCTCCGCCTTCGAGATGGCCACCGGGGTGGACATCAACATCGTCAGTCCCGAAACTGCCGCCGAGACTCTCCGCGACGCGATCGACTGAGTAGGCTCGTCCGATGCCGATCGACAATCGCCCCTTCCCCCGCTTCGTTGCCGATGCTTCCCGTCACGGCATTCCTCACGGCCGCTTTGCCGAGCGGCTGGCTACCGCTTTCAAGGACGCCTGCCGCGAGATCGATGACCTGCCGGCCGGAACGGAGATCCCGGAAGAGTTCACCTGGTTTCCGGAGCGGGCCTGGTCGGGCCGGGTCTGGGTTCCGGTTTCCGCCGACGGCGAAGCGGTCCTCGAGGAAAACAGCGAACCCGAGCCGATCGAGTTCTTCGGCTTCGTCAGCTTCGTTCAGCCGGAGGGCGGCGATCCGACCGACTTCAAGGCCTCGGCCGACTTCACCGACGTGGTCGCCGCCGACAACCCCGACTGGACGATCGACATCTCCGATGAAGTGATCGGCACCTGGCTTGGAGAGCAGGGCCGCGAAGCGGCGATGACCCTGGTCTGGGGCCGGGCCCTGGTCCGTGACGCCTTCGCGGTGACTGCCGAGCTCGACGATGTCACCGTTGACCAGGATCCCCTTTTCGGCGGCCAGGGCGGTCGCGCCGACCGCTTTACCCTGATCGCTCCCGACGCGCTCAAGAACTACGGCGATGACGCCTACCTCGAGATCAAGCTCTGGACCTCCCGCGGCAAACAGGTCGCACGGGAATCCCTCTACGAAATCGAAGAACCGCAGACAGCACCGGAACAGGAACCCGCCGAATAGCCACCGAATAGCCACCGATGGAGCCCGGTCATCCATTTGTGGATGTCGTGACCGGGCGGGTTTTACTGGCATTCCGGCGAAGACCGGAATGCATGCAGGTATTTTGGTTCCATGAAGAACCAAAAGCGGGTTGAGGAGCTTCGGGAACTGATCGACCAGGAATCCGAGGGGCCGGTGCTTTCGGTCTTCTGCCGGACCGACCCTCGGGACCCGGCCAACAGCAGCGAGACCCCGGCCTGGGCGATCGCCTTGAAGAACGGCCTTAACCACGTGGCGGGTTTTCACGAGGGAAACCACGGCAAGGAGCAGACGGTGAAGAAGCTCTGTGCCGAAGCCGAACGGCGGATCAACGGGGCCTCGGCCGCCGACCGCGGGCGCAGCGTCGCGCTCTTCATCGGCGGTGACGGGAAGGTCGACTCGTTCACGACTTTCCAGATCCCGGTTCGCGAGGACTATGTGACGGTCGACTCGGGCCCGGTGGTCTGGCCGATGCTCGATGTGATCGACCGCGGCCAGCGCACCGGCCTGGTCCTGCTCTCGAGTGACCGGATCCGGCTGCTCGAATGGTGGGACGGCCGCACCCGGGATCTCGAAGAATCGACCTTCGACCTCGAACTCGGTGACTGGCACCAGTACCGGGGCCCGGCCCGGCCCCAGGGCACGGTCGGTGGTGGCGGCGTCTCGAACGCCTCGGCCTACGACGACCGGGTGGAGGTCTGGCGGGCCCGCTTCGTCAAGGCGGCCGCCAAGGCGATCGCCGAAAGTGCCAGCGAGCTCGGCTTCGACCGCCTCGTCGCCGCCGCCGAAGGCGAGCTGGGGGCAGGCTTCAACGAGGCCCTGCCCGCTGACATGCGAAGCCGGCTGGCGACCACGGTCCACCTCAATCTGATCGACCTTCCCGCCGCCGAGGCCGGGGCCGCTCTTGACCCGCATCTTCGCCAGGCCTGGCGCGACGGGGTATCCGGTGACGGGGCGAGGGCAATGGAGCGCTCCAGGGCTGGCGGCCGTGGCGCCGCCGGTGCCGATCGGGTGCTGGCCGCCCTCGGCGAAGGCCGGGTCGAGCACCTGATCCTCGACCCTTACCTGAAGACCGACGAGCTGACCCTCGATTCGGCCAGCCGGCAGGCGATCGAGGATGCGGGCGAAGAAAGCGTCCAGGAGGCTCTGGTTGAACTCGCCCTCCGGACCGGAGCCCGGGTCAGCTCGGCCTCGGTCGACGAGGTCCCGGCATTGACCGAAGCCGGCGGCGTGCTGGCCTTGCTTCGCTATTGAGCGGCGCCCAAGGCCATCCCGGCCCTCCGCCGGGACCGAATCAGGCCTCCACGGATAGCATCCCCCTTCGGCCCCGGTAGCTCAGCTGGATAGAGCGTCCGCCTCCTAAGCGGAAGGCCGCTGGTTCGAATCCAGCTCGGGGCGTGATCGCTCGGGTGCCACGCCGGGCGAGGCAGGTGAGGCAACCAACCAGGAGGATTCGAAATGGCAAAGATGAAGCGCAAGCCGATCTCGACCCGCAAGCCGCCGGTGCCGGCTGATGACTCCACTGACGTCGACGACTGGACCTCGCGGGTGATGCCGGACCTGCAGCCGATCGTCGCGTCACTGGATCAGCAGATCCGCAAGGCGATCCCCGACCTGCAGTACGCGGTGAAGTGGAAGAAGGCCTACTACGGTCGGGAAGATCTCGGCTGGGTCATCGAGATGGTCGCCTATGACATCTCGGTCAACATGGTCTTTCTCGGCGGTGCCGACTTCGATTCGCCGCCGCCGCTCGGGGACACGGACCGCAGCCGCTACATCAAGATCAAGTCGCTGGAAGAAGCCGAGACACCGGAGATGGGAGCCTGGATCGAACAGGCCGGCCGCGTCCCGGGCTGGAAGTAGCCGGGGCCGTAGGATCGCCCCATGCCGTTCACGCGCATCAACCTCAAGCAGGACGTGGACAACTTCGGGCCCAACTTCGACGGCTCGCCGGACCTCGATTTCCGGGCCGCGACGAAGCCGCTCGAACTCGAGCATTCATTCCTGGGTTATCAGCGTATTCCGCCGGGATACAGATTTCCCTTCGGCCACACCCACGACAGCCAGGAAGAGGTCTACGTGGTCGTCGGCGGCAGCGGCAGGATGAAGCTCGATGACGAGATCATCGAACTTGGGAAATGGGATGCGGTGAGGGTGCCACCTGGCACCTGGCGAGGCTATGAGGCCGGACCGGATGGCCTCGAGATCCTGATTTCCGGCGCTCCGAACCTCGGCGATCAGGTTCGTGACGACGTGACCGGCCAGCGCGACTGGTGGCAGGACTGAGATCGCCTTGGCTGACTGGGCGGATGACTTCTTCGTTGAGTGGCAGCGGGCCTGGGGGACCGGGACCGAGGCGGTGCTCGAGTTCGTCACCGATGACATCGAGTACTGGGATGTGACCCTGCCCGAGCCGATTCGGGGCCGTGAGGCCTATGCGAGGCATTGCGACAACTTCTTCACCGCCTTCACTGAATGCGAGTGGTCACTGCGCGAACCGGTGATCTGCGAGGGCGACAGGGTGACCGAGCCCTGGGCCTTCACCGGGCTCAATTCGGGTCCGATCTGGATCGGCCTGCCTGCCACCGGCCGCCGGCTGGAATCGAAGGGCACCGACATCTTCGAATTCCGGGACGGCAAGGTTTGCCGCGAGCATTCCTTCTACGACGTGGTCGGCAATCTCCGGTCCCTCGGCCTCTGGCCCGGCATCGGCAGCCGGACCGAAGCCGCGGCAATGACCGCGGCGGGGGCTGCGATCCGCGGCACCGGCATGGTCCGGAACCTCCGCCCTTGACCCCGCGGCACCGGGCTGGTCCGACACCTCCGCCCTTGAGACCCCGACACCGCGAATGCCCACTTTGCGCCACATACCGGCACAAAGTGGGCACTCGGTGACCCCGGCCCCCGGCTAGCGGGGCGCATATGATCGGCCCGACCCCCGAGGAGGAGAAATGACCGAGATCGATCGTGGCCGCCTGGCCGAGCTCACCCAGTCCGAGCTCGACCGTTTCGTCGAGGAAAACCCGAAGTCGAAGGAGCTTTTCGAGCGGGCCAGGAAGTCTCTGGTCGGTGGCGTCCCGATGCCCTGGATGATGCGCTGGGCTGGCGGTTTCCCGGTCTTCGCGAAGCTGGCGATCGGGGCGCGGATCATCGATGTGGACGACCACACCTACATCGACTTCTGCCTCGGAGACACGGGTGCGATGCCCGGCCATGATCCCGAGCCGGTGGTGCGGGCGATCACCGATCAGGAGCGCAAGGGCATCACGACGATGCTGCCGACCGAGGACGCGCCCTGGGTCGGGGAGGAACTGACCCGCCGCTTCGGTCTCGACCGCTGGATGTTCACCCTGACCGCGACCGATGCCAACCGGGCGGCGCTGCGAATCTGCCGGCAGATCACCGGCAAGCCCAAGGTTCTGGTCTTCAGCTACAGCTACCACGGCTCGGTCGATGAGGCCTTCGCCGTGGCCGGGCCGGAAGGCGTCACGGTTTCGCGGGAAGGCAACGTCGGAGCCCCGGTCGACCCGGCGCAAACGACTTTCGCGGTCGAGTTCAATGATCTGGAGGCGCTGGAGGCCGCCCTGGCGACGGGCGAGGTCGCCTGCGTGCTGGCTGAACCGGCGATGACCAACATGGGAATCGTCCTGCCGGACGAGGGGTACCACGAGGCGCTGAGGAACCTGACCCGAAAGCACGGCGCCCTGCTGATCATCGACGAGACCCACACCTTCTCGGCCGGCCCGGGCGGCTGCACCGCGGCCTGGGGCCTGGAACCGGACCTGCTCTCGATCGGCAAGGCGATCGGTTCCGGCGTGCCGGCCGGGGCCCTCGGCATGACCGAAGCGGTGACCGAAAGCCTCTTTGCCCAGCAGGACGCCGATTACGAGGACACCGGCGGGGTCGGCGGCACCCTGGCCGGCAATGCGCTCTCGCTTGCCGCGGTCCGGGCGACCCTCTCGGAGGTGCTGACCGAAGAGGCCTTCGCCCACACGGTTCCCCTCGCCACCCGCTTCAGCGAAGGTGTGATGCAGGTGGTCACCGACGCCGGGTTGCCCTGGAACGTGACCCAGCTCGGGGCCCGGGCCGAGTACCGCTTTGAGCCGGAACCGGCCCGCAACGGCACCCAGGCCCACAACGCTTCCGACCCGGAACTGGAGCGTTACCTGCACCTGCACGCGCTGAACCGCGGCGTGCTGATCACCCCCTTCCACAACATGGCACTTATGTCACCGGCCACCATCCCCGCCGACGTAGACCGCCACACAGAAGTCTTCAAAGAAGCGGTAACCGACCTTCTCGGATAGCCCAGAGTCCGACCGTCCCGGCGCCAGCCCAACCAATGTCGGAGGGCGGTTCGGGGTGTGCCCAAAAAACCTCCGGAATGAGGAGCGAAGCGACGGTTTTGGGGGTACACCCCGCACCGCCCCCAACCACGCGGCTATAGGCTGCGCAACGTGGAAGCCTCGATGGAGAACAAACCGACCGTCGCAATCATCACCGGAGCCTCAAGCGGAATCGGCGAAGGGGTCGCCTGGCGCCTGGCCCGCAAGCCCGGCACCCGACTGATCCTGGTCGCCCGGCGTGAGGATCGCCTGCGGGAACTGGCCAAACGCCTGTCCTGCGAAGTGACCTGGATCGCGGCCGACCTGACCGAGCCGGATGCTCCCGGCCGGATCCTCGCCCATGCCCAGGAGCACCACCCGCCGGTCAACCTGCTGGTCAACAACGCCGGTGCCGCCTGGCGCGCGACCTTTGCCGAAGGCGGTTACGAGAACGTGCGCCGGACCATGGAGATCAACTTCGATGCCGTCCTGCGGTTGACCGAGACCTTCCTGCCGATGCTGCGGGAGAGCGCCCCCAGCTCGATCGTCAACATCGCCTCGACCGCGGGCCGCGTTTCACGACCGGGCTCGGCTGCCTACTCGGCCTCCAAGTACGCCCTGATCGGCTGGAGCGACGGACTCCATTTGGAAGAGGCCCCGCACGGCGTCCACGTCGGCCTCGTCCTGCCCGGCTTCATCAAGACGGAAGGCTTCCCGGCCGATGAGCTGACCGGGAAGTTCGCGACCCGCTGGATGGTCTCCGACGTCTTCAAGGCTTCGGACGCGGTCTACGAGACGGCGATACTCGGCAAGGCCGAACGGTACGTGCCGCGGCCCTACGAGCTGATCGCGATCCTCAAGATCCTCGCCCCGGGTCTGGTCAGAAAGGTCCTGTCCGGGGGTGCCGGCAAGGCGATGACCACGAGCACCGGCGCCGACGCCGCCGAACAGGCCGAGAAGACCCGCACCTGATCCGTTACATCGTCGGCCGGGCCATCGCTACTTCGGCAGGGCGACCGCCGCCTCCGGCGTGGCGACCCGGAACGTGAAGCTCTCCTCGATGTAGAGGTTGACCTTTTCCGCGTCATGGCTCTCGTAGCCGATCGAGAGGTCCTGGCCCGACTCGAAGAGGAAGTCGCCGCCGCGCATGCTGGCGACCACGACACCGTCGAGTCCGGGCGCCCAGACCAGCGGTCCGCCGCCACTCTCCTGCAGGATCTTGCGGATGTGCGAGAGCAGCGGGTAACCGCCGCGCTCGGCGCTTTCGACCACGCCGGTGTAGCACTCGGGACTGAGCGCGACCCCGTAGGGGCCCTCGACGCCGGCCGAGAGGATCACCTCGATCGCCTTGGCGATGTGCTCCGGGTAGTCGTTGAAGCCGTTGTTGCCGAGCGGGATCGGTTCGTGGCTTGAGGCACCGGCGATCCCTTCCATGCCCGCGTCTCCGAGGCCGTGGAAGATCGCAGCATTCTCGGCGATCGTCATCTGGCGGGCCGCCGCATTCAGGGAGTCGAAGTCGGTATCCACCGCGCCGCGGTCCAGCGCCTCGAGTTCAGAGCGGCTGATCGTGAACGGCGCCCGAAGTTCCGCCACCGGCAGGACCTGGCGGGTCCTCAGGTTGACTCCGTCGGCCGGGCCGTCGGTCGAGTCCGACACCCGGCCCAGATCGGTCGCCGAGTGGCCCCAGCCAAGGGGCCCCTTGAAGTCCACCAGCCGGCGACCACCGAGCGCCGGCACCAGGCCGTCGCGCGCTTCCTCGTCGATCTGCTTCCAGGCTTCGTCAGTAATCGGGGCGTGACCCCGCAGAAGGTGATTCAAAGCCCCGCTCCTCTCAGGCTGCCAATTCCAAGCGATCCACCCGATCCGGCCGGTTCCGGGGTCGCGTCTTCGTCTTCCTCGTCGGTTCCGGCTTCGGCCGCCTCGCCGTGCTCGACGATGTCGCCGTCCTTGAACAGGACTCCTTCCGCCAGCTCCCGCCAGACCGGAATCTTCCGCAGCAGGAACTCGAGATCCATCGAGAAGTGCTTGAACTCCTCGTGCTGGGCGTTCTTCATGATCGCCCTGGCTTCGGCGTCGGGCTCGACCGAGAGCCGCTGCTCGTACCAGTTGATCGCCTCGGCCTCTTCGGCCAGGGAAGCAAACAGTCTCGCCTTGGTCCTGAGTTCGGGGCTCAGTTCCTCCGGTGGCTCGTGGTACTGGTTGAATTCCACGCCTGGCTCCTTTCGACGGATCTCGTTGCCGGTGAACTCATGCTCTCACTCCGGGGTCCCCGGGACAAGCTTCCGGCAAACCGGACGCCTTACTTGTCGGGGCGGTCCGGGTAAATGTCGTCGATCGTGGTCAGGGTCTCGTAGGGCGCGCCCGCCTCGGCGGCGATCTTCTCGCCGCCGCCGGCCAGCCGGTCAACCACGGCAAGCACGCCGGCGATCTCGAAACCCTCGTCACGGATCCTTTCGATCGCCGAGATCGTCGAACCGCCGGTGGTCACCGTGTCCTCCACCACCAGCACCCGGTCTCCGGGTTCGGCCGCGCCTTCGACCCAGCGCTGGAGTCCGTGCGCCTTGCGTTCCTTCCGCACGAAGAAACCGCCCAGACCCTCGCCCTCCGGCACCGCGATCGCCGCGCAGGCGAGCGGGATCGCCGCCATCACCGGACCGCCGACCGCGGTTGCGCCGAGTTCCTTCGCGTGCAGGGCGATCAGGGTGCCCGCCGCCTTCAGTCCTTCCGGTCGCATCACCGTGCGTCGGGCGTCGACGTAATAACCCGCCTTGGCCCCGCTCGAAAGAGTGACCTCGCCCAGCACGAGCGAATGCTCGCGAAGCAGGCCGATCAACTGCTGGCGGGTCTGGTCACGGTCGGTCAAGGTCGTTCCTCTCGGTCATCCACCCTCAGGAATTGAGGATGGCCAGGGCGTAGGCATTGTTGATCAGATGGAAGATGATCGCCGGCCAGATCGACTCTGACTTCTCGTACACGACGGCGAAGATCGCTCCCAGCACGATCAGCTGGGGCACCGCGGTGATTCCGGTCGAGTAGTGAAGGGCGCCGAAGACCAGTCCGGCCCCGATCGCCGCGACCGGCAGGTTGAACCGGGTCCGGAAACCGCCGAAGAGCATCCCCCGGAAACAGACCTCCTCGGAAAGCGGAGCCAGGATTACGATCAGGAGGATCTGGGACCAGAGCGGTCCGAGTTCGCCGGCGATGTCGTCCTGATCGGGAGCGCCGAAAACCACGGCATAGACGATCGCGAAGGCGATGTAGGCGAGGAATCCGAGCCCGATCCACTTGGCCGCCGTGCCGATGCGAAAGCGGTGGAACCCGAGCCGGCCGGCCGCTTCCCGCCAGTTGACCCCGCCCGGAAGTTCCTTCGCGAAGAGGAAGGGAACCGCCAGGAAACCGACCACCGTGCAGAGCTGGAACAGCGCCTTGACCTGCCAGCCGTAGTCATCGAAATTCTCGCCGCCGGCCACGACGTCGACCGGCAGGGCCAGCATCACACCGAAGATCAGGGCCGCAACGGCTCCGCCGATCGCGACCCACGGGCTCCAGGTCGCGAAGGGGTACTTCCCGGGATCTTCGGGCGGGTCGACCCCGGGTGGGGAAGGGGGAAAGACG
Organism: Solirubrobacterales bacterium; assembly: GCA_019694145.1. Taxonomy (GTDB): domain Bacteria; phylum Actinomycetota; class Thermoleophilia; order Solirubrobacterales; family 70-9; genus 67-14. The sequence goes on along the minus strand of JAIBCJ010000027.1, from coordinate 3,616 downwards.
ACCGGGTCGGTCCCGGCTGCCGGCTCCGCTGCGGGCTGGTTGGCTTCCATGGCTTGGCTCATTCTCACAATTCGGGGCCGCAGTCGTCCGCAACCCATCCTGCACCGGCGTCGCCTGGAACCGCCCTTTAGAAGTTCCTGAGGTGCTTCCAGCTACCCTTTAGGGGATGACCAGGCGCCAGAGAAGGGTGCGCCGTCACCGTGGTTCACCCGGCAAGGTTTTTGTCGCCGTGGCCGCAGTGCTCGGCGGATTGCTGCTAACCGCGATTGCGGCTGCCGGCGGCTGGGTTCTTTCGATCGCCGCCGACGCCCCGAATCCGGACAATCTCAAGGAGATCAACAAGGGCCAGAACTCGGTCATCTACGCCGGTGACGGCAGCAAGCTCGGTCTGATCAACTCGACCGAAATCCGCACCCCGATCCCGCTTTCGAAGATCCCGCAGTCGATCCAGGACGCAACGGTCGCGATCGAGGACGAGCGCTTCTACCAGCACGACGGCGTTGACGTCCAGGGCGGCATTCGGGCCCTGTTCAAGAACCTCGAGGCCGGTGAGGTGAACGAAGGCGCCTCGACGATCACCATGCAGCTGATGCGGAACATCTACATCTCGAACCCGCAACGGGACATCGAGCGGAAGATCAAGGAAGCCAAGATGGCCCTCGATTACGAGAAGGACCACACCAAGAAGCAGATCCTCGAGAAGTACCTGAACACCGCCCCCTACGGCACCAACGGCGGACGCAGCGCGATCGGCGTGAACGCGGCCGCCAAGGTCTACTTCTCGGTCAAGCCGGAGAACATGAGCCTGCCCCAGGCCGCCCTGCTGGCCGGTCTGCCGCAGGCCCCCTCGGACTACAACCCGATCAGCAATCCGGCCGGGGCCAAGGCCCGCCGCAATGAAGTTCTCGACGCAATGGCCGACCAGAACATGATCACGCCGGCCCGTGCGGCCGCGGCCAAGCAATCCGGACTCCAGCTCAACCCGGCCGACGATCTGTTCGACCGTGAGGATCCGTATTTCTTCGATTACGTCCAGAGCGAACTGCAGAAGAAGTACGGCGTGAACACCGTCCGGCGCGGCGGCCTCAAGGTTTACACGACGGTCCAGCCGTCGGAACAGGCGGCAGCCCTTTCCGCCCTCGATTCGAACCTCTACGCGGGCGGGCCTTCCGGGGCGCTGGTCGCGGTCGATCCCCGCAACGGTGACATCAAGGCGATGGTTTCCTCGACCAATTACGAGGACAGCAAGTTCAATCTCGCCGCCCAGGGCCATCGTCAGCCCGGCTCGACCTTCAAGGTCTTCACGCTGACCACGGCGATCCACGAGGGCATCGACCCGTACACGACCTACTACGAGTCGAAGCCGCTTTACATCGACGACCCAACCTACGGCCACTGGGAAGTCCACACCTACGGCGATTCCTACAGCGGCACGATCAGCATCCACGACGCCACCCTGGCCTCGGACAACTCGGTCTTCGCCCAGCTGGCCCTTGACGTGGGGCCGGACAAGATCGCCGACATGGCGCACAAGATGGGCATCACCACGCACCTCGACGGATACCCGGCCGAAACCCTCGGCGGTCTGACCATCGGCGTGTCACCGCTGGAAATGGCCGGTGCCTACTCGACCCTGGCCAGCGGCGGCATCCGTCATGACCCGACCGCGATCGAGAAGGTCGTCTTCCCGAACGGTGAAGTGGACCGGCCGGGCAGGTCAAAGCCGGTGCGGGTCCTCTCCGAGGCCGAGGCGTACGAGGTCACGAAGATTCTGCACGACAACATCACCAGCGGCACCGGCACCGGGGCCTACACCGGCTGCGGCGGCCAGGCCGGCAAGACCGGCACCACCGACAACCAGGTCGACGCCTGGTTCGTCGGGTACCAGCCGAACCTGACCGCGGCCGCCTGGATCGGCTACCCGGAGTCGAATGACCTCAGCACCGGCTCCGATGGCGGTGACGTGCCCGCCAGCATCTGGAACAGCTTCTTCTACAACGCGGCCGTGCCCTGCGAAGAAACCCCGATCCCGACCGAGACCATGGACTGGGGCGATTTCAGCGGCGGCTACACGGTTTCACCCGGTACCCAGAGCGACTACGGCCCCCAGCCCGAAGACACGACGGGCACCGACACCGGAACCGGCACGGGCACCGATACCGGTACCGGCACTGTCGAGCCGGATGGCGCCTACGCGCCCGGGGTCGGTCAGGAACCGGCCGGCGTGGGTGGCGGCACCGGCGGTACCGGTGGCAGCACCGGCGGTTCAACCGGCGGCGTCACGCCCGGTTAGCCGGACGGTCGCGGGCCGGAACCCTTCAGGTTCAGCTGCCCGATTCGGTCTGCAGGCGGGCCGCCTCCTCGGCGGCTTCTTCGGCCAGTTCGATCTCGTCTTCGTCACCCTCCTTGCGCGTGAGCGCGGTGACCCCGCCGACGTAGATCAACTCGACCACCGTCTGGGTGGCCCGGACCGCAATCGCGATGACCGCTCCCACCCCGAAGCTGTCCGAAGGCAGGGCGGCCTTGACCGCCCAGGCGAACGCCGCGTCACGGACACCGAGGCCGGCGGGAGTGACGGCCGAGACCACGGCGGCGAGAAATCCGATCATCTGGGAAGCGGCGACGATGGCGAGATCGTCGAGATTGAGGTGATGGACCGCCCGGGCGGCGAAGAAGACGCCGACGCCCATGATCGCCCAGACCACCACATAGGCGAGGTAGATGACGACGACGCCCCGGAACGGCATCAGCTGTGGCAGTGATTCGCGGCCGAGCGCGTGGAGCAACCGCTTCGAGACGGGGCCGAAGACGCGGGGATGAAGCAGGCAGACCATCACCGGCAGGACCAGCAACGGGAGCCAGCGGGCCGGCTGATCCTGCAGGTCGGGGTGGTCGATCAGAAACCAGGTGGCAATGGTCAGGGCACCGGCGATCGAAACCGCCTGCTCGTAGACGATGCCGGCCGTGGTCACCCGTCGCTGGACCCCGGCCTTTTCGGCCATGAGGATCCGGGCCAGCAGGAACAGGACGGTGCCGGGGATGTAACGGACCAGCAGCGGCTGGGCCCAGATCTTCTGGGTCTCCATGGCCGGAACCGGGCTGCCGAGGAAACGCAGGATCAGGCCCCATACCCCGGCCCCGGCGATGTAATAGAGCATCATCATCACCACCGCCGGGATCAGCCAGATGAAGTCGAACTCGACGCCCTTCTCCTTCAGCTCCGACCACTGTGAGATGACGGTGAAGACCAGGAAGGCGAAAATCAGGAAGGCGATCGAGCCCTGCAGGATGATCCGGGTCGACTTCTTCTTCGGGCCGGTCTTGCCGACCGTGGCGGCCAGATGCCCCAGCCGGTGGAGCAGGCTGGGCTTCTCGTCCTCGCCCGGGTCCGTTCTCGATTCCTCACTCATCTGAGGCGCAATAGTGTCAGAGCAATGGATCTGAGCGAGTTCGAACTGATCGGGAAGATCGCTGACGAGGCCCGGGCCAGCGACCGGTTCGAGATCGGAATCGGCGATGACGCTGCGGTTGTCCGGGGCCGCGGGCGGATCGTGACCTCGGTCGACACAGCGGTCGCCGGGGTCCACTTCGACCTCGATCGCCCCGCTGCCGAGAG
>JAIBCJ010000026.1 GCA_019694145.1 Solirubrobacterales bacterium | reverse complement strand
AGACCATCCACTTGCCGAACGGATTGTCGGGGCGGCGCCACCAGGCGAAGATGCCGACTCCCATCCAGGTCCATCCGGTCAGCACCCGCAGCGTGATCTCGATTACCGGCTCGCCCAGGGTCTGGTTTGTCAGGGCGATCATCGTCGCCCCGCCCGCTCCGGCCAGGAAGCCGGCGATCGCCAGCCAGGTCAGCCTCGCCCGCAGGTTCAGAGCACTACCCATGGGGTGATTCTGACCCATGCGGGGACCGCCGTTGGTGCGGCCAGTACCCGCATCCGGGCGTTCATGGTGCGGTTTGCCGAACCCCTAAGGGGCAGGCATCACCCGCTGAAGACACAGGCAGGCCCCATTTTGCGCCGGCGTCCGCAAAGGCAGGCTTGGCGGCATGGATACCAGTCGAAACATCGCAGCCCGTGCCGGAAGGTGGAGCGCGACCCATCGCAAGACCGCGATCTGGGGTTGGCTCGCCTTCGTCATCCTGGCCGTCTTCATCGGAGGATCGGTTGGAACGAGGACCCTGACCGACGCCGAAGACGGAGTTGGCGAGTCGGGGCGCGCCGAAGTGGCGACCTCGAACAACTTCCCCGAGAACGCGACCGAAAGGGTGCTGATCACGGCGCCGGCCGGTGGTTCGAACACCAGCGCCGCGATGCGCGAAGCTGCCGCCGACCTCTCCCGCGAGCTAAGGGCGACGCCGTACGTGTCACATGTCGAGAGCCCCTTTGCACCTGGCAACCGGGGCCAGATATCGGCCGACGGAAAATCGGCGCTGGTCTCTTTCGAGCTGGCCGGCAACGAGGACCAGCTCTCGGAGCGGCTCGGGGCGACCCAGGAGGCGGTCAACGAGGCCCGGGCCCGGGCGCCCGGCTACGGCTTCGCCCAGTTCGGTGATGCCTCGGCCAGCGAGCAGATCGGACAGGCCTTCGAGGATGACTTCAAAAAGGCCGAGTTCACCTCGCTTCCGGTCACCCTGCTGATTCTGGTCTTCGCCTTCGGAGCGTTCATCGCCGCGGGCGTACCTTTGCTGCTGGGCCTGACTTCGGTCGCGGCGGCGATCGGCCTGACCGCACTGGTCAGCCACGTCACTCCGATGTCGGACGCCGCGAACTCGGTGATCCTGCTGATCGGCCTCGCCGTCGGGGTCGACTACTCGCTCTTCTACCTGCGACGCGAGCGGGAGGAACGGGCGGCCGGACGGTCCGAATCGGCCGCGCTGGAGGCTGCCGCGGCAACTTCCGGCCGGGCCGTGATCGTCTCGGGAATCACGGTGATGATCGCGATGGCCGGCATGTACATGACCGGAGACGCCACCTTCGCGTCATTCGCCACCGGCACGATCATCGTGGTCGCGGTCGCCGTGCTCGGTTCACTGACCGTGCTGCCGGCCGTGCTCGCCTGGCTCGGCGACCGGGTTGACAAGGGCCGGATCCCGCTGATCGACCGGCTGCGACGGAGCCGGAAGATCCGGCGGGTCGGGGGCGAGGAGAGCGTGCTGGCTGCCGGCAACGGCGGCGGTTTCTGGGGTCGATTCATCCGGACCGTGCTGCGGCGCCCCGGCCTCTCGGCTGTCGCCGCCGCCGGCCTGCTCGTGTTGCTGGCGGTCCCGGCCTTCAAACTCCACACCGTCGTGCCGGGGGCCGAAGCCCTGCCTCAGGACCTGCCGGTGATCAAGGCCTACAACCAGATGGACGAAGCCTTCCCCGGCGGCCCGGAGCCGGCCAACGTGGTGATCGAGGCCGATGACGTGCGTGCGCCCGAGGTTCAGCAGGGCATCGCCGCGCTCAGGCAGGCGGTCGACGGTCCGGCCGAGTTCGGCTCACCGGTCACCACGACCGTGAGCCCGAACGGCAAGGTCGAGGTGGTGAACGTGCCCCTGGCCGGCAGCGGCACCGATGACACATCCAATGACGCGCTGGTCAAGCTCCGCGAGGAGGTGATCCCGGAGACGATCGGCAAGGTGCCGGGCACCGAAACCAACGTCAATGGCATGACGGCCGGTTCGAAGGATTTCAACGACCTGATGAAGAGCCGGGCGCCGCTGGTCTTCGCCTTCGTCTTGCTGACCGCCTTCATCCTGCTGATGGTCGCGTTCCGTTCGATCGTGATCCCGGCGACCTCGATCCTGCTCAATCTGCTCTCGGTCGGCGCCGCCTACGGATTGCTCGTCTGGGTCTTCCAGGAAGGGCATCTCGAGGGTCTGCTCGGTTTCGAGTCGATGGGCGGGATCACCGCCTGGCTGCCGATGTTCCTCTTCGTGGTCCTGTTCGGACTCTCGATGGACTACCACGTGTTCATCCTCAGCCGGATCCGGGAAGCGCACGACCAGGGGTTGAGCACTTCGGACGCAATCGAGGCCGGCCTCCGGCGCACTGCCGGGCCGGTCACCTCCGCCGCGATCGTGATGGTGGCCGTGTTCTCGATCTTCGCCACCCTCTCGATGCTGGAGTTCAAGCAGATGGGGGTCGGGCTGGCGGCGGCCGTCCTGATCGACGCGACGATCGTGCGGGGTGTGCTCGTTCCGGCCTCGATGAAGCTCCTCGGCAAGTGGAACTGGTACCTGCCGGCCTGGCTCGAGTGGCTGCCGAAGCTCAACCTCGAAGGCACCCCCGAACCGGCCCCCCGGCCAGCCGTGTGAAGTGCATCACATAAGCAACTATTGCGTTTGACAAATAGTTGCGAAAGAGCAAGTATCTTCAGTCATGACCGATGCGGAAGCGCTGAAGATCGACGAGCAGGCGACTGCCGGTGCCACGGATCCGGCCCGGGGTCCGGGCGTCGACCCGGCCGAAGTTGCCGGGCAGGAAGTGATCGACGCGGCATCGCCCGAGGCGAAGCGGGTCGCCCTGCAGCTCGGGACCCTGTTCCGGCGGATGCTCTCTTACGGGGCGGCGACCAGCGCCCTGCTCGACGCGGCTGCGCTCGGTCTCTCATTTCTCGAGTTCAAGGCGATCATGAGTCTCGGGGTCTTCGAACCCGCCGACAGCTTCTGCCTCGCTGACATCGGCGAGTCAACCGGGGCCTCGATGCCCGCCGTGAGCCGGGCGATCGACAGCCTGGTCCGCAAGGGCCTCGTTTCCCGGGTCGAGGATCCCCACGACCGGCGCCGCCGGCTGATCGCGCTCACCGACGAAGGCCACCGGGTCACCAACGCCGCCCTGATGGGCCGTGCGGTCGGCGCGGTGAGACTGGCCGACAGTTTCAGCGAGGACGAACTCAAAGCCCTCGACTCCCTGCTCTCGAAGCTGATCGAGCGGGAAGACCTTGCCTCAATTCACCGGCAGTTGGAAGGAGCAGTTCAGCAGTGAGCAAGTACCAGCACCTGATCACCGACGAGAACCGCAAGTGGTGGACGCTGGGCGCGATGTGCCTGGCCCTGTTCATGGTGATGCTCGACAACACCGTCGTCAACGTCGCCCTCCCCTCGATTCAGCGCGACCTCGACACCTCGATCTCCGGCCTCGAATGGATCGTCAACGGCTACACGCTCTCTTTCGCGGTGCTGCTGGCGGTCGGCGGCCGGATCGGTGACATCTTCGGCCGCCGCAAGGCCTTCACCTTCGGCGTGGTCATCTTCACCGTCGCTTCGGCCACGGCCGGCTTCGCGCCCAGCAACTTCGCCCTGGTCGCCAGCCGCGTGCTTCAGGGCGTCGGCGCCGCTTTCATGATGCCCGGCACGCTTTCGATCATCACCGACGCCTTCCCGGCCCATGAGCGCGGCAAGGCGATCGGGACCTGGGCCGGGGTTTCGGCTCTGGCCCTGGCGGTCGGCCCGGTCCTCGGCGGCTTCCTGGTCGAGCATGTCTCCTGGCGCGCGATCTTCTACATCAACTTGCCGGTCGGGGTTCTCGCCGTGCTCGCCGCGACCTTCGTGGTCCGCGAGTCGCGCGACACCACGGTCGGCCGCAAGGTCGACTACCTCGGGGTCGGCATCCTCACCGTCGCTCTCACCTCGCTGGTCCTCGCCCTGATCGAAGGCAACACCTGGGGCTGGGATTCGACCGCCGTGATCAGCCTGATCGCGGTTTCGATCATCGGCCTGATCACCTTCATCTTCACCGAGAACCGGGTCACGGCACCGATCATCGAGTTCGGGCTCTTCAAGAGCCGGAACTTCATCGGCTCGGTGGTGGTCGCCTTCATCATCTCCTTCGCGATGATGGGGGTCTTCTTCTTCCTCGCCCTCTACATGCAGAACATCCTCGGCTACACCGCGCTCGAAGCCGGGGTCAGGTTCCTGCCAACCACCCTGGTGATCATGGTCATCGCGCCGATCGCGGGCCGGCTGGCCGATCGGATCGGGCCGCGCTGGCCGATCGTCGTCGGCATGACCCTGATCTCGCTTTCGCTCTACCTCTTCTCGCAGATCAGCGACGGCTCGACCTTTTCCGACATCCTGCCCAGTTTCGTGATCCTCGGGGCCGGCATCGGCCTGACCATGTCACCGATGTCGACCGCGGCCATGAACGCGGTGCCGAAGACCAAGGCCGGCATCGCCTCCGGCGTGCTTTCGATGTTCCGGATGGTCGGCGGAACTTTCGGCGTGGCGGCGCTCGGAGCCCTCTTCCAGAGCGAAGCAAAGACCCGGCTGGCGAGCACCCTCGGCGGCGAGAACGGCCTGACCGCCAGTCAGCGTTCGGACTTCGCCCATCAGCTGACCGGTGGCGCGCCCCACATCGAAGGGATTTCCGGGGCCAAGGCAGAGCGTCTGGTCGCCGCCGGTCACGATGCCTTCATCTACGGCCTGAGCAACGCGATGACCCTCTCGGTCGGGATCGCGATCGCCGGGGTGCTCGTCGCCTTCTTCCTGATCGGCAATCAGGCCGAGTCGATGGACGAGGAAACGAGAGAGGCAGGGGAAGTTGCCGAAGCGGCTTCACCCGTGGCCTGATCCGGCCATATCTCTACAATTTGCGGACTGGCCGCCCAACCGCAGGAGCTTCACTTGACCGTCCGATCGATACCCCGTACCTTCGCCCGATTCAGCCTTCCGGCAGCGCTCACCCTGATCTGCGCGATTGCCGCCTTCATGCTGGCTGGCGACACCGCCAGAGCAGCCAATGGTGGCGCGGTTCCGACCGGCGGTCCGGCCAGGGCGACGGTCAAGATCAAGCTCAAGGGCGTTCATGCCCATCGCGCGACCGTGATGAGCCGGGTCGTGATCCAGGGCACGCTGAAGCCCTTCCGCAACCTCCAGACGGTCAAGGTCTACCTCTACAAGGACGGCGAGAAGTTCTCGACCCGCAAGGTCAAGGTCCACAAGGCCGGCGGCAATTACGGAACCTTCCGCACCTACCTTTACATGCGCGGCGGCAACCGCTACGGCGTGCACGCCAAGTACTGGGGCAAAGCCGGCAAGCGTGCGGTCGGCAAGGACACGACCAGGCACAAGTCCTGGCGGGTCCGTTACGTCGGCCTGCCCCATGACCAGTGTGGCCGCGTCGTGGCCGGATTCCGCAAGGCCCTGAACCGCCTGGCGCTGGTTCCCGACCAGGGTCGCTGCTTCAACGGCAAGATGGAACGCGCCGTGCTCGCCTACCGCAAGCTCAACGACATGACCCGCAACGCGCGGGCCTCGAAGACCGTGGTCCGGCGTGTCTTCAACGGCAAGGGGGGCTACCACGTCCGCCGGCCCGAACTGGGCGACCACATGGAAGCCCCGCTCTCGAAGCAGGTGATCGTCTTTTCGAAGGGTGACAATCCCTACGCGATCTTCCCCATCGCCAGCGGCAAGGCCTCGACCCCGACCATCCTCGGCACCTTCAGCTTCTACTGGAAAGAGCCGGGCATGAACTCGCACGGCATGTACTACTCCTCGTACTTCATCCGGGGCTACGCGACCCACGGGTACGCCGACGTTCCGGATTACCCGGCCAGTCATGGCTGTCTGAGGACCTTCATCGCCGACCAGCCGAGGATCTACAACATCACCGAGATCGGGATGCCGGTCTACACCTTCGGCAACGCCTTCCGTGGCAAGGTTGCCGGCTACAAGGTGAAGCATTCGGGCAACGGACTCGGTCCGGATCTCGGCCCGACCGGTGGCCTGGACCCGGCCGCCTTCGACTGATCCCGGCCCGGGGTAGAGATATGAAGCGCCTGGCAACGGCCGCAGCTGCGGTCGGGCTGGTCGCTGCCCTGGGGGTGCTCGCCGGCCCGGTCGCTGAACACGCCGGATCGAGCGCGTCCGCCAATGGCGTCGCAGCCGGCCCGGCGGCCGGGGCCGCGCCACCGGGCGCAGCCCGGCAGTCGAACCGGGCCGCCCTCAGGATGCCGGCCTGGATTCACCGGCACTTCATTCCCTTCGGCGCGAAGCGCAAGCACCAGATGGCCCGCTACTCGCTGCGTCACTACGGGGTGCGATCCTGGCGCCTCCGGAATCCGCGCCAGATCGTCGAACACGTTGCTGTGGGCAATTCGGTCGCCGGGGTGTACCGGACTTTTGCCGCGAACCGGCCCGACCCCGAATTCCACGAGCTGCCCAACGTCTGCGCCCACTTCGTGGTCTCGGGCCGGGGCCGCGTGGTCCAGCTGGTCCCGCTCGGCATCCGCTGCCGCCACACGGTCGGCCTGAACCACGTCTCCTTCGGGATCGAGCACACCGGCTTCACCGACGGTGACGTGCTTGGCAACCCGCGACAGATGAGAGCCTCGATCCGGCTGACCAAATGGCTCCGCTGCCGATACGGCATCGGCATCCGGGACGTGATCGGGCACAACGAGAGTCTCGGTTCGAGGTTCCACCGTGAACTGGTGCCGGCGATGAAGAACCAGACCCACGGCGACTTCCGGCACGCGTCGATGCGCCGCTACCGCAAGGCGCTCCACGATGCCGGTCGATGCCCCCGGGCTTAGCCGGGGCTAAGCCAAACCTCCGTACTTCCCCGCAGTAACTGCGGTGATTTTCCGCAGGAATTTCGACCTCCTGCCTAGCTAATCTGGGATCCATGAAGGTGGACGAATGAGCACCATTGCAATGACCAGTCTCGAGTTGGCCCGCTGGCAATTCGGAATAGTTACGCTCTATCACTTCATTTTTGTGCCGCTCACGATCGGGCTGGCCTTTTTCACGGCCTGGTACCAGACCCGCTGGTACCGCACGAAGGATGAGAAGTGGCTGAGGGCGACCCGTTTCTGGGGCAAGCTGATGTTGATCTCGTTCGCGCTTGGCGTCGCGACAGGCATCGTGCAGGAGTTCCAGTTCGGCATGAACTGGTCTGCCTACTCGCGCTTCGTGGGCGACATCTTCGGGGCGCCACTGGCGATGGAGGGCCTCGCCGCCTTCTTCGTCGAGTCGACTTTCCTCGGACTCTGGATCTTCGGCTGGGGGAGGCTCTCCGAGAAGGTCCATCTCGCCTGCATGTGGGCGGTCTCGCTTTCGACCATGCTCTCGGCTTTCTTCATCCTGGCCGCAAACTCCTGGATGCAGCACCCGGTGGGTTACGAGCTGAATCAGGCCACCAACAAGGTCGAGTTGAAATCGATCTGGGACGTGCTGACCAACAGCACCGCGCTCTACGCGATGACCCACACCATGCTGGCCGCGGCCCTGACCGGTGGCATGGTGATCGCCGGCATTTCCGCCTGGCACCTGCTCCGCAAGAACGAGGTCGAGGTCTTCTCGAGCTCGATGAAGATCGCCCTGCCTTCGCTCGCGGTTGCCGGCCTGCTGACCCTGGTGGTCGGGCACTTCAACGGCATCCTGATGAGCGAGCAGCAGCCGATGAAGATGGCCGCCGCCGATGCCGTCTTCGAGACCGAGGACGGGGTCGGCCTGTCGCTCTTTGCCACCGGCAAGTTCGAGGGCAACCCGGAAGAGACGAACCGCAACATCAAGTTGCCCAACGCCCTCTCGTTCATCATGACCGGAAAGCCCGACTCCGAGGTCAAGGGCGTGAACAACCTGAACGAGGAGTACAGGCAGCGGTTCGGTGATCCGGCCAGCCCCGAGTACCGCGGTCCCGAGTTCAAGACGATGGACTACGCGCCGATCGTCTGGGTGGCCTACTGGTCCTGGCGCGTGATGCTGGGCTGCGGCTTCCTGCTGGCCCTGTTCGGCGTGATCGGCTGGTGGTTCAACCGCAAGGGCAAGCTGCCCGACTCGCGTCGTTTCCTGAAGCTGGCGATGCCGGCCGCGTCGCTGCCGTTCATCGCCGCGGCCGCCGGCTGGATCTTCACCGAGATGGGCCGGCAACCCTGGGTGGTGTTCGGACTGCTCAGAACCCAGGACGCAAATTCACCGACGGTGAGCGCTACCGAGGTCTGGATCTCGCTGGTCGGGATGACCCTGCTCTACGGCGTGCTGGCGGTGTTCGCCGGAAAGATCTTCTTCAAGACGGCCGGCAAAGGCCCGGCCGAGATTGAGGAAGGCGAGGAAGACAAGCCCTACCTGGGAATGGCCTACTAGGGGAGCCGGAGGAAAACCATGGAAGACACAACAACACTTCAGTTCGTCTGGTTCGTCCTGATCTCGGTCCTCTGGATCGGGTACCTGGTCCTCGAGGGTTTCGACTTCGGGATCGGCATGCTGATGAAGCTGATCGGCGGCAGCCGGGAAGAGAAGCGGGCGATCCTGCATACGATCGGCCCGGTCTGGGACGGCAACGAGGTCTGGCTGCTGGTCGCCGGCGGGGCCACCTTCGCCGCCTTCCCGGAGTGGTACGCAACCCTTTTCTCCGGCTTCTACATCGCCTTGCTCGCGATTCTGGTCGCCCTGATCGTCCGCAACGTCGGTTTCGAGATGTGGGGCAAGCGGGACACGGACGCCTGGCGCACCGGCTGGGAATGGTGCATCGCGATTGGCAGCCTGTTGCCGGCCCTGCTCTGGGGCGTCGCCTGGGCCAACATCATCGGCGGCGTGCCGATCGAACCGGTGACGACCCACGGTGTGGAGTCAATCGAATACACGGGCACTTTCTTCGATCTGCTCTCCGTATACACGTTGCTCGGCGGGGTCGCTTCCCTGGCGATCTTCTTCGCCCACGGGGCCCTGTTCCTTGAGATCAGGACCGAAGGTGACATCCGGGAGAAGGCGAGGGCGGTGGCGGCGAAGGCAACTCCGGTCGCGGCGCTGCTGGCCGCGGTCTTCATGGCCTGGACCCTGATCCGCCAGGACTCGCTCGAGATCCTGTCGCTGATCGCCGCGGTCGTCGCGGTCGGCAGTTTCGGTTTCGCGGCGATCAACGCGAAGTCGCAACCGATGCGTGCCTTCACCGGAACCGCGGTCGGCATTGCCCTCTATTTCATCGCCCAGTTCATCGACCTGTTCCCGAACGCGATGGTTTCAAGTATCGATTCGGCCTTCGACATGAGCCTGAACATGGCCAGCTCAACCAACTACACGCTGACCGTCATGACGGTCGTCGCAGGGTTGCTGGTCCCGGTGGTTCTGCTCTACCAGGGCTGGACCTACTGGGTCTTCCGGCACCGTCTTTCGGCCGAAGGGTTCGGTGACGTGAAGTCACCGATGGACTTGCTTGACCAGAAGAAGGAGGCCGGAAGTGGCCCGGAGTCGGACCAGAGGGCGTAGCCGGGGCCGAGGGGAGAGTATTGGCCACGCCCTCTAGGGCACCGGGAGCGAGCCGTCAGGCTCGTGAAACACAGCGCCGGCTGGCCCGGTCCAGCCGTGTAGCTCGCAATCACCTGATCGTGACGGTCGGCCTGGGGTTTCTCCAGGCCGTCCTGATCATCGCCCAGGCGACCCTGCTGGCCAAGGTGATCGCCGGGGTCTTCATGAACGGGGACTCCTTCGCCGAGGTCGCCCCGTGGCTGGCCTGGCTGGCCGCGATCTCGGTCGGCCGGGGTCTCGCCGCGGCCGGATTTGAAAGTGCGGGCCGTTTCGGCGCGGCCCGGGTCATGTCCGAGCTCCGGGAGAAGCTGGCCCGCCACCTGCTGATGAACCGGCCGGGTGCCCTCCAGGCCGAACAGAGCGGTGAACTCGTCAGCTCGGCGATCGAAGGGGTCGCCGCGCTGGAGAACTACTTCGCCCGCTACCTGCCGCAGATGGTGCTGGCCGGGATCGTGCCCGTAGCCGTGCTGGCCTGGGTGCTCCGTTACAACTGGGAAGCGGCGGCGATCCTCGCGGTTACGGCGCCGCTGATCATCGTCTTCATGGTCCTGATCGGACTGCTGACCGAGCAGCGCACCCGCAAGCGCTGGGAGCGGATGTCCCGGCTGTCGTCGCATTTCCTGGACCTGGTCGGCGGGCTGGCGACCTTGCGGGCCAACAGCCAGGCCTACTCGCAATCGGGCTCGATCCAGGCGGTCGGGGAGGACTATCGCCGGGAGACCATGGGGGCTCTCCGGGTCGGCTTCCTTTCCTCGCTGGTCCTTGAACTTCTGGCGATGATCGGGGTGGCGATGGTCGCGACCGCGGTCGGAATCCAGCTCGCCGGCGGCCATCTTGAACTGGTCGCCGGGCTGACCGTGCTGCTGCTCGCCCCCGAGCTTTACATGCCCCTGCGCCAGCTCGGCGCGCAGTTTCACGCCAGTGCCGACGGCATGGCGGCAGCCGAGCGAATTTTCGAGGTGATCGACCAGCCGGCAGTGGTGTCCACGCCGGCTGAACCAGTACCCGCTCCCGACCCGGCCCGCTGGTCGGTTGCCATGGAGGGCGTTTCATACGCGTGGCCGGGTCGGGAGCGGGTGCTGGAGTCGATCGACCTCGAACTGAAGCCCGGCGAAACGGTGGCGCTGGTCGGCCCGAGCGGTGGCGGCAAGAGCACCCTGGCTTCGCTCCTTCTGCGGCTGACTGAACCGGGTTCCGGCCGGATCAGCTGTGGCGGCACTGACCTGTCTGAAGTCGATCCGCAGAGCTGGCGGCGGCAGATCGCCTGGGTGCCCCAAAGGCCGACCGTCTTCGCCGACACACTGGCGGCGAACCTGAGGTTGTTCAATCCGCAGGCCACCGACGCCCAGCTGGCCGAAGCAATCGGGGTGGCGGTGCTGGGTGAAGTGGTCAGGGGGCTGCCCGACGGCCTGGAAACCATGGTCGGCGAAGGAGGCCGGCGGCTGTCGGCTGGTCAAACCCAGAGAATCGCCCTCGCCAGGGCCCTTTTGAGCGAGGCCCCTCTGCTGATCCTCGATGAACCGACCGCTCACCTCGACCAGGACACCGAGAAGGAACTCGCGGAAGCGATAAATGAAGCCGCGAGTGGCCGGACCGCCCTGATCATCTCCCATCGCGAGCAGCCGATCGCGAGGGCCGACCGGACCCTGCTGCTGAACCAGGGGCGACTGGGTGAAATGGTGAACGCATGATCGCCGCCCGGCTCGAACGGACCCCGCTGGGCCGAGCCGCCCTCGCGACCAGGAATCGCTGGAAGCTGTTCACGATTTCGGTGCTGCTCGGTACGGGCACGGTGCTGGCAGCGGTGGGTCTGCTGACCGCCTCCGGCTACCTGATCAGCCGTGCCGCCGAGCGGCCGGAGATCCTCTCGCTCACCGTGGCGATCGTCGGGGTCCGCTTCTTCGGGGTCTCCCGGGCCCTGCTTCGCTACGGCGAGCGCCTGACCTCGCATGACCTGGCCTTCAGAACCCTCACCGACCTGCGCGGCCGGTTCTTCGAACGCCTGATCCCGCTGGTCCCGGCCGGGCTCGACGGCTCGCGGCGGGCCGATCTGATGAGCCGTTTCGTCGGTGACGTCGACCGCCTCCAGGATCTGTATCTGCGGGCCCTTTCGCCGCCGCTGGTCGCGATCTTCTGCTCGGTCTTCTGCGTGGCGCTCGCCTCGATCATCCTGCCGGTGGCCGGGCTGGTGCTGGCCGTGATGCTGCTGCTCGGTGGTCTCGCGGCTCCGGCCCTGACCCGCTGGGCGGCACGGACGGCCGGCCGCCGCCAGTCCAGGGCAAGGGGCCTTCTGGCCATGGACCTTCATGAGATTGCCGTCGGCGGAGCCGAGATCGCCGTGGCCGGTCGCGAAAGCGACTGGCTCGAGAGAAGCCGGGAGGATGACCGCCACCTCGTTTCACTCCAGCGGCGGGACGCGATGAGCGGCGGTCTGGCGGAAGGTCTCGGAACCCTGCTGGCCGTAGGCGCCGCGGTTGCCGTCACCGCCGCCTCGATTCCGGCTGTCCATTCGGGTGAGCTGAACGGCGTGCTGCTGGCCGCCCTGGCTCTGCTGGCAATGGCCTCCTTCGAGGCGATCACCCCGCTCAGCCAGGCGGCGGCCGTGATTGACGCGACCGACGAAGCGGCGGAACGCATCGAGGAAGTGTCCGAGCGTCCGGTACCCATCCTCAACCCTGAACATCCCAGACCGGTGCCGGCCGGCGGCCCGATCAGGCTGGACGGCGTGAGTTTCGCCTACCCGGGAGGGGACGGCCTGCTGCTGCGCGACGCCGATCTGGAAATCCGGCCCGGCGAGGCGGTCGCCCTGACCGGGCCCAGCGGGATCGGCAAGAGCACCCTTTCCGAACTCCTCGTTCGCTTCAGGGATCCGGACCGTGGACGAATAACGCTCGGTGGCGCGGACATCCGTGACCTGGACCAGGAGGAGTTGCGCGAAGCGGTCCGGCTGGCCCCGCAGGACGCTTACATGTTCAACACCACGATCGCCGAGAACGTCAAGCTGGGCAGGCCGGAAGCGGACCGCGAGCGGATCGTCGAAGCCCTGGCCGAGGTCGGCCTCGAGGACTGGATCAACTCGCTGCCCGACGGGATCGATTCCCTGGTCGGCGAGGACGGCTCGATGATCTCCGGCGGCCAACGCCAGCGCATCGCCGCGGCCCGCGTGTTCCTTTCCCGGGCCCGCTTTCTGATCTTCGACGAGCCCACCGCCCATCTCGACCCGGACGGTGCCGCCGCCCTGGAAAGTCACCTGGTCGATCGCCGCGATCAGGGCTGCGGCATCCTGGTCATCACCCACACGATCACCGACCCACAGGCCTTCGACCGGGTTCTCGAACTGCGAGACGGAACCTTCCGCGAAGTCTGACCGGGCGCCGGGACCGGGTTCGCTCGCGACACTGGCGATCGGGATCGATTCGATGCGTCCCGCCGGGCGGTGCGAGTTCAGGGCTGCCGGGCAGGCAACGAGGCGGTGATCGTGGTGCCATCCTCGCCCGAGCGCACGTCGAAGTGGCCACCGGTCAGGTTGACCCGCTCGCGCATGCCGAGCAGGCCGAACCCGCCGCCGCCGGCCCGGTTGGGCTCAAAGCCGGAGCCGTCGTCAATCACCCTGATCCGGATCTCTCCTTCTTCTTCGATCACCTCGACGATCGCCCGCACGGCATGTCCGTGCCGGATCGCATTGTTGAGTGACTCCTGGACGAGCCGGTAGACGGTGTCTTCGAGCAGCGGCTCGTAGCGGCCGCCCATTTCGTCTTCGGGGCGGAGCTCGACATAAAGGTCGATCTCGACCCCGTTGCTGGAAAGCCTTTCGACCAGTGAGCTGAGCGCCGCTTCCACGCCGAGTTCATCGAGGGCGGCCGGCCGGAGGTCGGCGATCAGCCGGCGCAGTTCGACGATCGTTTCGTCGATCCGCTCGATCGCCTGGTCGAGGATGGGGGAGACCGGTCCCATCGCGGTGCGTCGCCGGGTGCCGGAAAGCAGCACCCGGAGGCCGGCCAGGTTCTGAAGGGTCTCGTCGTGAAGCTCGCGGGCCCAGCGTCCGCGTTCCTGCTCGGCCGCCTCGATTGTCAGGCGCACCCGTTCAGCGGCGGCCGACCTGGCATTGTCGATCGCGATCGCGATCCATTCGGCGAGGATCACCACCGACTGGATGTCGGCATCGTCGAAAGTGCCCTCTTCCTTCTCGGTCAGGTAGAGGTTGCCCCAGGCTTCGCCGCGGATCTTCACCGGAACCCCAAGGAAGGACTTCATCTCCGGGTGGCCGGGAGGAAACCCCTGCGATCGGGGGTGGAGGCTGACGTCGTCGAGAATCAGCGGCTCCGGTTCCTCGATCAGCAGACCGAGCACGCCGCCGCCATGGGGAGGATGGCCGATCTGTTCCCGCAGTTTCGCCTCGATGCCGCGGGTCAGGAACTGTTCGAGTTCGGAGCGGCGGCTGTCGAGAACTCCGAGTGCCGCGTAGCGCGCCCCGGTCAGTTCGCGGGCCGCCTCCAGCGCGTCGTTGATCACCGCTTCCGGGTCGGACTCGACGACCAGGCTGCGGCCGACTTCGATCAACCGGCGCAGGCGAGCCTCATCAAGACTGACGGTCGCTTCGTTCACGCCGGGGATTGTAGAGGCAGGCCTGCCGGATTCCGCTCCCCTCCCTGGTAAATCGAAGTCTGCGGAAAGGTACGGAAATGGAACCCGCCCCGGCGGGTAGCCTTCCCTTGATGGAAACGGGTGCGGAAAGCGCTGCGGAGAAGCTGACTCTCGTGCTGGTCGATGATCACGTCGTCGTGCGATCGGCCCTCAAGGTCCTGCTCGAATCCGAACCCGACCTGGAGGTGGTGGCCGAGGCCGGCACCGCCGATGACGCGATCCGTTATGTCGGTGCCCACAAACCGGATGTACTGGTGCTCGACCTCAACATGCCGGGCCGCCCCAGCCTCGAGGCGATCCCGGACATCCAGGCCGCCTCCCCGGACACGAAGATCGTGATCCTGACCATGCGAAACGAGCCCGCTTTCGCGCGGCAGGCCCTTCAGGCCGGGGTCATGGGATACGTGCTCAAGGAGGCCGCCGACACCGAACTGGTCCTCGCGGTCCGGCGCGCGGCCGACGGCGACACCTATCTCCAGCCTTCCCTCTACCAGCACCTGGCCGACAAGGACAAGGCCGAAGGCCGAACCGGCCGTACCCTGAGCGACCGCGAGGTCGAGGTAATGCGCCTGATCGCGCTCGGCCACACCAACGCGGAGATCGCCGACCGGCTTTTCCTCAGCGTCCGCACGGTGGAAAGCCACCGGGCCAGCATCCAGAAGAAGCTCGACATCGGCAGCCGCGCCGAACTCGTGCGTTACGCACTGGATCAGGGGCTGATCAGCGCGTAACGCGCTTGACGGGAGTCGGCACCGCCCAGGGATGGTTGGGAGGGCTCCGTCGGTAGATTCACGGCGTGCTGATCCTGCTACCTCCTTCCGAGGGCAAGGCTTCTCCCTCGGGCGTGTCTTGTCTCGATCTCGACTCACTGGCCTTTGCCGAGTACCTGAGCCCGAAGCGGGCGGAGTTGATCGCTGCTCTGGAAAAGCTTGGCAAGGCCCCGGAGAAGAAGGGCATCGAGGCGCTGGGCATTTCGAAGGGCCAGGCCGGGGACATCGGGCGGGACGCCGAACTACTCAGTTCCCCGGTCGCTCCGGCCTCGAAGGTCTATACCGGGGTGCTGTACGACCGGCTTGGCCTCGATTCCCTTCCCGCGGCCGGCAAGCGAAGGGCCGCGAAGAACCTGCTGATCTCCTCGGCGCTTTGGGGCTTCCTCGCCCCGGCCGACCGGATCCCCTACTACCGCTTCTCGATGGGCGCCCGGCTGCCGAAGATCGGCGGTCTGCCCGGCTACTGGCGGGAGTCGCTCCGCGAGGCAATGGAGGGGGCCGGCCACGACAAGGAAGGAAACCTCGTCCTTGACATGCGCTCCGGGGCCTACTCGTCCGCCTGGAAGCCGAAGCAGGCCCGGCTGGTAACGGTCCGGGGCTTCACCGAGACCGGGGGCAAGCGCAAGGCGATCTCCCACATGGCCAAGGCGGTCCGCGGCGATGTCGCCCGCATCGCCCTCTCGGCGAAGGCGATGCCGAAGGATCCAGAAACCCTGGCCGGCCTGCTTGAAGCCGGGGGAATGACGGTCGAGTTGACCGAAAAGACCCTCGACGTCATCGAACAGGCCTGATCCGGACCCGCTCTTCTGCTTTGGCAGGCGGGCCGTTCGGGGCCGATCCGTATCATCGATGTATGGCTTCCGCCCTGAGAAAATCACCCCTGCGTGCGGCGATCGGCATCGCGCTTTTGCTGGCCGGTGTGGCGGCTCTCCTGCTGCTTTCCTCGCCGGGCGGTGACTCGGGCCCTTCTTCGGGCACCACGACGAATTCCGCCGGGGCCGGGCCCTTTGTGAAGTCGAAGAGCGCCAGCTCACCCTTCCCGCCCTTGACCCGCAACCTTTCCGCCGGGCTGACCAACCATCAGATGGCCGGCCAGCGGATCGTCGCCGGGTTCGAGGGCACCACCGTCCCTCCGGTCATCCGCAGCCGAGTCAAGGCCGGACTTATCGGGGGAGTGATCCTCTTCGCCGACAACCTCGGCTCGGACGCGCGGATTCGGCATCTGACCAGGGCGCTTCAGCGGATCCGGCGGCCCGACGGCCTGCGCCGCTACCCGCTGATGATCATGGTCGACCAGGAAGGCGGGCTCGTCAAACGGCTGCCGGGGGCCCCGAACGCCTCGGCCGAGCAGATGGGCAGGCGGGGCCCCGCCTTCTCCCGCCGCCAGGGAGCTCTTGCCGGCCTCAATCTCAAGACGTCGGGCTTCAACGTCGACCTCGCTCCGGTGCTGGACGTGGCCCGTCCCGGAGGAGTCATCGCCGACACCGACCGCGGTTTCGGCTCAACCGTGAAGAAGGTGAAGGCGACCGCAATCCCCTTCGCCCGGGCTCTTCAGCAGACCAGGGTCGCCGCCACCGCCAAGCACTTCCCGGGTCTGGGTGCGGCCCGCCAGAACACCGACTTCGCGGTCCAGAAGATCCGGCTCACGCGGGCGGCGCTTCGCCGGGTGGACATGGCCCCTTACGAGCCGTTCATCGCCGCCCGGGGCAAGCTGATCATGGTTGGCTCTGCGATCTACCCGGCGCTGGGCCGCCGGCCGGCGATGTTCGAACCGAAGATCGTCCGCGGCGAGCTCCGCCAGCGCCTCGGCTTTCAGGGCGTGACGATCACCGATGCGATGGGCACGGTCGCGGTCAACGACTTCGGCGGAACCAAGCGTGCCGCGATCAGCGCCGCCCACGCCGGCATGGACATCCTCCTCTACGGCGACTGGCAATCAGCCGGCAGGGCCGAACAGGCGATCGCAGTTCGCCTGCGCACCGGCAAACTGCCCCGCGGCCAGTTCACCCGCGCGGTAAACCGGATCCTTCAGCTTCGCTCCAGCCTCGCTGACTGAAGCCTCGTCTCGAAGTCCACGGTTTCCCACAAATATTGTGGAAAACCGTGGGTCCTGGTCGCGGCTAGCGGCCGGTCCAGTTCGGCTTGCGCTTCTCACCGAAGGCGGTGATGCCCTCGAGGAAGTCTTCGGAGGTAAAGCAGGACTCGCGGAGTTCGACCAGTTCTCTCACCTGATCTTCGGAGAGGACCGGGTTTTCGGTGATCGTTCCGATCGCCTGCTTGTTGCCCTTCATCGAAAGGGGGGCGTTGGCGGCGATGCCGGCCGCGAATTCGACCGCCTCGACCGCGAAATCCTCGTCCCCGGCGGTAACCCGGTTGACCAGACCGATTTCGTCGGCCCGGCCGGCGGGCAGCATGTCACCGGTGAAGAAAAGCTCGCGGGTGCGGGGCAGGCCGATGGTGCGGATGAAGCGGATCAGGCCGGTGTGGCCGTAGATCAGACCGAGCTTGGCCGGCGGCATGCCGAGCTTCGCGTGCGGGGCGGCGATCCTCAGGTCACAGGTGACCGCCATCTCCAGCGCTCCTCCGAGGCAGTGACCGTTCAGGGCGGCGACGGTCGGCCAGGGAAAGTCCTCGATCGCGTCGAGGGCGGCGGTGAATGGGTGGGCGACGAGAGCCTCGGCGTCGGTTTCGAAGCTCTCGGCCGGGATGCCGCCGATGTCATACCCCGCCGAGAAGACCGGGTCCTCGCCGGTGATGACCAGGCAACGGACCTCGATGCCTTGATCGAGCCGGGGCACCGTGGCCGTGATCGCGTCGAGAATCTCGTGGTCGAGCGCGTTCCGCTTGGGCGGGTTCGAAATCTTCAGGCGGGCGACCGCTTCCGCGGGGAAGTCAAGCCGGACCTTCTCCGTGCCGGTTTCGATCGAGGTCACGTCAGCCATCGGCGTCGGCTCGCCGGGGGACGGCTACTCGAGGACGATCAGGACGTCGCCTTCGGTCACGGACTGGCCCTCTTCACAGAGGATCTCCTTGACCACGCCGTCGTCCTCGGACTCGACCGGGATCTCCATCTTCATCGACTCGAGGATGATCACTTCGTCTTCTTCGGAGACTTCGTCCCCGACCTTGACCTGGATCTTCCAGACGTTCCCGGTGATGTGAGCTTCGATGTTCGCCATGAGCCGGAACTTTATCGCCACGGCCATCCACAGAGGTCGCGGCCTCAACCTCTAGAGTCCGCCCACGGTGGAGAGTTCGAAGACCAACTCACTGGCGGTCCTGATCGCGGCACGAAACGAGGCCGACGTGATCGCCGCCACGATCGGCTCTCTCCGCGAAGCCTTTCCCGGCGCCGTGCTCTGGGTGGCCGACGACGCCTCCGATGACGGCACCGCCGACGCGGCGATGGCCGCCGGAGCGAAAGTCGTAAGCCGCGGCAAGCCCCACGGCAAGGGCGGCAACATGACCGCCTGCGCCGAGGCGATGCTCAGCGACCCCGGCCGGGATGGCGAGGGCCCGCCGGATTGCGTCCTGCTCTGCGATGGGGACCTGGGCGCTTCGGCCGGCCACCTCGCCCCGCTGGTCGACGCGGTCGAGGCGGGCGAATGCGACCTCGCGGTCGCCATGTTCGCCAAAAGGGTCGGTGGCGGCTTCGGGTTCGCCCTCGGGTTCTCGGCCTGGGTAATCCGCCGACGCTGCGGGGCCGAACCACAGGCGCCGATCTCGGGTCAGCGGGCGATGAAACTGGACGTGCTGCGACGGGTACTCCCCTTCGCTCCCGCCTACGGAATGGAGACCGGAATGACCATCGACGCGGTCCGGGCCGGCTACCGGCTCGGCGAGTACGAGATAGACCTCGCCCACAAGGCGACCGGAAAGAGCATCAAGGGGTTCATCCACCGGTTCCGCCAACTCCTCGATTTCGCCCGGGTCTGGTGGGCCAGGCGCGGTGGCCGCGGACCGGACGGGAAGCGACCGGTTGAAAGTGTCGCCGGGAGCAGGCCCGGAGCGACAGGATGATCCTCGCGATCGATCAGGGGACCACCGGTTCGACCGCGCTGGTCTTCAACGACGAGGGCCGGATCTGCGGTCGCGGCTACGCCGAATTCCGGCAGCACTTCCCAAAGCCGGGTTGGGTCGAGCACGATGCGGAGGAGATCTGGGAGACCAGCTGGGGGGTGGCGGCACGGGCTCTGGCCGGGGCCGGGATCAGCGGTCCCGACCTCGACGCGATCGGGATCACCAACCAGCGCGAGACGGTGGTTGCCTGGGACCGGGAGACCGGCAAGCCGCTGCATCACGCCCTGGTCTGGCAGGACCGCCGGGGCGCTGCCCGCTGCGATGAGCTGAAGGCGGTGGGGCTGGAGGGACTGGTTCGCGAACGGACCGGGCTGGTCCTCGACCCTTATTTCTCGGCGACCAAGATCGAGTGGCTGCGCCAGAACGTCGAAGGCGCGGACCGGGCGGTCTTCGGAACGATCGACTCCTGGCTGGTCCACCGGATGTGTGGCGAGCACCTGACCGACCTGACCAACGCCTCGCGGACCATGCTGTTCGATACCGGCAGGCTCCAGTGGGACCCGGAGCTCTGCGAGGTATTCGGGACCGACCCTGCCTCGCTGCCCGAGGCCCGGCCCTCGGCGGGAATGTTTGGCACGACCTCGGGCTTCGGCGGTGAGGTGCCGGTGGCCGGGATCGCCGGTGACCAGCAGGCTGCCCTGTTCGGGCAGATGTGTCACGAGCCGGGCATG
Source organism: Solirubrobacterales bacterium (assembly GCA_019694145.1). GTDB lineage: Bacteria > Actinomycetota > Thermoleophilia > Solirubrobacterales > 70-9 > 67-14. The sequence continues at coordinate 1,696 of JAIBCJ010000026.1, read as the reverse complement.
GCGAAGAACACCTACGGCACCGGCAGCTTCGTTCTGCTCAACGCCGGCGACGAGAAGCCGGATCCGGGGGAGGGCTTGCTCGGAACGATCGCCTGGGGGATAGGCAACGGCGCCGGTTCCGGTGCCGAAAACAAGGAGGTCTCGGTCGAATACGCCCTCGAAGCCTCTGTCTTCGTGACCGGGTCGGCGGTCCAGTGGCTGCGGGACGGCCTCGGAATCATCAAGGACGCCAGCGAGACCGAAGCCCTGGCGGCGTCGCTCGACTCGAACGACGGCGTCTATTTCGTACCGGCCCTGACCGGACTCGGATCTCCCTGGTGGGATCCATACGCCCGCGGCACGATCGTCGGGCTGACCCGCGGCACCGGTCGTGCCCATTTCGCCCGGGCGGCCCTCGAGGCGATCGCCTACCAGACGGTGGATGCGGTCCGGGCCCAGGAATCGGCATCCGGCGAGAAGCTCGAAGCGCTTCGGGCCGACGGCGGCGCGGTGGCCAACAAGTGGCTGATGCAGTTTCAGGCCGACCTGCTCGGAGTCCCGGTCGAGATTCCCGAAATCAGCGAGACCACCGCCTTCGGCGCGGCCTGCCTGGCCGGGATCGGCAGCGGCAGCTGGACGGTCGAACAGGTTCGCGGTATGTGGAAGCCAACCGCCCGCTACGAGCCGAAGATGAACCGCGACGAGGCGGAAAGCCTCCTGAACGACTGGCATAGAGCCCTAGAGAGCACCTTAACTGCAAGTCGGGCGGGGTCCGACCCGCCCTCCCAGTGAGAACCCGCCGACCCACAGAAAAAATGACGGATGGGTCGGCTCCGTCGGGTGTAACCCCGGGCAGGCCTTTGGGTAGACCGGCTAACTCATGTCCGAACTGAAGCCTCAGAAGTACAAAGACAACCGGCCCGCCGAGTATTTCGACCACATCCACGAACGGTCGAGAAACCACGAGCCGAACTGGGTCTACGAGGCGGTCAGGGCGGCACTGACCCCGATCGCGGTCGGCCTGTACCGGACCCGGGCGATCGGAACCGAGAACGTCCCGGCCGAAGGCCCGGTACTGCTGGCGCCCAACCACTTTTCGAACATGGACCACTTCTTCGCCGGGGTCTACCTGCGCCGGAAGATCCGCTTCATGGCGAAGTCACAACTTTTCGGGGCCCCGGTACTGACCCAGATCTTCAAGTACGGCGGAGTGTTCCCCGTGCGGCGCGGCTACAAGGACGAAGAGGCATTCAAGACAGTGGATGCGATCTTCGACCAGGGGGGTTGCGTGCTGGTCTACGCCGAGGGCGGCCGGTCCCGGACCGGCGGTCTCGGTGAGGCGAAGCCCGGCATCGGTCGGATCGCCCTCGACAGCGGGGTTCCGGTTGTACCCGTAGCGATCCACGGTTCGGCGTCGGTCCGTAAATGGAAGCGACTGGTGTTGCCGAAGGTGACCGTCCAGTTCGGCGAACCGATGACTTTCCCGGTGATCGAGAACGCAACCCGGGAGCAGCAGCTCGACTGCTCGAAGGAAGTTTTCGATCAGGTCAAGAAGATGTACACGGCCCTCGACGAGAAGGGGCGACGCGGCGTGAAGCAGGCGTTGCGCGAGAAGGTGAAGGCGCCGGAGCCTGGCCGGACGATTGTGCCCTGAGCCTTGGGGGCGGGGCCGGTGGGGCCTCCTCCTCGGCCCGAAACGTCGTCGGAGTCCCCACCG
>JAIBCJ010000121.1 GCA_019694145.1 Solirubrobacterales bacterium | reverse complement strand
TCCTGACCGGCGGCGAGCTTGTCGACGAGGGGCGCTGCCTGGCCCCGACCCTGATCGAGGGCCCTTCCCGCGAGGCCAAGGTCTGGTGTGAGGAGATCTTCGGTCCGGTGGCCACGGTCGATCGCTTCAGCGATTTCGACGAGGCGCTGGCCCGGGCCAATGACTCGAAGTTCGGCCTGCAGGCCGGTGTCTTCACCCGTGATGTCGGCAACGGACTGAAGGCCGGCAACACCCTCGAGTTCGGCGGCGTCCTAATCAACGAGGTGCCGACCTTTCGCGCCGACCAGCAGCCTTATGGCGGCGTCAAGGATTCCGGCAACACCCGCGAGGGTCCCGCCTACTCGATCATCGAGATGACCGAGGAACGCTTCGTCACCTTCCAGGCCGGCTGAGAACGCGACTGGGTTGAAGTTATTCGTCCCATGTGCGAATAACTTCAACCCAGAAGCGAACCGGCGTGAGCGCAACATCCGGGCTCCTGGCCGGTTTCTTCACATGGCGGTAACGTAGGCTCATTCCGTCCCCGTCCGGAGGAGACCGGACGAGTAGCCCCACACCACATGTGCCGGTTCGGGGAACCGGCCGCAAGGAGAATTGATGAACCGGTTCAGGACCAAAGTTGCTGCCGCTCTTGTGGCTGCCCTCGGCTTGCTCGGAGTTGCAGTCGCACAGGCAGCGACAGGCGACACGCTCGGTGTGACAACCGTGACCCAGCGGATCGTCCCCGACTCGTCCGCCGGCTTCAACTTCCTGGCTGCCGGTCCCGGCGAGGCGTACACGGTCCGCGACGGCTCCGAAGAGGGCGGTGTATCGCTCGGCAGCGCCGACGCCGGCCGCGCCACCCGCCGCACCTCGATCTCCTACTTCGGGCAGCTCACCGACTTCCAGCTCGCCGACGAGGAGAGTCCGCTGCGGGTCGAGTTCCTCGACCCGCAGGGAGGCGCCTTCACCTCGGCCTGGCGGCCCGGCGAGGCGATGAACCCCCAGGAGGAAGACGCGATGATGCGCCAGTTCAACGCATTCGCGTCCAAGCCGCCGAACCTCGCAAAGAGCGGCGCCAAGCCGAAGATGGACTTCGTCGTCAACACCGGTGACATCTCCGACAACAACCAGTACAACGAGGCGCTCTGGAACCTGCAGATCGCCGAGGGCGGCACCGTGAACCCGGGCACCGGGGTTGATCCGGACCCGTACGTCGGCGAGCATCCGCTCTGCCCCGCCGGCATGAACGTGCTGAACGCCGACGACCCCACCGCCTACACCGGCGTGCAGGACCGCGACGAGTGGCCCGCCCCGACCATGGGTTACTTCTGGGATCCGGACCAGCCCGATCCGGGCCCGGTTGCCGTCAACCCCTTCGCCGACTGGCCTTCCTACCCGGGCCTGATGGACCGCTCCCAGCGTCCCTTCAAGGCGACCGGACTGAAGGTCCCCTCCTACTTCGTCTTCGGCAATCACGACAACCTGGTCCAGGGCAACGCCTGGGGCAGCGGCATCTTCAACCAGATCGCGACCGGCTGCCTGAAGCCGATCAACGACGATGCCGCCAACAGCGGCCGTTCGTCGAACCCGCTGCTCAGCTTCGTGCTGAACCCGAACTTCACCGCCCAGGATTTCCTCGACATCCGGACTGGTGAACCCAAGTACTTCATGGAGGTCCCGCCGGATCCGGACCGCCATCTGATCTCGAAGAAGGAAGCGATGAACCTCTACCGGAGCACCGGCAAGTCGAACGGTCACGGTTTCGGTTTCGTCGACCAGGCTTCCCGCACGGCCTCGAACGGCTACGCCTCCTACTACTCGTTCAGTCCCCGTCCCGGAATCCGCTACATCTCGCTCGACACCTCATCCGAGGGCGGCACGGTGCTGGTCTCGGACAAGGGCAACCTCGATGACCCGCAGTTCAAGTGGCTCGAAGCCCAGATCAAGAAGGCGACCGCCAACAACGAACTGGTGGTGCTCTTCTCGCATCACGCCGCCGGCAGCATGACCGCCAACGTCCCCGACGAGGCGGCGGCTTCCTGCACCCAGGTCGACGTCGCGGTGGCGCCGGGTTGTGATGGTGACCCGCGCGATTCCTCGCCGATCCACCTCGGGACCGACGTGGTCACCATGCTCCACAACTACCCGAACGTGATTGCCTGGGTGGCCGGCCACAGCCACGTCAATGACGTGACGCCCTTCCCGGCCCCGGATGGCAAGAGCGGTTTCTGGAGCATCCGCACCGCGGCCCTGGCCGACTGGCCGAAGCAGAACCGTCTGGTCGAGATCTTCGACAACCGTGACGGCAACCTCTCGATCTTCGGCACCGTGATCGATCACGCCGCCGGCGTTGACGCACCGGCGAGCGGTACCAGCGCCGCCAACATGAGCACCGACGAACTCGCCTCGATTTCCCGGGTGGTCGGTTACAACGAGAACCAGTCGGGCGCGGAAGCCTGCGGTTCGGAGAAGTGCGGCGAAGGCGAAGCCGAGGACCGCAACGTCGAACTGGTGATCAAGGACCCGCGCAAGCCGAAGGCGATCGTAAAAAAGGTCACCGTGGCCCCGAAGAAGCGGAACCTGAAAGCAGGGCGCAAGTTCAACCTGGTGGTCAAGGTGACCAACTTCATCACCGCCACCGCGGACGCGAAGAACGTCAAGGTGACGGTCAAGTCATCGAACAAGCGGGTCAAGGTGAAGTCCGCGGTGATCAGGAAGATCAGCCCTGGCAAAACCGCCACCGTGAAGATCCCGGTCCGCGCCCTCGGCAAGGCCCGCGGAAAGTCAAAGATCACGGTAACCGCCGCCGGCAACAAGGCTTACTCGAACATCAAGGTGATCCCCAAAAAGAAGCGTCGCTAGGAGTTTATTCTGTTGACCAGCAGGATCACCAGCGACGAGAGCCCGAAGAAGAACCCGAGCAATGCGGCAATGGTGATAGGCCAGTCCGTCTCCGAATCCGTGGTCGCGTTTTCGGAGCTGGTCGGCGAAGCGTGTTCGTGAGCGACCTCGCTTTCGCCGCCGGCGTTTTGACGGGGAACTGAATCGGAAACGATCGTGACCGGGGCGGGATTTTCCGATTCCGGCATTCCGATCCATCGTGACTCCTCCCCGTTCGCGTAGTTCTGAATTGCCGCCCATTTGATCTCACCCAGCTTCTCCGGCGTTCCGGCCAGGAAGCTGAAACGCACCAGCCCGTCCGGGGCTGCCGTTCCGGTCCAGATCACCTGGTCCACCATCCCGTTCGGTTTCTTGACGAGTTTCCGCTTCCACCCGGGAGTCTCCTCGTAGGAAAACGGGTAAACGCCCGGAGGGACCTTCAACTTGACTTCGGAAGTTCCAGCGGCAGATTCGCCGGGAACCAGCAGGGTGAAGAGTGCCGCGTCTCCCGGAGCAACCTCCGTGGGTTCAACCTGAATGTGTGCTGCCGCGGGAACGGCTAGGACCAGGGCTGATCCGCCGATCAGGGCGCAGGCAATGAAACTGCTGACCCGCCTTGACAAGGGGCTACCTCACCCGGAAGCGCACGGTTCCCGACTGGTGGTGCCCGTCGAGCCCGACGATGCTCCAGGTCGCCCTGTAATAGCCGCCACGCAGATTCCGCAGTCCCACCCTCAGCGCGTTGATGTTGCGTGGGTCACGTCCTCCGCGGCCTTTGGACACGATCGCCCCGCTCGCGTTTCGGGCTCTCAGGGTTCCCCTCCTGATCGGGGCAGCGAAGAAAACCCGGAGCATCCTGCTGTTGGCGGAGGTCGATGTGACACCGGTGTGGGCCTCCGCCTGGCCGGCCGGCCCACCGAGGATCATTGCTGCCGCGACGATTGTGCCGGCGACCAGACCGCGGACCGTGTTGCTGCTGGTGATGCTGTCCATGTTCATTTCCTTGATTTGTGCTTGAAGGGATCCCAGAAGCGGGGGTCCTTGGAGTAATCGCGTTCGCTCAACGTCTTGAGGAAGGCGACGATGTCCTTCTTGTCCTGTTCACTGAGGTTGATTCCGGAGATCAACGGGTCCTTGTGAGGATTCGTCGCCCCGTCACCGGCGAATGGGCCTTCGGTGATGTTGCGGCCACCGCGGGCATAGATGTCGACCACATCCATGAGCGTCTTGACCGAGCCGTCATGCATGTAAGGGGCCGTTTTCGCCACGTTGAGGAGCGACGGTGCCCTGAAAGCACCCATGTCCTTCTTCTTGCCGGTGATTTCGTAGAGGCCGCGGTTGCCGGTGGGGTAGGCGCCGGTTCCACCGATGTTGTAGAGGCCGGTGTTGTGGAACTTGAGCTTCTCGAGCGGCCCGCCCGCGTAGGTCGCCTGGTCATCGAAGATGAAGCTGCCGTGACAGTGGTGACATTCACCCTCTTCGCCCATGAAGAGATTGAGGCCGCTTCGTTCCGAACCGCTGAGTTCGGCTTTGCCGCGCAGGAACCGGTTGTATTTCGAGGTCCCGGTGATGATGCTGCGCTGGAATGCGCTGATCGAGCGGACGATGTTGAACCAGTTGACAGGTTTCTTCGACCAGCGGAATGCCTTCGGGAAGCGCTTTCGGTACCACGGATCACTCTTGATCCTTCGAAGGATCTTGCCCTTGTTCCGGTCGTTTACGCCCATTTCGACCGGGCCGGTCCCGAAGAGCGGAACGTTCATCTGACTCTCGAGCGAGGTGAGCGCCGGGTTGGCCCAGGTAAAGGTCCGGTGGTAGGCCGAGTTGGCGACCGAAGGAGCGTTGCGGAGGAGGACGTCCCCGGTCGATCCGACCGAAGTCGTCTTGCCGTCGGTGAATGCAAGTTCGGGAAGGTGGCAGGAAGAGCAGGACTGGGTCTGGTTGCCCGACAGGCGGACGTCGTAGAAGAGGCGGTGACCGATGTTCACCTTCCCCTGGCTCATGGGGTTTCTGGCTGGCACCCGGGGCGTGGGGAAGTTCCGGGGCAGAGCCCAGCTCCAGTCATTGTTGGGCGCCTTCAAGGCGCCAGTGGCCTGAAGACCGAAGGCCGCGGCGCTGACGGCGAGGAATATCGCCGCCAGCGCCATGGCCCGGGTCGTGAACCGGCGCGGAACCGCAAAGCGGCCGTTGCTCTTGTTGCGGTCCCGCCCCACGACTACTTCCGGACGACTCGGAACGCGGTCTGGTTCGTCCTCTTGGTCGAACCGAGCTTCAACCCGAGCGTCTCGAAGAGCGGATCGCAATCGGGGGAGTCGGTGGCCGACATGCAGCCGCCCATCGCCATCATGCCGCCCATGTCCATGCCGTCGCCCATGTCCATGGACTCACCGGCGACGTTGACTCCACTGAACAGCTTCTTGAAGTCAATGGCGATCCTCTGGCCGGCCGGATTGAACTTCCTGAAGGTGATCAGGTTCTGGTTCGGCAGGTCACACTTCGCCTGCTCGCCCGCTGCCGGGTCCCCGGTGCAGTTGGTGCTGCCGAGGTGCAGGTAGTAGATCGGTGAAGCCCAATCCGGGGTGTCACCCTGACCGAGTTCGATCTTCATGAACTTGCGGCCGTACTGCCACGACCAGCCCATCGCTGTGTTGTTCAGCGGTGACGGCATCGCGGTCAGATCAGTGTGGCTGAGTGAATCGGGAACGCTGACGCTGTAGCGGACGCCAACGTACCTACCCTTGGGAACCGTTCCCCGGACAAACGCGTTGGTCGCCTTGGTCCCCTCGGCCGAACAGGCGCCAGCACCGTTCTCGAGGTCGATCAGGGTCACCGCGTCTTTGCCCTTGGTGTAGCTCCACTTTGAACCACCCTGCAACTTGACCCTGACGGCTCCACCGCCTTTGCGCAGAAGCTGTACGCCCGAGACGTAGAAACGAAGGTCAGTCAGCTTTGCGGTCCGGGAGGTCGTTCCCAGGCCGGTGATCGGCTTGCTGCAACTGACCGGCGTGTTGCCGTTCACTGCCTTGAAGCCGATCGCCACTTTTTGGGTTTTGCTCTTCTTTGCATGTCCGCCATGGGCGTTTGCCGTGACGGGGAGGGCGATTAGGCCGACCAAGCCAAGGGCCAGGGCGGCGAAAATCGCGCCAAGTTTCTTGCTGCTCTTCATGTTGTTCTCCAGTTGTTCGTCGACGATCACGCACCGGAAGTGCGCGATCGTCACGGGACCCGCCTGTGACGATCAAGCCGCAGCGAGTTCCCGCTTGATTGATGCCTCCTTCACCTTCAGGTGAAGAGGCCCTCAGTCACTACTGAAGTACCGGCGGCGGTCTGACCGCCAGAGCGAAAGCCAGGTCCAGGCCAACCGGCCTGGAAGAAAAAGGCAGCACGGGCGCCGCGATCGGAACGGGCCGGGACCATTCCCTCGGCCTCGAAACCAGTTCCCTCGCCTTGACGATCAACTGTTCCCCGGGGAAGAACCCGAGGCTCAAAACGAAGAAGAGCGCGAAGGCTGGAGCGGCGATCAGGGCGACGGTCACCGAAAGCGCTGCCACTGCCAGCCACGCGAGCAGCAGGACGACAGCGGTCGCCTTGCTTTCACGCGAAACGTGAGAAATCACACTCATCAGCTACTCAAACAGTACCGGGAGCCAAAAAGTTTCGTTCCCGCCTGTTACGCCGTGGGGTCGGGTGAGCATCGCCGGGACACGACACGCGCGGCATTCAGCCGCGCTGTCATTGAGCGTCCCGGCGACGCTCACCCGACCCCACGGCTAC
>JAIBCJ010000120.1 GCA_019694145.1 Solirubrobacterales bacterium | reverse complement strand
TCGACCTGCCGGCTCCCGACCGCCTCCAGGTCGGTCGCTCCGACTTCTCGGTCTTTCATTACCTGACCGACACCGCGGTCTGGAAGGACTACTTCGTGCCCGGTCTCGATCAGGGCTTTGGCCACGTGTGGCCGCTCCTCTTTGCCCTGGTCGTGGGCGGCCTGTTCCTGGTCATGTTCACCGCCCACGGGCGTCTGACCCGCACCCACGGCGCGGTCGCCCTGCTGGCCATCCTGGCCTACCTGGTCACGCCGCTGAGCGCCGCTGGACCGGAAGGCGATCCCAGCGCCTTCGCGATCAACCTGCGCTTCCTGATTCCGGCACTGGGCCTGGCGGTGGTCCTGATCCCGCTTTCCTCGTGGTTTGACCGCGGCTGGCGCCGCCTTGCCCTGGGCCTGATCCTGATCGGGCTCTTCATTGGCACCAGCGCCACCGACCCGGTGATCTCGGCTCCGGGCCGCAACTTCGGGGTGGCGATCGCCCTGCTCTTCGTGGCGCTTCCCTTCGCCTTCTGGCTACTCCGCGAAAGGCTCACCGGCTATCTGCGCCTGCCGCCGCTCGCGGTCGGTCTCGGCCTCGCGCTGGTCGTCTTCACGGTTTTCGCCTGGCCGATCCAGAAGAGCTATTTCGAGAACCGCTACCAAGACTTCGAACTGACCGAAGGATCCGGGCTGGAAGGGCCCTACCGCTGGGCCGGGGGAGTGACCGACTCGAAGATCGCCCTGGCCGGGACGACCGCCGGCTTCAAGCAGTACGGCTTCTTCGGACCCGACCTCTCCAACCAGGTCGTCTACATCGGCCGCGACGCTCCGCACGGCGGCTTCGACGCGATCGGGACCTGCCGGGAGTTCGCCCGGGCGGTCAACGGGGCCCGTCCCGATTACCTGGTCACCAGCCCGTACCTCAACTTCAACGAGTACAGCCAGCCGATCTCCTCTCCGGAGACGGGCTGGGCTGAAAACGATCCCGCCCTCGAAATCGTCGAACCGCGAACGAAGCCTCCCGAGGCGGAAAAGCCGGTGATCGTCTGGCGGGTGACCGGCCCGATGGACCCGGCGCTCTGTTCCCGGCTCGGGCCGGAGAGCAACTTCATCCCCGGGCTCAAGGGCGAGTGAACCGGCCGAAGCGGCCGGCCTGCCATCATCCCCGCGTGGCCTATCCCCTCGAGAACGCCCTCTTCAACTGGGAAGCCGGAATCGACCGGTTACGCGAGCTCGAGCGTTCCGGAGAGCTGCGCGGTGATGACGTCACCGTTCCGGTCCGGGAGGAACTCAGGCGGCGGCTCGGCGCCACCTTCACCGCCACCGACCTAGCAGATCTGTACGGCGAGGGCACCGACTGGGCGCTGCTCCTGCCCGGCGTCGATCCCGGGCTTTCGGACGTCCAGGAGCTGATCGACGCCGCCTTCTGGCTTCACCTTCAGGCCGCCGGAGACTTCGCCGGCGGCCGGGTAGTAGTAGACCTAGAACTCGATTAGCCGCCGAGCGGAGCCCTCCCAACCATCAGTGAATTTGATGGGAGGGCGGGTTTCCCTTGGTCGGCAAAGCCGACCTTTTGCTTATTCCTGCTCTTCGCCGGCGCGGCGAATGATGATCTGGTCGGCTTCGACCGTTATGACCACGTCGCGCTTGCCGGCCCAGTTTTCCGCGTAGGCCGGGACATCCTGGATCGACGGGTCGAGCCAGAGCCCGTATCCCTCGTCGCCATGGTCAAAGGTGCCTTCAAGCTTGTTGCTGCCTCCACGCCCGCGACGGCCGCGACGGCCGCGACGGCGGCGGCGGGGTCGGCCTTCGGCTTCGGAGCCGTCGGTTTCCGTTTCCTCGCCGGAATCAGACTCTCCTTCGGCATCATCGTCGTCTTCGCCGTCGGTCTCACCACGGGCCTCGCGCTCGGCTGCTTTGGCAGCTTCAGCGGCCGAGGCTTCCTCTTCGGCCTTCTTGCGGGCCGCTTCTTCCTCGGCGGCCGCGGCTTCGATCTCGGCTTCGATCTCGTCGCGGAGATCTACCTCGGTCGTACCGTCGGCGTCATCGTCGGGCGAAAGGTCGTGCTGGCGGCGGAACTCACGGAGTTCGGAAGCACTCACTTCAAGCTGGTGGGCGATCCAGGCGTCGGTCCTTCCCTGACGGACCCAGGCCCTAATCTGGTTGAGTTGGGGGCGTAGTGATCGGCGAGCCATATAGGTTGCCGAGTCTATTGAAACGGCTTGGAAGTGCGTTCTCCGGGTAGGGGTTGAAGAAACGAAGTGGCCCGTCTGTCTCAATACCTATTATTAGGTATCGAACCGACCACTCGGAGTCGAATGGAGTCACATGCTGGTACTGACCAGAAAAAAGGAACAGAGCATCATCATCGGTGAAAACGTGGAGATCATGGTTCTCGGCGTTTCCGGTGACAAGGTGCGTCTGGGCATCACCGCGCCGCGGGAAGTCGACGTTTTCCGCAAGGAAGTCATCGACGAGCGCGGCTCCAAGGCGGAAACCGAAAACGCCTGAACAGACAGGAACCCGGGGGCTTTGGGGAGCCCTCGGCTTTTCCTAGGACATGAAGAAGAGCAGCGCCTCGAACATGACGATGGTCACGACGACCACGGTCACGGTGAGGCAGACGGCGAGCACGCTGAAGCGCACCTTGCCCTGCTGCTGGGAACGCGACACCCTGCGGGCACGCGAACGATTCACAGCCCGGTTGCGGAGTTGCTCCCGCCGGCGCTGCTCGAGGATCTTCTGCTGTTCGAAGGCTGCTTCGAACTGATTTGCGCTTTGACGCATTCTCATAGTGGTTCGGCCGGGTGAAAGCGAACTTTCAGAAACAGGCCGTCCGTCCACCGTAGCAAATGATTGGCCGATCTCAAGTCTTCGTTCACATTTCTGTGACTGAGGTCACAGATTCCTCACAGACCAGGCGGCCGAAACGGCGGCCGTTCTACCGCCCGAAGCCCGGGCAGGCGCTCCAGCCACCGCGGCCGGCGTCGCGGGCTTCGCTTTCCATCGCCGAAAATTCTCCGGCCCGGGAGGTGTTGGGCGGAACTTCGATCGTGGTCGCGTAGCCGCCCTCCAGGAGCTCGGCCTGCAGCAGCGTGCGGCCCGAGTAGACATAGGCCAGCAGCCGGCCATACCGATCCCTCAGCTCATCGTCGAAGACCAGCTTCACGGTCGAACGCCGGTCAAGCAGCTCCTCGTTGAACTGCTTGGCCTCTGGCCCGTAGCACTCGATCGGGTAACCCTCCTTGACTGATTCCGGGGTGTCGATCCCGATGTAGCGAACGTATTGCTGGTGGCCGTCCATCCAGACCAGGGCAGTGTCGCCATCCACCACCCGGTCGACATCGACCCTGAGAACAGAAGACCCGGAGCCTTGAAGCCCCGGGTCCTTGTTGCCGTCGTCCCGGTTCAGCAGCCAGTAACCGAAGGCCGCGAGGATGACGACGAAGAGAATCAGATACCCCCGGCTGTGGTCCGGGAAGAGGTTCCCGAACTGGCCAGGGGGTGTCGGAATGTTCCCCTGTTTCAAACGACCCCTTACGGAGTGCGCTTGACGTTGGCGAGCAGCGTCTCCTTGATCTGGGCGATGATCTCCAGGGCCTCGCTCCATTCGCGCTGCCAGACGTTGCGGCCGAAGATCACGCCGGAACCGCCGGCATTCATCACCGACTTGCAGTGACCGAGCACGGTCTCGTCGTCGGTCTTGGATCCGCCGGAGAGCACGACCAGCGAACGGCCGGCCGACTCGACGCACTGGCGCATCGCCTCTTCGGCGGTCACGTCCATCTCGTTGTACGGAGGCTGCGCGTCCTTGTCCTTCTCCGGGTCGATCTTCGGGTAGTTGAGCTTGACCACGTCGGCGCCCATCTCCATCGCCATGCGGGCCGCGTAATCGATCGCGTAGAAGGAACCGGCGCCGCCCTTGGCGTCGATCGCCTCACCGCGCGGGTAGGACCAGACGACCAGCGGCATGCCGAAGCGGTCACAGTCCTGGCGGACCTGGCGCAGCTGGGCGAGGTCCTCGTCCTGCCGCGGCGAGCCGACGTAGAGCGTGTAGCCGATCGCGTCGGCGCCGAGCCGGACGCCGTCCTCGACGGTCGCGTTGCAGGCGGAGAAGGCGTGGGCGGAGGAGGGAATGTCGGTCTTGCCGTTGACCTTGAGGATCAGCGGTACCTCGCCGGCGTAGTCCGGGTAGTACTTCTCGGCCATCCCGATCTGGCAGGCGAGGGCGGAGTAACCGGCCTCGGCGGCCAGCTTGAACTGGTACTCGGGATCCTTCGAGGCGGGGTTCGGGAAGAAGTCCCTGGGCCCGTGCTCGATGCCCTGGTCGATCGGCAGCAGCATCATGGTTCCGTTACCCGGGCCGAACTCGAAAAGGAGCCGGTGAAGCCGGGCGCGCTTGCCCGGAGGCAGCGTCGCGAGCAGTGACTTCTGTTCGGTCTGGGTATTGGCTTCCATTGGCTTCTCGGTCCTCCTGGGGGATTGGAAAAAGTCTCGACAGGCAGTATGTCAATGCCGGAGCCGATCAGGCAGGCAGGTTTTGGCCCGCAGGTTCTATCCTCGGTGATGCGATGAGTGAGACCGAACTCAACGTGGTCTGCAAGTCATGTGGGGCGGAAGTCAGCCCCTACGTCACCGAATGCCCGTATTGCGGCGCCCGGCTGCGCAAACGCGCCCCTGATCTGGAGCTGGGAGGAGACGGCGGACTCGAGCCCAAACAGTCGCGCCGCGAGAAGCGCCGGGAAGAGAAGGCCCGGCAGAAGGCAGCCCGACGGTCCGGGCCCCGGCCGGCCCGGGCGGCTTCCCTCGGCGTCCGGCCCTGGGCCACCATTTCCCTGATCCTGATCCCCGCGGTGGCCTTGATCGTGCGGATCGCGCTGGGCAACGCGCTCGAGGACTTCGGCGGGGTGATCGTGCCGGTTCAGAGCGAGTGGTGGCGGATCCTGACCGCCCCGTTCGCCTATCTGAGCGTTGGCTACCTCTTCGCGGTCGGTCTCGCCCTGGCTCTGTTCGGCCCGGGCATCGAACGCCGCTTCGGGACCGTGCCGACCTTTCTGCTCCTTGTGGCCTGCGGCGCGCTCGGAGTGCTCGCCGCGTCGGCGGTGGCCGATCAGAGAGAGGTGCTGACCGTGATTGCCGGCGGCAACGGCATCGCGCTGGGCGCGATCGGCGCCTGGTTCATGGTCGCCCGATCCGAATCCCGCGCCACCGGGGACGGTTTCGAGGCGGCCGGAGCGATCGTCTCCGCCGCGGTGATCCTGCTGCTGCCGGTCGTCGTGCCTACCGCCGACTTCTGGAGCGGCCTGGCCGGCGGAATCGTCGGTGTCCTGGCCGGTTTCACCGCGACCCGTTTCGGCTCACCCCGCTGACCCTCTAGGCTGACCCGGTGCCCGAGGAGCAGATCTCTGACGAGCAACTCGCCGCCGCGGTAGAGCGACTGAGCGACCCGGAACGGTTTCGCGAGGCCGAACAGCTGGTCTCCCGGGTCGCCCCGGGATTGCCCGCTGTACTCGTCACGGCCCTCGGGAGCGGCGGCTGGTTCGGTGAATCACATCTCTCCGAGACCCTGAAGGCGGCCACGATCCCGGATGAAGACCAGCGGCTGACCGCGATCCGGGCACTGCTCACCGAGGAAACCCAGATGGGAATGATGGTCGGGGTAGCGGTCGGCTGGGCCCTGAGGCAGGAACTGGAAAACGGTGACACCCCCGGTGCGCCGGCAATCAAGAACGAGGAGAGCTGAACATGGAAATCCGCTATCACGGACATTCGTGCTTCGAACTGAGCGAAGGTGACACGACCCTGATCGTCGATCCCTTCCTGGCCCCGAACAATCCGATCGCCGACGTGACCGCCGACGATGTCTCCGTAACCCATTTGGCCCTGACTCACGGTCACGCCGACCACGTGGCCGATGCGGTCGCGGTGGCGACGAAGAACAACGCCAAATGCGTGGCGATGGTCGAGGTCGCCAACTGGCTGGAGATGCAGGGCGTCGAGAACGTCTCCGACCCCAACCTCGGCGGGACCGTCCGCTACGACGATGACGGCCTCTCGATCAAGCTGGTCCAGGCCTGGCACACCAACACCCTCCCCGGCTCGGACGAGCGTCCCTTCAGCGCCGAGCTCGGCACCCCGATCGGCACGCCCTCCGGCCTGATCATCGAGATGGGTGGCCTGACCATCTACGACGCCGGCGACACCTGCCTCTTCGGTGACATGGAGCTGATCGGCAAACGCCACGGCGTGGACATCGCTCTGCTGCCGATCGGCGGTCACTACACGATGGACCGCGACGATGCCGCCTATGCGGCCGGGCTGATCGGCGCCCAGCGGGTGATCCCGATCCACTACGACACATTCCCCCCGATCAAGACCGATGCCCAGGCCTTTGCCCAGGACATCCAGTCGAAGGGAATGGAAGCAATCGTCCTCGAGCCCGGCCAGACCGCCTCTCTCTAACTGCCCCAAGACGGAGCCGGGCCATCCATTTCTGGATGGCCCTGGCCCGGCGGGTTGAGATTGGAGGCCAGGCGCAGACCGGGCCGACTGTTGATCTGATGGCCCTGGCCCGGCGGGTTGAGATTGGAGGCCCGGCGGGCCGACTCCTTATTCCACCGGTGCGGTCTGGGGAGCGCTCGGCATCGGGGCCGGGGTCGGCGAGGTCGGCACCACCGGGGTGGCCG
>JAIBCJ010000119.1 GCA_019694145.1 Solirubrobacterales bacterium | reverse complement strand
TTCAGCACCCTGGTGGCGAAGAACCGGGCGGGACACTCCCGGTAGGAGGCAAGGGCGGAGTAGGAGAGCGGGACTTCCGGAAAACCGGGAGATACCGGCCGGCCAATTGGCGGCTCGCCGGTAGACGCATCTGCCCGGTTCAGGCTTTCCGGACTGGTCACTTCGGCCAGATCCCCGGCATCGTCCGGCCGGTTCAGAATCACCTCGATCGAGATCGCGGGGGTTTCAGCCGGTGCGACCAGGAAATCCGGGGCCGGCACAGGGATGGTGCCCGGGAAGTCTTCGACCCCGTAGGCCTGGGTCAGGCGGGTCGCAAAAGGGTTGGCTTCGGTCGGGTCAGGGATCTTCTCGAAGTCGGTGACGCCGCTCAACACGAGCCGGCTCTCGGCTCTGGTCATGGCGACGTGGAGGATCCGCAGTTCTTCGTCGGTCTTGTCTGTCCTGGCTTGATCCTTAAGCGTTTGCCAGGCGAACAGATCAAGCCCGGGTCCTCCCGGTTCGGGCAGTCGCAGTCCGACCTCGAACTTGCCCGGATCGTCGTTCCGTGGCGAGATCCAGATCACGTTTTCGGAATCGGCCTTCGAGGCCAGACCGAGGTCGGCGACGCAAACCATCGGGAACTCAAGACCCTTCGACTTGTGGATCGTCATCAGGCGTACCACGTCCGACTCTTCGTCTTCGGTTGCCACCGCCTGCTCCGAGTCCAGTCGCGCGCTGTCGTCGATCCACTCGATCAGCCCCCGCAGATCCCTGCCCTCTGTCGCTTCGAACTCGCTGGCGATCTCGGCCACCCGCCGGATGTTGGCCAGTCCGGAACCAGACGGATCCCGCATCAGATTGACGAGGTCGTAGCCGGTTTCCGAAACCGCGGTCTGGACCACGGCTGAAAGCGGCAAGCCCGCCAGCTTCGCGCGAAGGCGCCGGATGGTCGCCACGAACTCGCCGGCCCGCCGGTTGTCTTCCTCGGAGATCTCCGGATCCGGCTTGTCCGCCAGGTTCGAGACCAGCGGCCAGAGCGGCTGATCGTGATCGCGACGGCTGCCGAGCAACCAGAGTGCACTCGGGCTGAGCCCGCAGGCCGGACCGGCCAAAGCGCCGGCCAGCGCCTCGTCATCGAGCGGGTTCGCGACGGTCGCCAGCAACGCCCTCATGTCAATGCCTTCGCGGGTCTCCCAGAAACCCGTGCCCCCGACCACGTAGGGCCTCAGTCCGGCCTGCTTGAGCGCGGCTTCGAAGAGCCACATTCTCGTCTTGGTCCTGAGCAGAACGACGATGTCGCCGGGCGGTATCCCGTCGTCTACGGCCTTGCGAATGTGACGGGCCAGGGCCAGCGCTTCGGCTTCGTGCTGCCCGCGGCTCTCGGTCATGTACTGGTCTCCGGTCGGCGCCGGTGAGAGCGGTCCGAGATCAACCTGCTGCCAGGCCTTGGCTTTGGTCAGAAGGATCTCGACCTTCGGTTCGGGGGGCGGGGCCGGCCCGGAGCCCGGCTCCGGCGGTGACCAGCCGACCCTGAGATGCTCGAACTCGTGGCGGGTGCCACCGGTCTCTCCGCCCGGTTCATCGTCGGTCCTGATGCCCTCGATTAGTGATTCGAACTGGTTGCCGAGCTCGTTGACCGCACCGATCACCGGGGCCTGGGAGCGGAAGTTTGCGCTCAGCGGGAGAGTCGTGACCTCGAAAGTGACCCGGTCCCGCTCACCGGCCGCGCGGCGTTCGGCATCGGCGGGAAGCCGGAACGAGATGCCGGCACGCCGCTGCCGGTAGAGCTCGACGTCGGCATAGCGGAATCCGTAAATCGCCTGCATCTCGTCGCCGACCGTGAACAGGGTCGTCTCTTCGCCACGGAGCTTGTCGATCAGATCCATCTGCAGGCGGTTCGTGTCCTGGAACTCGTCGACCATGATCTCGGCGAACTGCTCGCGGTAGGAATCCGCGATCACCTCGCGCCTAAGGAGCAGATCGAGAGTCTTGAGCTGTAGGTCCTCGAAATCGAGCCCCCCGCGCCGGTCCTTGGCCCGGTCGTAGGCGGTGCCGTAGTTGGAAAGCAGGTTCGAGAGGAGATCCCAGTACTGCGGGCCAAGCTCGCGGGTGAGCAGTTCCGTCTTGGCCTCCCGGAAGGCATCACAGAGCTCGGGAATCTTCTTGGACCTCGTCTTGTAGAAATCCACCCCGTCGAGCCCGTCGAAACAGAAGTCAGGCGGGTCGGTCGCTTCGAGGTAATCGATCAGGTTCCCGATTTTCGTCTTGTATGACGCGGTGAGGCTCGAATCGCCCCTCGCGCGGAGAGCCACTTTCAGGACCTCCAGTTGAATCGTCTCCAGCGGACGGGGTTCCGGCGGGTCCGGAAGCCTGGGATCGAACTCCCCGGCCGCCCGCAGCCGTTCGTAGGCGGCCTGAATCCCCCACTTGAGGGTGTTCTGATTGAAGCGGGAGAGCAGCTCGATCGCCCCTTCCACCTCGCAAGTCTGCTCAAGCCCCGCCTCGTATGCGGACTCCTTGAGCCTTGCGGCGACCACGTCATCGATCACGTCGAAAGCCGGATCGACCCCGGCGGCGACCGGATGTGCCCGGAGGATGCGGGCACAGATCGAGTGAAAGGTCCCGACCCAGATCGAACCCATCGAAAATTCACGGCCGCCCGATTCCCTGAGGCGGCGAATGCGCTCCCGAAGCTCCCCCGCGGCCTTGTCGGTGAAGGTGAAGACCAGGATCGCCGACGGCTCCAGAACCTCGGAAGTCCTGCCATCGGTCCGAACTCCGGTCAGCAGCCGCTCGTAACGATTTACGGTCGTGCTCGTCTTGCCCGAACCGGCACCGGCCTGCAGCAGGATGTCCCGGTCGTCGCAGTCGATCGCCGTTTTCTGTTCCGAAGTCAGGGCCATCGAAAGGTCGCTCCGGTGAAGTTCTCTTCGACGTCGGGGTTCCAGTCGGGAACTCCCGCATGCGAGAAGTGATTGATGCACTCGGTCGGATCGTGCGCGATCTGGCCGTGGAGAATCTTCCAGGCGGCTTCGGCAGCCTGTTCGACATCCTGCTGGATCTCCTCCGGCAGATCTTCCACGAAGTCCTTCGAAACCGGATTCAGATCCTTCAGGTCGGGGCTTGCCGCTTCGGAAACCAGTCCTCGCGGCTGGTGCTTCGCGGCGAAGATCGGCACGTAGAGTCCGGCCGCAGGGTCCAGGTCCCAGAGCACTTCGAGGGCCCGAAGGTAGAGCGGGAGCTGGACCTTGCCTTCGCGTTTCAGTTCGGCCCGCGACTTGTAGGAAGACGAGCCTGACTTGTAGTCGAAGACGATCCCCCGTCCGGTGGCGTCCTGGTCGATCCGGTCGATCTTCCCCCTCAGTTTCCAGCCGTCGAACTCGAGCGGCGGCAGCGAATCCTCCCTTTCGAAGCCGAACATCCGCTCCAGATCGACCGGCCTGAAAGCGGTTTCCCGTTCCGCCTCGCGGCGCAGGAATCGTTCGATCTCGATCGAGACCTGCCGGCGCTGAATCCGGTGTCGGGCCGAATCTCCGCCCAGGTCGCATTGCCCGGACAATTCGTCCACGAGCGTTCGCGCCGCGGCGATCCAGTCCTCGATGTCGTCGCCATTCGGGATCGTTGCCCGACGCGAGGAGTAGAGAGCGGCCAGAACCTCGTGCACGAGGTTGCCCTTCGCCAGGGGTTCGGGCTCCGGTCCGAATCGCACCGGATTCATCGCCCGCTCGAAGAACCATCGGTAGGGACATTCGATGAACGCCTCAAGGGCGGTCGCCGAGAAAACGTTCCGTTCGGCGAGCGCGGCAGCAGCCGCAGGGGAATCGATGTCACCCAGGGTCGAGGTGGATGCTTCGACTTCACGCGACCGTCCGACCTCGAGGACGACTTCCTTCGCCGCGTCCGAGCCGAGCGGGTCCACTGCTTCGCCGGCGGCGGCGATCGAGATCGCCCACTCGTGCCGGCTGGGTGAATCGGCGACGGGAAAGATGATGTCCGAGCTCGATCGCCGGATCAGGTCGAGGCCGGCCCCTTCGCCTTCGAAGAGACGCGTCACCTCCCCGATCATCGCCGAGGGAAATTCAGACTTGCCGTGGACGTCGGCCACCCGATGGGAGAGCCAGAGGCCGCGAGTCGGGACCGCGAGGCAGGAATAGAAGAGATAGGTCTCCTGCTCTTCCTGATCGGCCAGCTCCGGCATGCCCAGCGCCGAGCGGGCTTCGTTCGAGATGAGGGGGCTGCTCTGATCGCCACCGAGATCCTTCTCCTGAAGCGAAGCGATGAACAGGTATTCGACCCTTTTTGCCCGCATTGCGTACGGGCTGCCGATCCTCACCGTGTGTGCGGTCGGCACGGCCCAGGTCTTGACCGACCCGCTAGCCAGGGCATCAATCAGGATCCGGGCCGAGAGATGGTCGCCGTGAATCCCTTCCAGCTCGTCGCAGGCACGGCTGATCGCACTCGCCATCTGGGTCTCGGTGGCGATCGAAGAGGCAGGGATCGAATCCTGCCGCTCGGCCAGCAAAACCCTTGCTCCGTGTCGCACAACCGATCTGACCGCCTCGGACGGGTCTCCGTTCTCGCCCTCGGCGAGGCCAGGCAGCCCGCGGCGCTGAGCCGGGTTCATCGCTGCGATCACTTCCCGCGCGCTCTCGGTGCCCGAGCGAACCGCCCTGAACTCGAGCTGGTCAATCAGGTCAGGGTCGAGACCGAGCGGGCCTCTCAGCCATGCGAACAGCCGGTCGGCGGGTCCGTTCCGGGCGGTGGCCAGGAGGAAGTTGATCGCGGACTGGCCGATCGCCGATTCCGGTGCCGTCGTTTCGGCTTCGAGCATCGCCGGGATCTCGTACTCGGTGAGCACCTCCAGAAGCGCGGTCCCGTTGGTCGCCGGAGCGTCGATGGCGATCGCGATCTCTCCGGGATCGGTCCCGTTGCTGACCAGGCGCGCGATCTCCGCGCCGATCGCTTCGGCTTCCCCGCGGCGCCCCGAGGCCTCGATCAGTCTGAGGGCGCCACCGGGCTTGATCGTTCCGGCTTTCCCGGGGTCGAGGAAGCTTCGCTCGAGCTCGACCAGCAGGCCTTCGTGGTCGGCTTGCTCCGCGGGACGTTCGGTTTCCCTTTCCACCGTCCCCCCGATCTCCCTGAGTCGTCCCAGCAGGCTCTCGGTGATCGCCATCGCCTCGTTGCCCTGCTCGTGCGTGATCGCGATCGTCACGTCGGTCTTTCCGGAGAGGCGGCGGAGGAGATCGAGCTGCTGCCGGGTCAGGTCATCGAAGCCGGCGACGAATACGGGACGACCTTCCCACGAATCGAGTGAATGAGTCGTAGCCAGCACGGACCTCTCGGGCAGATCGGTCAGTCCGGCCTCGTGCAGTCCGTCCAGGTAGAGGCGGAAGACCCCCGCGGCAGGTCCGGCCAGATCGGAAATGGCAGGATCATCGAACTCCTTCGGGGAAATCAGGGCGGCCCGGAACTCGTCGATTACCTGAAGCGCCGAGTCGACCAGCCCGGGCTGATCTTCCAGCCGGCCGGCGATCGCAGGCCAGCCCGCGTGGATGGCGTCGGTAGCGAGCGCGCGACGACGAAGGGGGCAGGCGACGTCGCTCCCCTTCTCAAAGCTGCGTGCCGCCGATCCATCTCCGAGGATGAGTTCGATCAGGTCCTTGAAGTGGACCACCGTTCCCCCGAGGAAGGCTCCGCTTCCGCGGGTCAGGCGTCGCTCCCAGCCGAAGATGTCGTCGGTGGAGGGCACGACGAGGACGGGATCGTCGGCGATCCGGGACTCGAAGCGCTCGCGGACGAGTTCGGTCCGGCCGGAGTTCGGGGGGCCTTTGATGATAGTCAGGGGCACGGGGCAACTTTATGGTCGGGAGCGGCGGGCGTTTTCTGACATCGCCGGCTTTGCGGAAAGGTTCGTTTTCCGCTTGCCCTCCCGCAAATTGCGAGGTTCTGCAACATTTTTTGCGTCCTGTGGCATCTCTATCTTCACGGTTGTCCGAGTAAGCAACCCCGAGGCGGCCCAACATGTCACTCTGTTTCGTCGATCCGGCTGATGCGATTCACGTCATTTCGGAATCGGTTGGCCGCGAGGCCCGTCGCCAGATCCTCGGGGAGGCTCTGCGTGCATGGGTGGACGAGATCCCCGAAGAGGAACTCGAGGCCCAGTACGCCCGTGCCCTCGCCGACCTCGACCAGGATGACCTCTCCCTGCTCGCCGCCTGGCACGGCTCGATGGACCTGGGCCAGCCGGTTCCCAACCGCGACTTCCTGATGGGCGCCTTCGGTTCGCTCGGCGAGCACCGCCGGGAGGCCCTGAAGCTGGCGGCCGGCTTCCGCGGGGAAGAAGTCCTCGAAGACGGCCTGACCGAGGAGCTCGCCCTCGAAACGGTGGTCGGCTGGCTCTCCCCGGAACGTCTCCTCGACCTCGCCAACGAGGCGGTCGAGTTGTACGTCTGGGATCGAATCGGCTCCGACAACTAGAAGCCCCCGGGCAACGCGCCCAGGACCCACCAGCCGCACGCTGACTTCGTCGGCGGCCGGAAACGACAGCTCACGTACCCGCGTACTATCGCGGTCATTTCCGGCCTGTCTCCTTGCCAGCGAACGGCTGGAGGCCCCTGTGCACGACCCGCTCAGGGTTGGTGGTGTTGGCATTTCGCGAGATGCTGTTTGTCGGCAAATATCGCCGACAAACAGCATCT
>JAIBCJ010000025.1 GCA_019694145.1 Solirubrobacterales bacterium | reverse complement strand
ACTCGAAACCTCGGAAACGGTCCGGTCCACGGTGAAGGGACTTCCCTTGTCGAGGTGATTGAAGGCCTGGACCTGACCCTCCTCGGGTGCGACCAGGTCAACTTCCGCTCCGGCGTCCCTCAGCGCCTGCAGCGGCCCCTTCAGTTCGATTTCCTCGACGCCCTCGTTGGCCACGAGGATCGCCACACGCTTGTCCTTCAGCTTCTGATTCATCTGTTCCTGGCTCATCGTTTCTCCTCTTGTGGGTTCAATTACCGGTTACCCGTTCGGCCCCCGGTCAACCCTGGATCCGCGTCCGGACCCGCCCTGATTCTGGTGGCGGCACGTTTTGGCCTTCCCGGCAGGGGTACCGGCCGGGAATGAAAGCGTTGACCATCAACTGCACCCTGAAGGCCAGTCCGGCCACCTCAAACACCGAAGCCCTGGCAACCGTGGTCGCCGACGAAATCCAGCAGGCCGGGGTCGAGACCGACCTGGTCCGGGCGGTGGACCACAACATCCTTCCCGGAGTCAGCAACGATGAAGGCGAAGGTGACGGCTGGCCTGCAGTGCTCGACCGGGTCCGCGCGGCGCAGATCCTGATCATCGCGACGCCGACCTGGCTCGGTCAGCCTTCGAGCGTCGCCAAGCGGGTGCTGGAACGAATGGACGCGCTGATCAGCGAGACCGACGATGAAGGCGTTCCGTTTGCCTACGGCCGGGTCGCCGGCGTGGTGGTGACCGGGAATGAAGACGGCGCGCATCATGTGATCAGCGAGATCTCCGGCAGCCTGATCGACATCGGCTACACGATTCCCGGTCAGGCATGGACCTACTGGAACCGGGGTCCCGGACCGGGTGATGACTACCTTTCGAATGAAGCCGGGCACGACTGGTCCCACGAGACCGGGAAGACTGCAGCCAGGAACCTGCTCACCGCCGCCCGTTCCCTCGAAGGAGCCTGGTCGGGCTGACCTTCTAGCGGTTGGCGCGGAGCGCCTTGAGCAGCTGCTGCTTGTTCATCGAGGAGCGGCCCTTGAGGCCTCGTTCGGAGGCCATCTCGTAAAGCTCCTCCTTTGAGAGCCGGGCGAGGTCGCGCGGCTTCCTGCGCTTGCTGCGGGATTCCGCCAGGGTCTTCTTCAGGGCGGCCATCAGATCCGGGGCACCGGTCGGCCGCTCTTCGGCGACGGGAGCGGGAGCCTTGATCTTCCGGCCCTTGTCCTTCTTCCTGATCACTGCCATCAGCCGCTCACGATGTTCGTTCGGATACTTGCCGGGATCCCATTCGACGGAGCGTTCCTCGATCACCGCGACGGCGTCCTTGACCGCCTCCTTGTCCGCTTTCTTCGCCGGTCCCGGCACGTCCTCCGTAGATCGAATCTCGGCCGGGAAATGCATCGTCGAGAGCGTGAGAACATTTTCCCGGACCCGGATCGCGGCCAGGTACTCCCGTCCCCGCATCACGAACTTGCCCAACGCAAGCAGGTCGCTTTCTGCCATCGCCTCGACCAGGAGACGGTACGCACGGATCGTGCCCACGGTCTGGTTGCCGGGAATCAGGTTGTACGGCCGGTCAAAGCGGAGCGGTTCGACCTGGGCGCGCGGGGCGAAGGATTCGATCTCGATGGTCTGTGTCTTCTCCGGTTCGAGTCCCTCCAGTTCCTCGTCGGTGATCCGGACCAGGCGGCCGTCATCGAGTTCGTAGGCACGACCGACTTCCGAGGGATCGACCGGTTTGCCTTCTTCGGCGCAGTAGCGCACGTGCCTGACCGGCGAACCGTCTTCCACGTGGATTTCACGGAACCTGATGTTGCGGTCCCGGATCGCCGACCACATCTCGACCGGCACGCTGACCAGGCCGAACGAAATCGTCCCCTTCCAGAGTGGTCGCGGCATCAGGAACGACTCCCCTGCGCGGCGAGGCTCTTTTCGAGCGCCTTGGAAAGGTCCCCGGTCTCCTCACGCTTGCGGGCCCGCTTCTTCTTCGGCTTCTTGCCCTCGGCCTTCCGCTCGATCAGATCCATCACGGACGCGCGGTACTCGTCCTGGTACTCGCCGGGGTCGAAGTCCTCGGTCAGTCCCTCGACCAGCCGGCGCGCCAGCTCGACTTCCTTGCGGGTCGGCTTCTTGCCGCCGTCCGGCAGGTCGAGGTCACCCGGCTCGATGATCTCCTCGGCGTACCGCAGTGTGTGGAGCACCAGCCTGTCCTCCTCGGCGTGAAGGGCGACCAGGTACTCGCGGTTGTGGAAGGTAAACCGGCCGATCCCTGCCTTGCCGCTGTCCCGGAGTGCCGCGACAAGCAGCGCGTAAGGCTCGTCCACATCCCGCACACCCATGAAGTAGGACTTGTTGAAGTAGAAGGGATCGATCGCCTCGACATCGACGAACTCCTCGATCTCGATCGTCTTCGGCCGCTCGCCGGCCGCCGCCTTTACCTCATCACTCTCCAGCACGACGTACTGGTCGGGGCGCACCTCATAGCCCTTGGCGATCTCGCTTCGGTCAACTTCCCTGCCCTCCGCCTTGCAGACCCGGCGGTGCTGCAGCAGCGAATTGTCCTTCACGTGAATCTCGCGAAAGGCGATTCCCTTCGGTTCGGTCGCAGAGTACAGTTTGATCGGGACCTTGACCAGCCCGAAGGAGATGGTTCCGTTCCAGATTGACCGCAACGCCATGCGGTGAGCGTACCCGCGAACCGCTTCATCCACACCATCGCGGGTATTCGGTAGACATGATGCAAGCGATGTTGCCCGGTCCAATCGAACCCATGAAAGCCCGGCTCGGCGATCCCGGCAAGGGGGTCGCCTGGAACTTTGAAGTCAAGTGGGACGGTTACCGGGCCATCGCCTTCTGTTCCGGAGGCCTGAAACTCCAGGGCCGGAGGCTCAACGAGATCGGCGCCGACTTTCCCGAAATCAAGCCGCTCGGTTCCGACTCCCGCGCCCGCGGCCTGGTCCTCGACGGCGAGCTGGTGGTAGTTGACGAGGATGGCCGGCCGGACTTCCAGTTGATGCAGTCCCGACGCGAGCGTCAACTCGAAGCGCATTTCATGATCTTCGACCTGCTCTGGGCCGACGGCACCGACCTCAGGCCGATGCCCTACCTCGAACGCCGCGCGCGGCTGGAGGCTCTCGGTCTAACGGGCCCGACCTGGTCGGTCCCGGAACGGCTCGCCGGAGAGCTGAACGAGGTGCTCGAAGCCACGGCCGCACTCGGGCTCGAAGGGGTTGTCGCCAAGGATCCCGACAGCCCCTATGTGTCGGGCCGACGGACGAACTACTGGCTCAAGGTCAAGCACGTCAAACGGCAGGAGTTCGTGATTGGCGGCTGGCTGCCCGGCAAGGGTCACCGTTCCGGTTCGCTGGGTTCGCTCCTGGTCGGCTACTACGACGGCAACTCCGAACTCCGGCTGGCCGGCAGGGTCGGCACCGGAATGGGTGACGAACTGCTGGCCGAACTCTTCGCGACCCTTTCTGCTTCGGCCCGGGTCGACTCCCCGTTCGTCGCGGAAGACGCTGCCTCGATACCCCGGGGCGCCGGCTGGTGTGAACCGGAACTGGTGATCGAGGTCAGGTTCACCGAGTGGACCCGCGAAGGACGACTGCGGAATCCGGTCTTCGTCGGGTTCAGGCCGGACAAGTCGCCTCGGGAAGTTGTCCGGGAGGAGCCGGCATGACCTTCGGCTGGAAGCGCAGCGAACGACTCACCTCGGCGGTCACCGGGGGCCCGGGCAAGGCATCGATCGAGATCGACGGCAGGGAACTCAGGCTGACGAATCTCGACCGGGTGCTCTACCCGGAGACCGGTTTCACAAAGGGCGACCTGATCGACTACTACGCCGCCGTGGCCCCCTTGCTCCTCCCCCATCTCCGCGACCGTCCCGTCACCATGCGTAGGTTCCCCGACGGGGTCGAAAGCGAAGGCTTCTGGGAGAAGCATTGTCCCGACCATCGCCCCGGCTGGGTCAAGACTGCCTCGATCGAGAGCAGCTCATCCTCGAAGGGGCGGGTTGACTACTGCCTGGTCAACGACGTCGCCACCCTCGTCTGGATGGCGAACCTGGGATGCATCGAACTCCATGTTTCACTGGCCCGGGCCAGGCGCCGGAAGACGCCGGACTTCATGGTCTTCGACCTCGACCCGGGCCCGCCGGCTGACATCCTCGATTGTGCCGAGACTGCCTTGCTGATCCACGACACGCTCGCCGGCCAGGATCTCGTCTCGCTGGCGAAGGTCTCGGGCTCAAAGGGAATCCAGGTTTACGTTCCGCTCAACGGGCGGGCCAGCTACGACCGGACCGGAGGTTTCGCTCATTCACTGGCCCGGGCCTTCGAACAGGAATTGCCGGACCAGATCGTTTCGCGGATGACGAAAAGCCTGCGCAAGGGAAAGATCCTGATCGACTGGAGCCAGAACTCCGAACACAAGACCACCGTCTCGGTGTACTCCATGCGGGCCAGGAGCACCCCGTCGGTTTCGATGCCCGTCGGCTGGGAGCGACTCGAGCAGGCGCTCGACCGCTCGGACGACTCGCTGCTCCGCTTCGGGCCCGCGGAAGTGCTTCGCAGGATAAGCGGCACCGATCCGTTCGGCGCCATCCTCGAGCTAAAGCAGAAGCTGCCCGGCTGACCCGGGAGAGGGAGTCAAGGATTGGGGCGCCGCCCTTGCCACGGCGACGCCCCGGGCGGGTCAGGGTGCGGAGGAAATCGCTTCCACGAGATCCCCGGCCGCCTTCTCGGAGACCTCACAGGCGAGGTCACCCTGACTCACGATTCCGATCAGTTCATGTCCGTCGATCACCGGGAGCCGCCTTACCGCGTGCTCCTTCATGGTCTCGATCGCGACTTCAACCGAGTCGTCGGCTCCGACGGTGACGGGCTTACCCTGACCAAACTCGCCGGCGGTCACCTCGTCGGGATCCTTTCCTTCCGCGATCACCTTCACGACGATGTCGCGGTCGGTCAGCATTCCCTTCAGGCGGTCGTCTTCGCCGCAAATCGGCATCGATCCCACATCAAGTTCGGCCATCCGCGTGGCGGCGCGAGTGATGCTCTCCGACTCGCCGATGCATTCGGCACCGCCGGTCATTACTTCCCGTGCTGTCTTGCTCATCTCCTGCCTCCTGTCTGGGTGGTTTGCCCCTCCGCCGACCGCTGTGGCGGAGTTCAACTAGAGGCGTACCCCCAGCCGGAGCGTCCAAACTCAAAGATTGGGAGATCCGGTGTCGGGTACCTGCCGAAGCGTTCCCGAAAGTTGGCCGGTCGCGATTTCGCGGCGGGCCGGAAAGGCGTCGATGGTCAAAGTTGGCATCGCTATTGGACTCGTTTTCCTCGTCGCGGCTCTCTCCGTATTCGGATCGCCGTTCTTCGCAGTCCTGCTTCTGGTCCCGGCCGGCATTCTCGCCTTTGCCTTCCTGGGCGGAGCGGTAGTGGCCGAGGAGACCGGTCCCGAAGATTCCGGGAAAGAGCCGGGTCCGCCGAAGACCTCCGAGGCAGGCCAGCAGAACTGACCCCGGGCCCGGGTTCGGTATCCGCCGCACCCGTCTAGAGTCCCCGCCGATGGCCGTGGCGGAGACTTTCCGATGATCGAGGCGATCGGCTGGGGTGCCGTTGCCGCGTCTTCTCTGGTTCTCGGCGTTCTGCTCGCGTTCGCGCGGCCCTGGTCCGACCGCCTGGTCGGGTCCGTGCTTGCCTTTGGCGCTGGTGCGCTGATCAGCGCGGTCAGTTTCAGCCTGGCCGGCGAGGGCCTGGACATCGGCAGCCCGCCATCGGTCGGCGCCGGTCTCGCGGTTGGAGCGCTTGCCTACTACCTTGCGAGCCGTTTCATCGACCGGCCCCGGCCCGGCGAAAGGGCCGATTCGTCAGCCAGCGGCCGGGACCTTGCCCTCGGGTCCTTCCTCGACGGGATTCCGGAACAGCTGGTGCTGGGTATCGGCATCGTTTCCGGATCCGGGATCAGCCTGGCCCTGCTGATGGCGATCTTCGTTTCAAACCTGCCGGAGGGAATCGGTTCCGCCGCCGACATGGAGCGGGCGGGTGCCTCGCGGGCGTACGTACTCCGGCTGTTCATCCTGATCGCGATTGCCTGCGCGATCGCTGCGGCGGTCGGTTACCTGCTCGCCGATTTCATCTCGAACGAACTCCAGGCCTGCCTGGATGGTTTCGCCGCCGGCGCCCTGCTGGTGATGATGATCGACTCGATGATTCCCGAAGCAAGAGAAAAGGCCGGCAATGTTGCCGGCCTTCTCACGGTTGTCGGTTTTGCCGCAGCGACTGCGCTGAGTGGCGCCTGAACCTACCTGCAGGTGGCCGCGCCGGCGAAGGCGGAGATGTCGATCCACTTGCGCCCTCCCCCGGAAACGGGTCGCAGCATCCTCGCGTGCTTATAGATGTGAATCGTCTTGCCCTCGCGATTGCCGAAATCCGGGACGCACTTGACCGGCTTCCAGACGACGATCCGCGCCGCGCCTTCCGGGTTCTTTTCACCGGGGATCGGCGGCGAGGTCACGTAGTAGTGGCCGCGGCCGACCGCGCGGTTCTTGCCCCAGCCGGTCCACTTGAGGTGATTGACCTGGGAGCCGGCATTCGCCGAGAAGAAAACGAAGTCGGGATGCTGCTGGGCGGTTCCGGAGAGGTCGATCCAGAAGACCGGAGGCTTGGAGGACCTGGCCGAGGTGGCCGGAACGGTAAACGCGAGACAGGTTGCGACGGCACCGATCAGCACCAGCGCCTTGATTGCGGTCTCCCTGAACTTCATTGAATACCCCCTGTTGATTGGTCGGAGCCCGTGATGATATCCGCTGCTGCGCCCGGCCTCAATTTCGAAGCAGTGAGGCAAGGGCCGGTCGCGACCGATTTCACGACCTGACCAGGCGGGCGATCGCGTCGGAGGCTTCCTTGATCTTCGCCTCGGCTTCCGGGCCTCCCTCCCTCGCCGCGTCAACCACGCAGTGCTTCATGTGCTCGTCGAGCAGGCCGATCGCCACTCCTTCCAGGGCCGAGGTAAGCGCCGAGATCTGGGTGAGGATGTCGATGCAGTACTTGTCCTCCTCGATCATCCGGTGGATGCCGCGAGCCTGGCCTTCGATTCGTTTCAGGCGAGCCAGATACCGCTCCTTGTCGTGAACGTACCCGTGGGTGTTTCCGTTGCTATCGGCCATTGCCCGTTCCTTTCTCGATGTTGCCGGCCGGTTCCTCCCTGCCCCGCCCGAACGATCTCAGCCGCAGGCTGTTACCCACCACGAAGACGCTGGAGAAGGCCATCGCCGCCCCGGCCAGCATCGGGTTGAGCAGGCCGAAGGCCGCCAGCGGGATTGCCGCCACGTTGTAGGCGAAAGCCCAGAAGAGGTTCACCTTGATCGTGCCGAGAGTACGCCGGGAAAGCCGGATCGCCTCGCCCACGCTCCTCAGATCCCCACGGACCAGGGTTATGTCAGCCGCCTCTATCGCCACGTCGGTGCCGGTGCCCATCGCGAGCCCGAGGTCGGCCTGGGCGAGCGCGGGCGCGTCGTTGACGCCGTCGCCGACCATCGCGACGACTTTGCCTTCACCCTGAAGGCGCTTGATCACTTCGACCTTCTCGCCGGGCAGAACCTCGGCGATCACCCGGTCGATCCCGACCTCCTTCGCCACTGCGCGGGCCGCGGCCTCGTTGTCACCGGTCAGCAGCACCGGTTCAAGGCCGAGTTCGAGAAGTTCACTCACCGCTTCGGGGCTGGTCGGCTTGACCGTGTCGGCTACGACCACAAGTCCGCGTGGTGCGCCGTCCCAGCTGGCGATCACAACGGTCCGGCCCTCGCCTTCCCTCGATGACTTTGCTTCGGCCAGGTCCGGCGGGAGATGCTGGGACCAGTCGTTGAGCAGCGATTCGCGACCGACCAGCACGGCGTGACCGTCGACCACGCCCTGGACTCCCCGTCCGGCGACGCTGGCGAAGCCCTCCGGCTGCGGCAGCTTTCCCGTCTCTTCAGCTGCCACCCGGGCGATCGCCTTCGCGATCGGGTGCTCGGAGGAGTTCTCGAGGGCTCCGGCGATCGCCAGCAGTTCGCGGCGGTCGACCCCTTCGGCCGTGATGACCTCGACCAATTCCATTCGTCCTTCGGTCACGGTTCCGGTCTTGTCCAGGACGACGGCGTCGATCTGCCTGGTCGATTCGAGAACCTCCGGCCCCTTGATCAGGATGCCCATGCGGGCTCCGCGGCCGGTGCCGACCAGAAGTGCAGTCGGGGTGGCCAGACCAAGGGCGCAGGGGCAGGCGATGATCAGCACCGCGACCGCCGCCGTGAACGCGGCGTCAGCGGGGAAACCGGCCCCGAGCCAGGCTCCCAGCGTAGCCGCCGCGATCAGGATCACCGCCGGCACGAAGTAGGCCGAGATCCGGTCGGCCAGTCGCTGCACCGGTGCCTTGCCCGACTGGGCATCCTCGACCATCTTCGCCATGCGGGCCAGCTGGGTGTCGGCGCCGACCCTGGTCGCCCTGACCGTCAGTCGGCCGCCCGCGTTTACGGTCGCTCCGGCGACTTCATCGCCGGCGCCAACCTCTTTCGGGACGGGCTCGCCGGTCAGCATCGACTCGTCGATCGCCGAGTTGCCCGACACCACCACACCGTCCGTCGCCACCTTCTCGCCGGGACGAACCACGAACTCGTCACCGACCGCCAGGTCCCCGATCGCGACCGCAACTTCCTCCCCGTCCCTGATCACGAAGGCTTCCTTCGCGCCCATCTCGAGCAGGGCGTTCATGGCCGAGCTCGCCCTCCGCTTCGAGCGCAGCTCGAAGTAGCGTCCGGCGATCAGGAACATGGTCACGCCCGCCGCGACCTCGAGGTAGATGTTCGAGGCGCCGTCGGAAGGAGCGACGGTGATCTCGAAGGGATGGGTCATGCCCGGCTCGCCCGCGGTACCGAAGAAGAGCGCGTAGAGCGACCAGAAGAAAGCGGCGCTGATTCCGATCGTCACCAGGGTGTCCATGGTGGTCGCCCCGTGGCGCAGGTTCATGAGGGTGGCCCGGTGAAACGGCCAGGCCGCCCAGACGACGACGGGCGCGGCGAGGACGAGCGAGGCCCACTGCCAGTATTCGAACTGAAGCGCCTCGAACATCGACATCGCGATCACCGGGACTGCCAGCAGGATCGAGCCAATCAGCCTTTGGCGGAGGACCTCGATTTCGCGATCGGTTTCCGGTCCCGCGATACCGCCGTGATCGTGACCGCCGGAATGACCGGCATGGTCACGCCCGGTCCCGTCCTGATTGGAATCCGGCGGCAGTGCGGCCGAGTAGCCGGTCTTCTCCACCTCGGCGATGATTTCTTCGGGCGCCAGGCCCTCGGGCACTTTCACCCGGGCCTTCTCGGTCGCGTAGTTGACGCTGGCGTCGATTCCGTCCAGCCTGTTCAGGTTCCTCTCGATGCGCGCGGCGCAGGAGGCGCAGGTCATCCCGCTGATCTCGAAATCTAGTTCCCGCCGGGTGATCGGGTCGGGGCTTTCGCCGGTCTCTGTCCGCGTGGCACTCATTTTGCCTCCAGTACGAATTCCGCCGTGTGTACCCGGCCATCCACCTTGAAATCGAGGTAGAGCAGGTAACGGCCGGGAGTCGGCGCTTCGGCCGCGAACTCGATGTCGGGTCCGGCGGTTTCCGGGCTGTGGGCATGTTCGTGGCCCTGAACCGGATTGCCCTCGGTCCCATCTTCCGCGTGAACATGCAGGTAACCGAGGTCACCTTCGCGCAGGGCAACCAGGTGACCGAAGGCGCCGAGGTACGGCTCCAGATCGGTTACCGGCCGGCCGCCGCGGGTCAGGTGTGCGGTCAACTCGCTGCTCGAGCCGGCTTCGAGCTCGCCGCGAAGGGTTGCCTTGAAGCCCCCGGTCGAGTCGGTCCGGCTGAGCGGCTTCGGCTCGGGCATGAATTCGCCGCCCACTTCGACGCTGCGGCTCAGGGTCAGAGCCTGATCCGGGGAGGATCCCTGCGGCACGAAGTCGGCGAAGACCCGGTAGGACCCTCCGGCCGGCCATGACCAGGGGATCGACCACGTGCCGGAGGCCAGGTCGAGTCTGGGGTGCACGTGCCTGAACCGGTCACCGTCAAGGCGAACCGTAATCAGGTGAAGCTGCTTCTCGTGATTGCTCGAGTATCCGGTCAGGGGTTTCCCTTCCGGGTCCAGGATCCGGAAGGAGAGCTCACCCGGCTGGCCGGCCACAGAGGGGGAACTGACCGGGGAAATCGTGTAGCCGTCCTGCTCGACCGAGAGCCCGCCGACGTGGGCTTCGTCGTGGTCCCCCGCCATGGATTCATGCCCGGCCGAGCTGGCATCGGCCTGCCGGGTCCAGTCGGAAACCGTGTCTTCCGGAATCAGGGCCTTGCCGGCGACGAAGGAAACTGCGAATACGGCCAGGACCGAAAGCCCGTAGAGAAGAAGTCGAAGCGGGGTGCTCATGTCGAACACCCTATACCCCTATGGGGTATATGTCAAGAGGTCTCCGCCAGGTCGTCCCCGGCCAGCCAGGCGAGCACCGTGGCAGCGTCCTGATCCGGCGGGAAGACGGGATAAAAGACCTTCGCAATTTGTCCCGCTTCGATGATCATGGTCAGCCGCCGGTACAGGGTGAGGCTGGAAATGGCAAAGGTCGGCAGCCTCAGCGTCTCGGCCAGTTTCAGTCCGGGATCACTGATCAGCTCGTAGGGAATCGATTCCCGCGCGTGGAACTCGGCATGGGCTTCGGCGGTCTGGGCACTCAACCCGAAGACGGCCAGCCCGGCCGACCGGAAACCGGCCAGGTTTTCACGGTAGGCACAGGACTGAGGCGTACAACCCCTGGCGCCGGGAATGTCATCCCAGCCGGGCAGAAGCGGCTCCCCCGGGGTGCCGGTCCGCGGGTAGGTGAAGAGAACGGCCCGCTCGCCGAAGGCCGAGGGCAGGCTCACTTCCCCGCCGCTCGTGGACCTCAGGCTGAGCTCCGGGAACGCCATCCCCTCGAGGTGGTCCGCGGCCCCGTCATCGACGGGAACCGGCAGGTCGGGCGGGAGCTCTCTGAAGTCGCGGCTCAAATCAGGAAGACCAGGCAGAGCCAGACGACCAGGGCGACGACGCCGACGACCATCGCTCGGCCGGCCCATTTCTCGCCCTGCTGGCGGTAGTAGAGGGCGAAGAGCAACCCGATGATCGGCACGATGATGCAGAGCGCCAGCGTGACGTATTCATCGGAGCCGATCCTGCTGCCGTCCTTGTTCTTGCTTACCGGTTCTTCGGCCATGGGCGAACCCTACCCGGGCAGATCGCGCGGGCGTCCCGGTCAGGACCCGAGGGGATGCGAAGTTTCGAGCAGCTCGATCGTTCGCTCGTAGATCCGGCGTTTGATCGCCCTGAGGGTTTCCGGGTTCTTCGGTGCCTGGCCGGCCGCCCTTTCGATCGCCGCCGGGACCAGCAGATCCTCGGAAGCCACCTGGTCGACGATTCCGGCAGCGGCAGCGTCGGTCCCGCCGTACCGCCTCCCCGTGACCATCACCTCGTGCGCGGTCCGGCGGGGAAGGCGGTCGAGCAGCAGCGAGTTCATGCCCGGAGTGAAAGGCAGGCCAAGGTCGGCTTCGGGCAGGCATAGATACCCCCGGTCTTCCCGCATGATCAGGTAGTCGTGGGCGAGAGCAAGCATCGCCCCGCCCGCGAAGCAGTGGCCCTGGATCGCTGCCACGGTCGGGATCCCGGCACCGAGGAAGGCGGCGAACAGTCTCTCGGTCTGATCGAGGGCTTCCTGGACCCGATCCGGGTGCGCCTGGAACCACTCGAGATCGAGGCCGTTGGACCAGACCTTTCCACTCGCCACGGTGACCAGCGCCCGCGGCGCAGGTGCCGCTTCGACCTCCGCGAGCAGCTCCTCGATCACGGAGTTCCGATCCGGGTTGAACCGATTCTCTCCGTCGCCGAGATCGAGCAGATAAACGTCGCCCTGTTGCCTCAGGGTCGGCAAAGCCTGACTCTCTGAATCCATCGCGCTCCCTTCTTGCTGGTTTCCGCCGAGCCTACAGGCGAAAGCCGCGAGCTCCGATCGGGCGGGTTATCCTGTGGCCGTGGGAGAGGCGGTTGGACAGACACTTCCCCTGGCCGTCGGCGTGGCGATCAGCCCGATCGGCATCATCGCCTCGGTGGTGATGCTGACTTCCGGCCGCGGCGCCGGCAACGGTCTCGCATTCCTGGTCGGCTGGTTTATCGGCCTGGCGGTCGCCTGCTGGGTCCTGCTCCAGCTCAACCTGGGGGCCGACCCTGCCTCGGGGGGCCATCCCGCCGACTGGACCAGCTACGCGAAGATCATTCTCGGCCTGTTGCTGCTGGTCGTCGCCCATCGCCAGAGAGGGAAGAAAACGGCTCCAGGCGAAACCCCGGAGCTGCCGAAGTGGATGGACAAGGCCGATTCGATCAAGCCGCTTCGTGCGACCGGCCTCGCCTTTCTGCTCGGCGCGGTCAATCCCAAGAACCTGATCCTGACCATGGCCGCCGCTACCGCGATCGGGCAGGTGGACGCCGGCAGCGCCGACCAGCTGACTTCGGTACTGGTCTACGCCTTGATCGCCAGCATCGGGGCGGCCGTCCCGGTCGGGATCTACTTCCTGATGGGTGACCGGGCCGATTCGATGCTGGCCAGGCTCAAGGAGAGCATGGCCCGCAACAACGGCGTGATCATGGCCGTGATCTGCGTGGTGATCGCCGCCAAACTGATCGGCGACGGAATCACCACGCTTTCACTCTTCTAGATCGCCGGCCCGCGAAAGCTCAGGACTGCTCCTGCTCCTCTTCGCTCTGGGCGAGGATCCCGTAGAGCTTTCGCCGGGCTTCATCGACGAGCTTTCGCGCTTCCTCGAGCTGGGCCGGTGTGCCGGTATGGGCCAGTTGCCTGGCGGCCATCGCCAGCGCCTGGGTCGACTTCCTCAGGGAACCGAGTTCCCGGGGAGTCCCGCGGCCTTCGGTATCCCAGGGAGAACCGATCTCCTCGCGATGCTCCTCGACCCATTCTCTGCCGGCGCCGGTCAGGGAGAAGTCCTTGCGGCCTTCGGATTCGGCCATCTCGACCAGACCTTCGTCCTCGAGCTGGGAGAGCGCCGGGTAGACCGAGCCGGGGCTCGGACGCCAGGCACCGCCGCTTCGCTCTTCGACCTCCTGCATCAGGCCGTAGCCATTGCGGGGCTCCTCTTCGAGCAACAGCAGGATCGCCTGCCGGATGTCACCTCGCCGGGCCCTCCTGCCGCGTCCGGGGCGACCAGGCCCCCGGCCATGGTGGCCGCCGCCGAAACCGTGGGGTCCGCCCCTTCCCGGCCCGTGCCGGTAGCGGCGCCGGCCCGAATCCGTCTCCGGGCCGAAACCCGGCTGGCCGTCACCGGCCGCGGGGCCGAAGCCGGGATCGCCGCAGCGACCCTCGAATCGCCCGCGGTCGCGCGGGTCGAAATCTGAATCAAACATCTGAAAAACCTTTCGTTTCGAATATCTCACGATACATAACGATATATCGTGATACTCAAAATGTCAAGAGGCGGTACCGCCGGTTGGATGCCCCGGCGCAGGCTTCAGGCGGTGGGCTGCCCGACCGGCCGGCCGAAAGTCGCCGGTCGCCAGACGGCCCAGGAGCGGCGCGGCACCACCCCGTGTTCCTGCTGGCGGGCTCGCAGATCGAAGTAGAGCAGGGTCGTGCCGGCGGTCGTGAACGGAATCGCGATCGCAAAGACCACCGATCCGATCAGGTTGACCAGAAGCAGCGGCAAGGGAGTGAAGATCAGAAAGAGACCAAGCAGCGGTCCCAGCACGGTCAGCAGCAAGAGCAGCGGGACCATGGTCCGGACCGTTCGCCACCAGTGCCCGCGGACCAGATCGCTGCTGGCCCGGAAGGAGTCACGGATCGACAGGTCGGTGAAGATCACCTCCTGCTGGACGAAGGTCCAGTTGACGAGGAAGCGGACCGCGAAGGGAATTCCGATCACGGTCAGAGCAAGCAGGGTCACTCCGGCAATCGCGAGCATCTTTGCGATCACGACGCGCCAGAACCGTTCCCGGGTGCCGTCGAGCGCCGTCCTCACGGTCGCGGTCTGCCCCTGAACCAGGTCACGGATGAACACGATCAGAAAGGCCGAGATCAGCGCCTGGGCCGCCGGCCGGCCAAAACTGTTGACCAGGTCGGAGAGCGTCTGCAGCAACCCGTCCCCGCCGGACATGTCCCCCAGCCACCCGCCGAGGGCCTGGGTGCCGCCAACGATCGGGATCGCGATCGCCCCCAGCACCGCAAAGGCCGACAGGTGGCGCCAGTACAGCCTGAAGCTCGCGTTCATGATCTGTCCGTAGGCGCGCTTTTGCTCAAGGCGATCGGCACCCGCGGGACGCCATTTCGAGTACCCGAACACGAAGAAGACGATCAGGATGAAAGCCGCGGCTATCAGGTAGGCCGCGAGCGGATCGGACTGCTGCAGATTCATCACGCCGGTCACGCTCTCGATCACCCCGCAGAAGGCGTTCACCGCTTCCGGACCGACCAGCCCTCCGCCGGGCATCCGGGGGCTCGACCAGCGCTGCGCTTCCATCCAGGTGAAGGGCTCATCCCACTGGGTCTTGGTCTGCGGGCCGGTCGGGCCGTTGTTGAAGCTCTTCTCCTTCTGGCCCCAGCGCCCGTCAAAGGAAAGCCACGCGAATTCACCGCGGTCGGTGGGCCGCTCCGGCAAGAGCACCGGGACCGGCCTGAGCTCGGTCAGCGGCTCCGAGGTGTTGTCGCAGCCCACTCCCGATCCATGCGAGCCGTTCTGGGGATAGATCGCCGACTGGTAGAAGGTCGCATGGGAACCGGCCGCCGGGTAGACGACCGGGTGGCTGCCTTCCTTTTCGACCTTGGCGTCATCCCAGTTCGCCCGCTCTCCCCCGGCGTGCTGGAAGACGATCATCTCGTGAGGCTCCTGCTTCAGCGCCCCGGCCGGTGTGTTCGCATCAAAGGTGATCTGCATGCCCTCCCAGTCGCTTTCATGCAGATCGTTGAACTGGTTGAAGTACCAGTAGAACCAGTACTGGAGTGCCAGGCCGGAATGTCCCTTTTCGCGGGCGATGTGGGCGTAGACCGCGACCGGTGCCCGGCCTTCACGCCGCATCCGGTCGAAGTCCTTCGCATACACGCAGGTCTCTCCGAGCGGGTCGCCGGGCAGGTCGATGTAGGCCTCCTCGCCCCGGTTCCTGATGTCTCTCAGGGTCGGTGCCCTGGTGATCAGGCTGGAATCCTGCTTGCCGTTGTTCCGCATCAGCTTCACAGCGGGGTTGCCGAACAACGCGTCGACCGTCATCACCTGGTACTGCTCGACCTTGGTGTCGCAGAGGTTCTCGCCCTGCTTGCGGATCATCATCACCGGGACGTACTTCTCGGCCAGCTCGCGGGCCGCGACGGACCCGGCTCCGGCAGCGTCGGCCGGAGCGATCCCGGCAGATGAAAGCGTCAGGAGGGCAAGGGCCAGGGGCAGCGAAACGATTGCGGCAAGCCTCACCCCCAGCTTCGCTTTTCCTCCGGACGCCACGGGGAAAGATTATTCGTTCGGCGTCCGGTAATTTCGGCGCCATGCGAAGCGATGTCCCGGAAACCGTTGACCTGTTCCATTTCGACCAGCCGGGGGCGATCGCAACCCACCTCTTCGACGGAGTAATCGTTGATCCGGGTGCGGAAAAGACCGTGGACCGGTTGCTGGACGCTCTTGGCGACGAGGTTCCGCAGGCGATCCTGCTCACGCACATTCATTTCGACCACGCCGGCGCCACCGGCCGGCTGGTCGAGAAGTTCCCCGAGGTGGAGGTCTGGGTGCACGAGTCGGGAGCCCCGCACATGATCGATCCCGAGCGGCTGGTGAGCAGTGCCCGCAAGGTCTTTGGCCAGCACTTCGACGCGATGTGGGGCGAGGTCGTGCCGGTCCCCGATGCGAACATCCGGACGCTCAAGGGCGGCGAATCAGACGGGCCCTGGCGGGTCCAGTACACGCCGGGTCACGCCAAGCACCACGTCTGCTATTTCCACGAGCCGTCTCGCACGGCCTTTACCGGCGACGTGACCGGCGTGCGGATCAACGGCGGGCCGGCTTTCCCTCCCACACCCCCGCCCGACATCGACCCGCCACTCTGGCACGAGTCGCTCGAGATCGTGCGAGCCTGGCAGCCCGAACGCATTGCCTTTCAGCATTTCGGACAGGCAACCGACGTCGAGCATCAGATCGAAAGCATGCACGAATCCCTCGACCTCTTTGCAGCCCGGGCCCGGGAAACCGATGCCGGGGGCCTTGCGGCCTGGATCCGCGAGTGGCTATCGGGGCAGGTCGATGACGAAACGCTGGACACCTATTGGCGGGCCGGGCCCTTCGAAGGAATGTGGTCGGGGCTCGACCGGTACTGGCAGAAGCAGGAAGAGAGCTAGGTCGCTCAGGCGATTTCGGACCAGAAGGGAGAAAGCCCGTTGAACCAGGCTTCGGGATCCTGGATCTGGGCGAAATGTCCGAGACCGTCGACGATCGTCAGCTTCGCGGAAGGTTTCACCTCGGTCTTCAGCCGGTGGGCGATCGCCACCGGGGCCACCGCATCGTCGGCTCCCCAGCAAATCTGGATCGGCATCGCCCCGTCCCGGACCGCCGGCAGCCACCGTGACTTCTCGAAACGGCGGCGCTCGCGCAGGTAACCGATCAACTCGGCCATCAGCCCGCGCGGCGCACCCGAGGTCGAGGCCGAATACATGTCAAGGATCTGTTCTTCGGTCAGGCGGTCGTTGCCCTGGGCGCTTACGACCTGCTTCTCGAAGATCTTCGGGCTGTCCATGATCCGGGAGAGCATTCGCCCCGCCGGCGAGACCAGTGCCCTCTGCCCGACCCGCAGTTTGGCGTCTCCCAGCACCATGCTGCCGTTGGTGAAGCTGACGCTGAGCGCCCCGTCCCGGAACCAGTCCGGCCGGTTCTCGTTCAGGCGGGCAAGGATCTCGGTCATCACCGAGTCCCCCATGTCATGCGCCACGAAGTGGCAGCCGGTGATGCCCGACCCGCGGATCAGGCGCAGGGCGACATCGGCCTGCTCGATCAGCGAATAGGCAAATCCGTCAGCCGGCTTGGCCGAAAAGCCGAAGCCGATGAAGTCGAACGAGACGACCCGATCGAAGGCCCCGGAGACCAGCGGGAAGGCACCCGAATACGAGTACGAGGATTCCGGGAAGCCGTGCAGCAGCACCACGGTCGATTCGGGCGGGGCTTCCGGGTTCCCCTCATCGATCAGGAAGGCCTCGTGGCCCAGTGGCGTCGCCGGGACCATTCGGCCACGGTCACGCCAGTCCCGCAGGTCGGCGGCGCTCACGCTGCGGCGAACCGTTTTGCGGCCCGCTCCCGCCGCTTCCGCTCCTCGGTCTCGCGGTCCTTGGGCGGTGCGGAAGTCTCGAGCGAATCGAGCAGCCTCGCCGAGACGGCGGCGATCTCTTCGACCGCCCGGTCGAACGCTTCCTCGTTGGCCCTGGAGGGTTTGTTGAACCCGCTGATCTTCCTCACGTACTGGAGGGAGGCGGCCCGCACTTCTTCGTCAGTCGCCTCGGGTTCGAAGTTGTAAAGGGTCCTGATATTCCGGCACATGCCCCGATCTTACGCCCCGCCGCGGGGGCGTCGGGTCAGTCCTTGCCGGTCAGTTTCTCCTTGACCGTGTCCACCGCGTCTTCCACCTTCTCCTTGACCGACGAAGCGGCCCGGTCGGCCTTGCCTTCGTTCTTGAGCTCATCGTCGTCGGTGATTGCTCCCGCGGCTTCCTTCACGCGGCCCTTGGCTTCGTCTGTCTTGTGATCGGTCATTGCTACCTCCTTCTGGGTTTCAACCAGGTAGTACCCCGGTGCTCGCGCTCCAATCCGATTCACCCGAAACGGCCAACCAATAGTCTGCGGTGAGACACCTTCAGGTGTCAGCCAAAGGCGCAAATCGAGGATTGGAGATTCATGAGCGACTACGCAGTTGTGAACCCGGCAACAGGCGAAACCGTGAAGGAGTATCCGACGATCTCGGACGCCGGCCTCCAGGAAGCGATCGCTTCCGCCGAGGATGCCTTCCGGGACTGGTCGAAGAACAGTTCGATCGAGGAACGGGCCGCGGCGGTGCGCCGGGTCGGCGAGCTTCACGTCGAGCGCCGTGAGGAACTGGCCGACATCATCATCCGCGAGATGGGCAAGCCGCGCGAGCAGGCTCTCGGGGAGATCGACTTCTGTGGCGACATCTACGGCTTCTACGCCGACAACGCCGAGAAGCTTCTGGCCGACGAGCCGATCGAACTTCTGGCCGGTGAAGGCGACGCCCTGATCCGCAAGTCCGCGATGGGTCCGCTGATCGGGATCATGCCCTGGAACTTCCCCTACTACCAGGTGGCCCGTTTTGCCGGCCCGAACCTCACGGTCGGCAACCCCGTCCTGCTCAAGCCGGCCCCGCAGTGTCCGGAATCGGCTGAAGCGATCGCAAAGATGATGGATGACGCCGGGGTTCCGTCCGGGGCCTACCAGACCATCCTTGCGACCAACGACCAGATTGCCGACGCGATCGCCGATCCCCGGGTCCGCGGCGTGTCGCTGACCGGCTCCGAACGGGCCGGCGCGGCCGTCGCCGAAATCGCCGGCCGCAACCTGAAGAAGGTCGTGCTCGAGCTCGGCGGTTCAGACCCCTTCATCCTGCTCGGCTCCGGGGATCTCGAGGAAGCGATCCAGTCGGCGGTCGACGCCCGGCTCGACAACACCGGGCAGTCATGCAACGCCGCCAAGCGCTTCATCGTGACCGAGGATCTCTACGACGACTTCCTCGCCGGCTTCACCGAGAAGATGAAGTCGGTCGAGCCGGGTGATCCGGCCTCAGATGAAACCGCGATCGGGCCGCTTTCTTCCAGCACCGCGACCGAACGGCTCCAGGACCAGCTTGACCGCGCGGTCGCCCAGGGCGCCGAAGTTGTCGTCGGCGGCGAACGGAACGGGAACTTCTTCCCGGTCACCGTGCTGACCGGAGTCACCCCCGAGAACGACGCCTACCGGGAAGAGTTCTTCGGGCCGGTGGCCACCGTCTACAAGGTGGCGAGTGAAGACGAAGCGGTCGAACTCGCCAATGACACCCCGTTCGGGCTGGGTTCGTACGTCTTCACCGACGATCCGGAACAGGCCCGGCGGGTAGCCGAGAACCTCGACACCGGCATGGTCTATGTGAACGGGGTCGGCCTCGACGGCGCCGAACTTCCCTTCGGTGGCGTCAAGCGTTCCGGTTTCGGCCGCGAGCTGGGCACCTACGGCATCCAGGAATTCATCAACAAGAAGCTGATCCGGACCCTCAAGTAGTTCAGCCGGAGGGCAGGCTCACCCGGCGGCCGCTGCGCACCACGCGGCCGCCGGCCACAGCCTGGGCGAGCACGTAGCCGAACCGGCCGGGACCCCATTGCCTGGCGCCCGCCTTCCTGGCCAGTTCCTCGCGGCTCATTTCGCCCTGCTCGGCCAGAATCGCGACCAGCGCCTCCACTTCAACCGCGGCCTCGACCTCGTCACCGGCGGTAAGCGGGTAGCCACGGGCCATCACGAGCGTGCCCGGGCCGGGCCGGAAGCGGCCGGTCCGACGGCGGCGGGGAAGTTCGCGTTTTGGACCGCTTTCGGCCTCCACCTGATCCGAAGTGGCGGTCAGCGGCCTGGCGATCTGCTCTAGCGGCTGCTTTTCGGCTTTGACCCCGAAGATCAGTTCGGCCAGGGCACCGATCAGCATTATTCCGGCGCCGAGATAGAAGCCGATCGCCATCGTGCTCCGGTCACCGGTTTCGATCAGGTGGCCGAAGAGCAACGGGCCGACGATCCCGCCCAGGCCGGTACCGACCGCGTAGAAGAAGGCGATCGCCAGGGCCCGGGTCTCCATCGGAAAGATCTCGCTCACCGTCAGGTAGGCCGAGCTGGCCCCGGCCGAGGCGAAGAAGAAGATCGTGACCAGCAACGCCATGAACCAGTACTTGTCGAAGCCGTCCTGGGTAAACAGCAGGCCGAGGGCAAGTCCGCCGGCGGCGGCGATCCCGTAGGTGAGCACGATCATCGGCTTGCGGCCTACCGTGTCAAAGAGGCGACCCAGAACCAGTGGCCCGGCGAAATTGCTCAGGGCATAGACCGCGATGAAGATCGGCACGGTGCCGGAGGCAACACCGTAGAACGTGCCGAGCAGGGTCCCGAGGTCAAAGGTGATCGCGTTGTAGAGAAAGGCCTGGCCGACGAACAGGGCGAGCCCCAGGGCTGTTCGTTTCGGGTACTTGCGAAAGGCGGTCGAGGCGACCTCCCCGAGGGAGATCGTCTTGCGTTGTTCCACCTCGATGATCTCTTCCGGCTCCTCCAGCGACTGGCGGCCGGTTTCGCGTTCGACTTCCCGTTCGATGTCGCTGACGATCCGGTCGGCTTCCTTCTCCCGTCCGTGGATGAACAGCCAGCGAGGGCTCTCGGGCACATGCCTGCGAACGATCAGGATCGCGACTCCGAAGGTGGCGCCGAGGCCGAAGGCGAGCCTCCACCCCACGTCGGCAGCAAACAGGGCCGTGTCCAGCAGAACGATCGAACCCAGCGCGGCTGCCGCCGCCCCCAGCCAGTAGCTGCCGTTGATGATCAGGTCGACCCTTCCCCGCACCCGGGCCGGGATCAGCTCGTCGATCGCCGAGTTGATGGCTGAGTATTCACCGCCGATTCCGGCGCCGGTGAAGAACCGGCAGAGGTAGAAATACCAGGCGGAAAACGAGAAGGCCGTAGCTATGGTGGCGGTGATGTAGACGGCCAGCGTGATCAGGAAGAGCTTCTTGCGGCCGAAGCGATCGGTGAGCTGGCCGAAGAAGAGCGCCCCGAGCACCGCTCCCGCGACGTAGATCGCGGCGGCGGTGCCGATCTGGCTGGCCCCTAAGGCCAGCCCGCTGCCGGGCTCGGTCAGTCGGGAGCCGATGCTCCCGACCAGGGTGACTTCCAGCCCGTCGAGGATCCAGACGGTTCCGAGCCCGATCACCACCATCCAGTGAAAGCGGCTCCACGGCAACCGGTCCAGACGCGCCGGAATCCTGGTCCGTATCCGACCCAGCTCCTCCGTGCCCGACTCCGAACTCATGTCGGCTCATGTACCCGATTCCTCCCGCTTCACTCACCCCCGCTCCCGTTCTGCCTCCGGTCTGGTTGACTGCCCGCATGGCCAGGCCGATACAGGTTCATCTCAGTCCGCAGCCCCTCGAGCGTTACCGTGATTTATTGGGGCCTGATTTCGATCCGATCGCCGAGCTGGCCGACGGGGCCCGCGGGCGTCTGGAAGGAAAGGTCGTCTGGAACGTCAACTCGACCGCGAGGGGCGGCGGCGTGGCAGAAATGCTGCGGGCTTACCTGCCCTACGTCCTCGACGACGGGGTCGACACCCGCTGGGCAGTCCTGCAGGAAGACCCGTCCTTCTTCCATCTGACCAAGCGGCTCCACAACAGTTTTCACGGCGACCCCGGTGATGGCGGGCCGCTCGGAGAGTCAGAGAAGCGCTTCTATGTCGAGTCGCTCGCCGACAGCGGCCGGCAACTGGCCGGGATGGTTTCACCGGATGACGTGGTGATCCTCCACGACCCCCAGACGGCCGGGCTGGTGCCGGCGATCCGTGATCGGGGCGCCACCGTGATCTGGCGCTGCCACATCGGGGTCGACGAATCAAACGAGCAGACGGTCCGGGCCCAGGATTTTCTCGCCGCCGAGGTTGGCCAGGCGGATGCCTGCGTCTTCTCCCGGCCCTCCTATGTCTGGGAAGCGCTCCCGGACGGCATCTCGCACATCATCCCGCCCGGGATCGATGCCTTCACCCCGAAGAACTCGGAGA
>JAIBCJ010000118.1 GCA_019694145.1 Solirubrobacterales bacterium | reverse complement strand
TCGATCCCGGAGACGAAGGTCGAGGTCCGCAGGTCGATGTCGTGTTCGGCATAGAACGACTCCTCATGGACCCAGGCGAGGTCGTCCTTCTCGCCTCGCAGATAGTCCTTCGAAAGCGGCGGCCGTTCGTAGGGCCGCTCGGGCTCGTCCCCGATCAGCACGATCTCGCCCTCGAATCCGGCCTCCCGCGCACCTTCGGCCGCCCGCGCCCCGGCCAGGCTCGCCCCGACGATCACGATCTTCTCGGCATCACTCATCTCCGCCTCCGTTCAGGTCTGTTCTTCAAAGCTACTCCCCCGATCTCTCCGGCCCGTAACCTGAATCACTGCCACCGGCAGCAGAGACCGGATCCAGGACCCAGAGGAAATGCCATTGCGATCAGAAGAGAGGTTCCCCATCCGCCGGAGCGTCACCCTGATCGTGGCCGCCTTCACCCTGACGGGATCGGCATTCGCGGTTTCGGGTTGCGGCGGCAGCGGAGAAGAACCGAAACAGTGGCCGAACGACGCGGGCTATCCGTTTGACGAAGTGAAGCTGGCTGCAGACGGTGTACCCCGAACCGCGAAACTCACTGCGGACCAGAAAGCCGAGATCCTGAGAATCGCCAGGAACGATCCGCTCGTGAAGGAACTACTGGAAGGCCATGAGGTGGAGTGGCGCAAGCCCTACCCCTGGTCCCGTCCGAACATGGAACTCCTGGGAGGAGGAGTCGATGTCCATTTTGCCGAGCCGGTCGACCTGTCTGGCGCCACGATTCCCGCCATCGAGAACATCGAGGAGCTGTACGGCAAGCAAGGCGAGGAAGGAGTGATCCTCGAAGAAGGCGAGCCTCGCGTAGAGCCGGAGATCGGAACTACCCGGTCCCCTTACACGGACGTGCGTGCCTTGAGCCTGCTGGTCGACCTCGAGCAGGGCCGGGTCGCCCAGGTGCTCCAGATTGGCTGAGATGTCCTTCTCTCAGTCGGTATCGGAAGCCGTCGATCCGGACGTCGTCTCCTGCCTGCCCGGTGGGGGCGGGGACATCAATCGGGGGTGGCGGATCGAGACCGCTGAAGGAGACCGGTTCTTTGCCAAGAGCCGGCCCGGCGGGTCGGTGGCGGAGTTTGTGAACGAGGCGGCCGGGCTTCGTTGGCTCGGTGAGGTCGGGGCGCTGCCGGTGCCTGAAGTGATCGCGGTTGTCGAAGACGAGACCGAGCCGGGGTTGATCCTCGACTGGGTCGAGCCCGGGCCACGGGCTGACGAGGCCGAGCTTGGTCGCGGGCTGGCGCTCATCCATCAGGCAGGTGCCGATGGATTCGACCGGTTGGCACCGGGGGCCACCGGGAACGAGATCCGGTTCGGTGAGGCCGCGATGCCGCTGAATCCAGTCCCGGCCGGGGAAGGGTTCGCGGGGGTCTATGCGGCCCGCCTGCGGCACCTTGGCGGCGAGGCGTACGAGCACGGCGCGCTCGGGTCCTCGGATCGCGATGTGATCGAGCAGGTCGCCG
The DNA here is from genome assembly GCA_019694145.1 of Solirubrobacterales bacterium. Lineage (GTDB taxonomy): Bacteria > Actinomycetota > Thermoleophilia > Solirubrobacterales > 70-9 > 67-14. The sequence continues at coordinate 5,432 of JAIBCJ010000118.1, read as the reverse complement.
ACCGGGCCGACGGTCTGGCCGGGCCGGTCGAACCCCCGGCCCGGGTCCACGGCGACCTCTGGTCCGGCAACCTGCTCTGGAGCGAGGGCCGGCCCTGGCTGATCGACCCGGCCGCTCACGGCGGCCACCGCGAACTCGACCTGGCGATGCTCGAGCTTTTCGGCAGTCCCGGACCCGCTTTCTATTCGGCCTACGAGGAAGTCGCGCCGCTGGCCGACGGATACCGGGAACGGATCGGCTTCTGGCAGCTCCAGCCGCTGCTGGTTCATGCGGTCCTCTTCGGTGGTGGTTACGGCCGAAGCGCTGCGGTCACCGCCCGGGCCTGTCTCGGCTGAGGGAATCGAAGTGCAGTTGGTCGGCGATATTCGCTGACCAACTGCATCTCACGGACCCTTTATGAGAAACGAAGTGTTTATGGCTACCCCGATGGGGTAGTAGATCTCGCATGAACAAATGGAGATACCTGCTTGTTTCTGTCCTTGCGGCGCTTGTGGCCGGCCTGACCATCCCGGCGGCCTCGTCGGCCTGGGCACCGGCTGCTTCGGCGACCGTCCACCCCGGCGTCCAGACCGTGACCGAGGGCGCCCAGTGCACCTCGAACTTCGTCTTCCAGAACGGGTCCGACGTCTACCTCGGCCAGGCCGCTCACTGTTCCGGCACCGGCGAGGCGACCGACACCGATGGCTGTCAGGCCGGCGCCCTGCCGATCGGCACCGCGGTCGAGGTGACCGGGGCCAGCCAGCCGGGCACCCTCGCCTACAGCTCGTGGAATTCGATGCAGGCCAAAGGCACGACCGACGCCTCGACCTGCGCCTTCAATGACTTCGCGCTGGTCAGGATCAATCCGGCCGACGTCGCCGGCGTCAACCCCTCGGTCCCCGGCTACGGCGGACCGACCGGGCTTGGTGCGCCGGGCGGACTTGGCTCGACCGTCTACTCCTGGGGCAACTCGTCGCTCCGCCAGGGCATCCGCCAGCTCAGCCCGAAGCAGGGCATCGTTCTCAGCAATGACGCCAGCGGCTGGAGCCACAACGTCTACACCCTGACCCCCGGCATCCCCGGTGACTCCGGCAGCGGCTTCCTGAACAACAGCGGTCAGGCCTTCGGCACGCTCAGCACACTGCAGCTCGCACCCACGGTGGGCGCGAACGGAGTCGGTGACCTCGCGAAGGAACTGACCTGGCTCAAGGCCAACGAGCCGGCCTTCGCCGGCATTCAGCTGGTCAACGGAACCGAGCCCTTCAAGCCGAACCTGGTCGGCGCGATCCTCGGCGGCTGACCTGGAACCCGTGGCCAAGACTCCGTCCTCGGGACACCTTGGCCACGGGTTCTAGGGATTGACCGAGATGCCTCGATCCGGGGGTACCTTGCCGTCCATCAGGGCGAGCAGGGACTCCCGGATCGCATCCGGTCCGCTTCCCGTCTGAACTTCCATCCACTCGCGGCTGCGGTCGGTGAAACGGTCCTGGCTTTTGGCCAGGCGCTCGCCGAGGCCGTCCTGCCCCCAGTCGGCGTTGCGCTTGACGACCCGGTCGGGCGCGAAGAAGAACTGCGGCTGGGGCCCGGGCAGAGAATCGCCTTCTTCCGGAACCATCGATTCCCAGTCAGCGATCCCGACCGCAACGCTGGCCACGAGCCGGTCACCGAAGTGACTGTGAATCCGGTGCCTGAGCTTCGCGTTGCCGCCGAAATCGACGTAGATGGTCGGCGTGTCCGCGTCGATGCTGTCGAGGTCGTCATAGGTGACGACCGCATCCCAGTGCCCGGTGCCCGTGGTGAACTCGAGATTGCCGGGCGAGGTCAGGCCCACCGTCTCGATCGGATTGTCGAAATCGACCTGCAGCGCGTGGCCGAGACCGAGCGCTGTCTTGCTTGAAGCGCTGGAGGCAACCAGCTGGGAGGCGCCGGCGAAATCGACTTCATTCAGCCAGTCGGCCAGAAGCCACGAGGTTCCGTAGAGAGGCATGAAGATCGCAACCAGCCGCTCCCGTTCATCGTCCTTCTCCCCGGTGATCAGGCGGTATTCGTTGTAGACCGCCGGGAGCCCGGAGCGGAAACCGGTGATATCGGTGAAACCCGACTCCCGGATCCGGCCCGGCTCGAGGACGGCGTGAGTCGACATCGGCAGGTACCCGAAGACCCGGGCACCTTCCTCGATTCCCTCGGCCTTCGAGACCACCACGTCGGCATATCCCCAGGCCGGGATCCGGCCCAGTGAATCATCCTCGGCCGGATAGAAATCCCAGTAGTTCATCGCCTCGCCCATCGCACCGTAGGTGACGTTGTTGGCGGTCAGCGAGAAGTGGTCGACCTCGAGCAGGATCTGGCCTTCGTCGATCTCCCGGTCGGCTCCCGGAGTCTCGAGAACCGAGGTTTCCCGCATGTCGTCGCGGCGGACTGCAAAGTCATAAGAGTCGGACATGTCGGTGAGACTATCGATTTGACTGAAACACTTGCAGAGGGTGTTGCATCAGCGAACCGGGTCGCCGGATATGCGAACATATGTTCGTGCGATGGGACGGGCAACGGGTAACCGCCGACGGGCGCCCGGCGAAGGCCGGCCCGGCAATGGCCTTGCCGGGGATGGAAGACGCCGGGCTCGGTCCGGTACGCACCTTCTCGGCTCCGGAAGCGATGGGGATCAGGTTCCACGAAGTCCGGGCCAAGTCGGCCCTCAACCGGGTGCCGGAAGGCCCTTACGGCTTCGGCTGGACAGTCAACCCGTACCGCGGCTGCAGCCACGCCTGCGTCTACTGCTTCGCCCGCCCCACCCACACATACCTCGGCTTCAACGCGGGCCGGGACTTCGATCGGGAGATCGTGGTCAAGGTCAATGCCCCCGAGGTGGTCCGGGCCGAACTCGCGCGACCTTCATGGAAGCGCGAACTGGTCGCCCTCGGCACCAACACCGACCCCTACCAATGGGTCGAAAGCAGGTACCGGCTGACCCGCGGCGTGCTCGAAGCGCTCGATGAGGCCGACACCCCGGTCTCGGTCCTGACCAAGTCACCGCTGGTGCTCTCCGACCTGCCGATCTTCGAACGGATGAACCAGGCCCGGCCGACCGGAGTGAACCTCTCGGTGCCGACCGTTGACGAAAAGGCCTGGCGGGCGACCGAACCACACACCCCGAGCCCGCAGGCCCGGCTGGAAGCCGTGGCCGAGCTGAGGCGGCGGGGCATCCCCTCGGGCATCCTGATCGCCCCGATCATGCCCGGAATCAACGACCGTCCGGATCAGATCGAACCGATTCTCCAGGCGGCCAGCGATGCCGACGCCGACTTCGTCACCCCGATCGCACTCAACCTCCGCAAGGAGACGCGGACCGTGTTCTTCGACTGGCTGGAGGCCGAGCGCCCGGAGCTGCTCCCCGAATACGGGCGCCTTTTTGACGGCCGGTCCCGGCTGCCGAAGATCGAGCAGGAGCGCGTCATCGCGGCCGCCCGGGGCCGTTACCGCCGGCGGCGGGTCAGCGAAAGGGAGAGCCCGCCGATGCGCCCGCCGGGTGTATCGGGACCACCGGTGTCGACCAATGACGAAGACCCCGGCTCAGGAACCGGCCGGCCCGGAACCGCCCGGCAGGCCTCACTCTTCGAGTAGGGGTCCGGCCCGTCGGATCCCCTGACCCTCTTCGGCGCCTTCGAGCTCCGATTCAAGGGTGGCCATGGCGTCGGCCAGGCGGGTTCCGTCCGGCAGGGCGAGTTCCGGGTCGAGCTCGAGCAGCGGGGCGAGGACGAAGCGGCGGGAGGTGGTTTCCCGGTGCGGAAGCTTCAGCCGGTCGGACTCGAATTCGAGGTCACCCATGAGCAGCAGGTCGATGTCGATCACCCGTGGTGAATGCCTTGGCAGGCCGGTCTCGCGGCCGAGTTCCGCTTCGACCTGCTTGAGCAGGTCAAGCAGCTCTTCCGGCTCGAGACCGCTGCGGACCCGGATTGCCGCGTTTAGGAAATCAGGCTGGTCGAGGATCTCGCCGACCGGTTCCGTTTCCCAGGCGGAGGAAACGGCCTCGACGGTCAGGCCCTTGCCTTCAAGCCGGCCGATCGCGTCGCGCAGGTAACCGAACCGGTCGCCGATGTTGGAACCGAGTCCGAGATAAACCGGACGATCAGTACTCATCGCGACGACGGAAGATCTCGACCGAGGCGCCGTCCATGGTCACCGGCACCGGCGGCACGGGCTTGGTCGCCCGAAGCCGGACGGCGTCAACCCGGAAATTCTCGAGCAACCCCTCGGCCAGCACCGTCACCAGCCTCTCGAGGGTGCGGTAGCGGGTGTCCATCGCCGACTCGATCAGCCAGGCGGTCACCTCGCCGTAGTCGACCGTGTCCAGTACCTCGTCGGTGGCGGTGGCCCGGCATTCGGCCGGTTCCATCTCGAGGTCGAAGACCATGCGCTGGCCGACCTCCTGTTCGGCTGCGGTCACCCCGTGGTTGGTGTGGGCGATCACGCCCTCGAGGCGGATGATCACTTCGCCGTCATTTCCCTGAAGCATGAGGGGAATCTACTCCGGGCCGCCGCCCGGTTCACCGTTCGCGGAACCGATGGCCGAAGCCACCCGGATCGCCTGGGCGACCTCGGCGACATCGTGAACCCGGACCATCTCTGCCCCGCCCTCCATCGCGGCCAGGCAGGCGGCGATCGTGCCGCCCAGCCGACGGGATTCCGACGCATCGTTCGAGAGCTTGCCGATGAACGACTTGCGCGAAGGACCGACCAGCACCTTCAGGTCCATGCGGGCGAACGCCCCGGTCCACCTGAGCAGGGACAGGTTGTGATCAACCGTCTTGCCGAATCCGATGCCGGGATCGATCCAGATCCTCTCGCGTGGAACCCCCGCCGTCTCGGCCAGACCGACCTGGACCGCGAGGAACTCCGCGACTTCGGCGACGACGTCCCGGTACCTGGGGTCGCGCTGCATCGTCCTCGGGGTTCCGAGCATGTGCATCAGGACCACCTCCACCCCGGTCCCGGCGCAGACCGCGGCCATGTCCATGTCCCCCCGGAATGCCGTTACGTCATTGACCATGGCCGCCCCGGCATCGATTGCCGCCGCGGCAACCTCGGCCTTGGTCGTGTCGATCGAGACGGGCGCCGCCCCGGCCAGCCCCTCGACCACGGGAATCACCCGCCAAAGCTCTTCCTCGAGTGAAACCTCTTCCGCCCCGGGCCGGGTGGACTCGCCCCCGACGTCGAGCACGTCTGCCCCGTCCCTGACCAGCTCGAGGCCATGCTCGATCGCCTTTTCGTGATCGAAGAATTCGCCTCCGTCCGAGAACGAGTCCGGAGTCACGTTGACGATGCCCATGACCTTCATTTACGCGACTCTAGACTGCCGGGCATGAGCGAGGCGAGGATCGAGACCGAGGTTGTGGTGGTGGGCGCCGGGCTGGCCGGCCTTTCGGCGGCCCGTGAACTGACGCGGCGGGGCGTCG
>JAIBCJ010000024.1 GCA_019694145.1 Solirubrobacterales bacterium | reverse complement strand
CGCCGACCCGCGGCCCTCGTCCGCCCTCTCCGAGGTGCTGCGCCGGGCCGAGGGCGAGATGGCCCAGATGGGCGACGAGTACGTCTCGACCGAGCACATGCTGCTCGCGATCGCAGACCGCAAGAGCCCCCTGGCCGACCTGCTGCCGGACCGTGACTCGCTGGCCAAGGCAATCGCCGAGGTGCGCGGGCCCCACAAGGTCACTTCCCCCAACCCGGAGGACCAGGTCCAGGCCCTCGAGAAGTTCGGCCGCGACCTGACCGCGGATGCGGTCAGCGGCAAACTCGATCCGGTGATCGGGCGTGACGAGGAAGTGCGCCGCGTGATCCAGGTGCTCTCCCGCCGGACCAAGAACAACCCGGTCCTGATCGGCGAACCCGGGGTCGGCAAGACCGCGATCGTCGAGGGACTGGCGCAGCGGATCGTCTCCGGCGACGTGCCCGAGAGCCTGCGCGACCGTCGGGTGATCGCGCTTGACATCGGCGCTCTTCTGGCCGGGTCCAAGTACCGGGGCGAGTTCGAGGAGCGGCTGAAGGCCGTGCTGACCGAGGTCCAGGACGCCGAAGGGCAGATCGTGCTCTTCCTCGACGAGCTTCACACGATCGTCGGGGCCGGTGCCGCCGAAGGCGCGGTCGATGCCGCCAACCTGCTCAAGCCGATGCTGGCCCGCGGCGAGCTCCGGGCGGTCGGTGCTACGACCCTCGACGAGTACCGCCAGCACATCGAGAAGGACGCGGCCCTCGAACGGCGCTTCCAGCCGGTCCTGGTCGGCGAGCCCGACGTGCCGGACACGATCGCGATCCTGCGCGGGCTCAAGGAGCGCTACGAGGTCCATCACGGCGTCCGGATTGCCGACTCGGCGATCATCGCCGCCGCCACCCTTTCCGAGCGCTACATCGCCGACCGCTTCCTGCCGGACAAGGCGATCGACCTGATCGACGAGTCGGCTTCCCGGCTGAAGATCGAGATCGACTCGATGCCGACCGAAATCGACGAAGTCGAGCGGCGAATCCAGCAGCTCGAAATCGAACGCGAGGCACTCAAGGCCGAGACCGACGAGGCCTCGGCTGGCCGCCGCGACACCCTCGAGGAAGAACTGGCCGAACTGAACGAGAAATCTTCCGCGATGAAGGCCCGCTGGCAGACCGAGAAGGGCCTGATCGAATCGATCAAGGAGGCAAAGGCCCGGCATGAGGAGGCAAGCCGCGAGGCCGAACGGGCCGAGCGTGATGCCGACCTCGAGCGGGCCGCGCGGCTGCGGTACTCGGAGATCCCCGAGCTCGAGAAGCAGGTTGCCAACGCCGAAGCCAGGCTGACCGAGCTGCAGGCAGAGGGCGGCACGATGCTGACCGAGGAGGTCACCGAACAGGACGTGGCCGAGGTGGTCGCCAAGTGGACCGGGATCCCGGTCACCCGCCTGATGGAGGGCGAGGTCGAGAAGCTGGTCCACATGGAGGAGCGCCTCCACGACCGGGTGATCGGCCAGGACGAGGCCGTTGATGCGGTCGCCAACGCGCTGCGCCGCTCGCGGGCCGGGCTTTCGGACCCGGACCGCCCGATCGGCTCCTTCCTCTTCCTCGGGCCGACCGGAGTCGGCAAGACCGAGCTGGCCAAGTCACTGGCCGAGTTCATGTTCGACACCGACCAGGCGATCGTCAGGCTCGACATGTCCGAGTACATGGAGAAGCACACCGTCGCCCGGCTGATCGGCGCACCTCCCGGATACGTCGGATACGAAGAAGGCGGCCAGCTGACCGAGGCGGTCCGGCGCCGGCCCTACGCGGTGGTCCTGCTCGACGAGATCGAGAAGGCTCATCCGGACGTCTTCAACACGCTGCTCCAGCTGATGGACGACGGCCGCCTGACCGACGGCCAGGGCCGGACAGTCAGCTTCACCAACACGGTGCTGATCATGACCTCGAACGTCGGCTCGCAGGAGATTGCCGGCGAGGACGTCGACGAACGGATCCGCGAGCGGGTGACCGAGGTTCTCGAAACGACCTTCAAGCCCGAGTTCCTCAACCGGATCGATGACACGGTGATCTTCCACCGCCTCTCGAAGGAGGACATTGGAAAGATCGTCGAAATCCAGGTGGAAGGCCTGACCCGCCGGGTGGCGGAGCGGGACATCGAGATCGAGCTCACGGACGATGCCAGGACCCTGCTCGGCAACCTCGGGTACGACCCGACCTACGGTGCCCGGCCGCTCAAGCGGGTGGTCCAGAAGCAGTTGGTGGACAAGCTCGCCCTGAAGATCCTCGAAGGGGAGTTCACCGAGGGTGATTCGGTCCTGATCGATGCCGCCGAGGGTGAACTCGCCTTCTCAAAGAAATAGGGTTTTCTTGATCAAGATGATACGAAATGTGGGTGGAGAGTCGAAATCGGCTCTCCATCTATGTTTCATGCGAGACACGGGTTGCACTTTCGCACCCGCTTAACCGCTTCTTTACTTCCTCTTTTGGGTTCCCGTATTACCCTGCACGCTCCGCGTCTGGCCTCAGGGAGGCATATCGGAGGCGGAAAGCAGGCCCCGGACCCGATGGCGAGAGCTCAAAACAACATCCAGCAGGCGAAGCCAGCCGCTCCCGGCGGGCCGCTTTGGCTGCTCCGGCGCTTCGGCTGGTTTATCGAGAAGTACCTTCTCTGGCCGATCGCGGACTCCTTCCGTGCGATCGGCCGAGGGATTGCCCGGATCCCCAATGCTTTCCGCTACCGCAGCCCGATGGCCTACATCGGCGTCACCCTGATGCTCACCTTGACCGCCGGTGCGATCGCTGCCGCCGTCTACTTCTACAAGCAGCAGGAGGACAAGGGCCAGGATCCCGCCGTCGCCACCACCGCGGTGCCGACCGAGACGGTCGTTCCCTCGGTTCCGACGCCGACCACCACCCCGACCACGGTCGAAGACACAACCCCGAACTCGGGTGATGTCGACCAGACCCTTCAGGGCGTGGTCCCGAACTTCCAGACTTCTGGCAAGACGAAACAAAGCGGTGCCGGCGCAGATAGCCCGGCCGGGAAGCTTCCGGGGACCGTGGTCCGGCCGTCCCCCGTCCCCGACTCCCCGCCGCTCAAGGTCGCCCACAGGTTCGCCACGATCTTCGCCAACTACGAGGTTGGCGGCAAGGGTGCGGCCAAACAGTTTTCTTCCGTCGCCACCGCGAAGCTGGCCCGCGAACTGCGGGAGAACCCGCCGCGGTTGCCGTCAAACGGCCAGATCCCCAAGGCGACAGTGGTCAACGTGGTCGCCGGCAAGAGGTCCGGCGACTCGCTTGACGCGAGCGTCTCTCTGATGCGCTCCGGTGCGGCCTCCGAACTGCGGCTCGACCTGGTCCGGGAGAAGGGCAAGGGCTGGCTGGTGGACGAGGTACGGGGATAGGCGGAAAGAGTGGGGAGGTTCAGAACAGCTCTGGCGACGATCTCGGTCGGCGCCCTGCTCGCCACCGGCCACGCCGCCAGTGCAGAAAGCGCGACGCCGATTACCGACGAGCCCGCCACCACCGCCGGCATCGGTCCGATCGGGCCGACCGGCACCAGCGGATCGACCGGTTCCACCGGCAATACAGGCAATACCGGGAACACCGGCAATACGGGGAACACCGGCAGCACCGGGAATCCGGGCAACAACGGTAACTCCGGCAACGGCAACACCGGGGGCGTCGATCCCGACGGCAACACCGGCGGCAACCAGAATCAGGGCTCCGGCAACAACGGCAACCAGACGCCGAACCCCCAGACGGAAAACCCGGCGAAGGCTGAAGAGATCATCCCGAACAGCGACTCGCCGCTTTCGGCGACCATCACGACCAGCCCCGGCCTCGGCCTCTCTGGTGATTCCACCCCGGTCGCCGCCTGCGACGGCAGCGCCGGCCCGCCCCGCAACCTGGTCCCGATCTACGTCGAGGCCGCCAAGAAGTACGGTCTCGGCGAGCAGGGCCCGCAGATCCTCGCCGCGATCAATTCGATCGAGACCGACTTCGGCCGCCTCAACGACGTGACTTCCTACGCCGGGGCGATCGGCTGGATGCAGTTCATGCCCTCGACCTGGGACATGTACGCGACCGACGGTGACGGCGACGGCAAGACCGACCCCTACAACCCGCATGATGCGATCCATGCCGCCGCCCGCTACCTGCAGGCCGCGGGCGCGCCGGGCGACTGGTACGACGCGATTTACGCCTACAACCACGCCGACTGGTACGTCCAGGATGTGCTCGACAAGGCCGCCTGTTACGGCGCACTCGGAGACACGATCGATGCCGAAGAGGAGCACAGGAACCTGTTCTGCGAGCCCTCCGAGGCGCGGGCCCTGGAAATCCCGAACTACTACATGCGTGGCTTCGAGGACGCGGCCTCGAGGTACGACCTCGGCAAGCGCGGCGTCTGGGTGCTGGCCGCAGTGGCCCGGCTCGAATCCGACTATGGCCGCGGCATGACCGCGAAGCAGTTGAAGGACACCGGTCCGATGGGTCTTTCCCGCGACGAGTGGAAGCAGTACGGGGTCGACGGTGACGGTGACGGGTACGTCGAGCGGGACGAGCCCTGGGACGGGATCGCGACCTTCGCCCGGATGCTCTGGTCACAGCCGACGCTCGAGGCCGGACTCTTCGAACACAACCACGCCACCTGGTACGTCGAGGCGGCGGTCCAGGATGCCGGCAACATCGCCGGCGACTGCCAGACCGTCAAGACCGACTGGAACATCTCCTATCCGATCACCACCAACGCGACCGAGATCAACTGGGACAACCTGCAGGTCCTCAACCCGGCTGCCCAGGAAGACATCCAGAACGGCCTGATCGACCAGCGGGTTATCAACCTCCTCGCGATCCTGACCCAGAAGTACAGCCTGCTGATCAGCGCCCTGCGCTCCGATCACAGCCAGATGACCGCCTCCGGCAACGTCTCGAACCACTATTACGGACGGGCCATGGACATCGCCGCGGTAAACGGCGTCCCCTGCACCGACCAGTCGGCCGACAGCCCCTGCACCGAGGCGATCATGCTGCTGGCCTCCCTGCCCGACGGGGTCAAGCCGACCGAGCTGATCTACGGCTGGGATGTGGACGGATCCGGACCGGCCTTCGCGCTCCCGGACCACACCAACCACATCCACGCCGGCTTCGGCCCCTGAGTTCACTTCCCCTCGATTTCTTTGGCGTAGGATCTTCTCCAGTCCAACCAGGGAGGTTCCTTTGAGTGAGAAGATTTCTCGTCGGCGGCTGGTTCAGGCCGGGGCCGTCGCGGCGGCCGGGGCGGCACTGCCGGCGGCTGGTGCCGAAGCGAAGAACCGGAGGAAGAAGAAGCCGGTTCAGGACGTGGTCGTGGTCGGGGCCGGACTGGCCGGATTGATGGCCGCGCGTCAACTCGCCGCCAAAGGCAGGAAGGTCAAGGTCCTCGAGGCCCGGGGCCGGGTCGGCGGGAGGACCTACTCGCCGAAGCACGGCGGCGTGACGCTTGACGTCGGCGGCCAGTGGCTCGGGCCAACCCAGGACAAGGTCGCCGCCCTAGCCGACAAGCTCGGCGTGCAGACCTTCAAGACCTACTGGGAGGGCCAGGCCGTCTACCAGCGAAACGGCAGCCGGACACTGTTCAACGTGACCTCGCCGATCCCGCCCGACCCGGATGCGGCCGAGACCCTCAACCTCGTACTCCAGCTGGAGAGCATGGGGGCAGGAATCTCGCGTTCCGAACCGTGGAAGGACGCAAACGCCGACCTGTATGACGGCCAGACCTTCGAGACTTTCAAACTCGCCAACACCACCGGCGAGGGCGCGCGCTTTCTGACCGACCTCGCCACCAATGCGGTCTGGGCCTGCGAGCCGCGGGACATCTCCCTGCTCCACCTCCTCTTCTACATCTCCTCGGCCGGCAACGAGACCACCCCGGGCAGTTTCATCAGGCTGACCTCGACCACCGAGGGCGCCCAGGATTCGCGATTCGTGGGCGGCTCGCAGCAGCTTTCGATCCGGATGGCGAAACAGCTCGGCTCCCGGGTTCAGCTCAACGCGCCGGTCCGGCAGATCCGCCAGGAGAAGGGCCTTTGTTACGTGACCAGCGACAAGGGCACCTGGCGGGCCAGGCAGGTGATCGTGGCAGTGCCGCCGGCGGTCAGTGCCTTCATCGATTACGACCCGATCCTCCCTTCCGACCGGGCCCAGCTGATCCAGCGCTTCCCACAGGGCAACGCGATCAAGGTGCAGGCGATCTACGACACCCCGTTCTGGCGGGAGGAAGGGCTCTCCGGATACGTCAACTCGGATGAGGGCCCGGTCAAGCTGATGTACGACAACTCCCCCCACGACGGCTCGGCCGGCGTGTTGCTCGGGTTCATCGAGGGCCAGGAAGCGAGGCTGGCCGGACGGATGAGCCCGGCCGCGCGCAAGGCCGCCGTGCTCGCCAATTTCAAGAAGACGATCGGCAACGCGGCCGGTTCACCCAAGGCCTACGTCGAGAAGAACTGGGCCGAGGAAGAGTGGACCCGCGGCTGCTACGGCGGCTTTTTGCCCCCGGGTGTCCTGACCGGTTTCGGACCGGCGCTGCGCAAGCCTCACGGTCGCATCCACTGGGCCGGGACCGAGCACGCCGAGATCTGGAACGGCTACATGGACGGCGCCCTCCGTTCCGGCGAAGACGCTGCCAGGGCGGCCCTGGCCAGACTCTGAAACGCACCTCCGGCGAGGAGCGCCGGGGAAGGAGCGAGGAGCGCCCGGTCAGGCGCGGAGGGCCTTGACCTGAAGCTTGCGGCAGGCTTCGAGGGCGTCCCAGCCTTCGCCTCCCGAAGTGAGGATGGCCGGCTCGCCGAAGACCTCGCCGCCGGCGACCTCGGCCCGGAGGTTCCGGCCGAGGACGGCCGAGGCGGATTCCACCCCGCCGCTCATCGCCCCGACGATGCCGTGACCGCGGCGGCTCGAGACTCCGCCAAGGACCAGGCCCTCGATCGGTGTTCTGTACTCGAGGCGGAGCGGACCGAACTGGTCGGTGGCCAGTTCGATCCCGTAGGAGGAACCACCGGTGGAAAGCGTGTACCTGGTCTGGGTCATCGGCGTCGCCGCTTCCTTCCAGAGGATGTGCGAACGGATCTCGCCGAGCTGATCCTCGGCCCGGTCGATCAGCTGCTCGGTCAGGCGGTCTTTCGCCTCGCGGTAGGCGGCTTGCCGGCTGTACTTCGGGGCATCTTCGCTCTCGTCGACTCCCCAGGCTTCGGGGTCGGGGGTGGCCCAGGTCATCAGCTCGACGGTTGAACATCCTTCGGGCGCATGACCTTCATGACCCGGATCCTTGGCGCTGGCCGAGGAGATGTAAACCGGGGGGTCGGTGTCAAACTCGCCGGCCGCGATCGGGTCGTAGTAAGCCTCCTGGTCATAGCGGCTGTGCAGCCAGTAATTGGTGGCTGGCATCCTCTCCGTGATGTCGAAGTCGAGCCCCAGATAGACCGTGAAGAGGGGGGTCGCCATGCGATAGGCCTTGACCTGTTCGCGGATCCCTTCCGGCACGGCCTCGGAGTCGAGCAGGTCGAGGAAGAGGTGCTTGATGTCTCCGGTCGCGATCACGTTCCCGGTATCGATCACCTCGCCGCCTTTCAGCTCGACCCCGGTCACGCGGTGGCCGCCGTCTTCGGTCGAAGCGGTGGCGATGTGCTCGACTTCGGCGTGAGTGCGAACCCTTCCCCCGTAGCTGTGAATGAGATCGACGAGGTGACCGGCCAGCTCCTGCCCGCCGCCCCGGACGTAGAAGGCACCCTCCTGCAGGTAATGGTCGACCAGCCCGGCGTGGAGGATGACCGGAGTGCGTGAGGGAGGAGTCGCGTAGTCACCGGCCTGGCCGATCAACACGGCGCGAGATCGCTCGCTGAGGTAATGCTCCTCGAAGAGTTCATTCACCGAGCGCATGCCCCAGCTGACCACGGTCGGGGCCTTCTCGACGTATTCCGCCAGGTCGGTGTTGCTGTCGGGGATGCCGACCTCACGCAGTTCGTCCATCAGGTTCCGCATAACGTCGGTGACTCCCCGCAGACCCTCCTCTTCCTCGGGAAAGGTCTCGACCAGCCGGCCGACGTAGTTGTCCCAGCCCTTCGGCACCTTGAACTCGAGGTCCGGGAAGACGAAGGTGTCGAACCCGTCGGGGTCAAGTTCCGGGAATTCGATCCGTTCATGCAGCCCGATGCCCTGCAGGATGCGGGCGATCTCACCGGTCTTCACCCCGCCGATGTAATGGAGGCCGACGTCAAACTGCCACTTGTTCTTGCGACGGAAGGTCTGGCTGCAGCCCCCGGCCACGTCGTACTGCTCGAGCACGAGCACCCGTTGGTCGTTGGCCGCGAGATAGGCCGCAGCGGTCAGGCCGGCCAGGCCCGAACCGATGACCACGACATCGGGATCCTCCGGCATCGGCGGCACCTTGCGCTCCCAGATCTCTTCACTCATTCCGTCGTCGACCTTTCTATACTCAAAGATGTGACTACTCAATTTGTTGAGTATAGGGCGATACCCGATGGGAGTAAAGCCCGGTGGCTCTGAAGCATGCGGTCCTGGCCGCACTCAGCACCGAGCCCGGTTCCGGATACGAGCTCTCGAAGCGCTTCGACGCCTCGGTCGCGAACTTCTGGCCGGCCTCGGCCCAGCAGATCTACCGCGAGCTGGATCGCCTGGAGGGCGAGGGGCTGGTTCGCGCCCGGACCGTCCACCAGCAGAAGCGGCCCGACAAGCGGGTCTTCCGCATCACCCCGGCCGGAACCGACGAGCTTTCCGGCTTCATCCGCTCGGCGACCCGCCCGACCGTGATCCGGGATGACCTGCTGGTCAAAATCGCGAGCCTGAACCGGGACAACGCCGGGGAGGTGGTCGCCGCCGTCCGGGAGAGGGCAGCCGCGAGCAGCGAGAAACTCGCGATGTACGAACACCTGCGTGAAGCGTTGCTCGGCGCGGGGACCGAGCAGGAGTTCCTCGCCGCCGGCCCGGACCGCCCGGATTTCGGGGGTTACCTGGCCCTCAAGCGTGGCATCGCCTTCGAAAAGGGAAACCTTCGCTGGTCGCGGGAAGTCCTTTCGATCCTGGGAGAGTCGCGCAGTCGTCCCTGACCCGACGTGTGGACCGGCTTCACCTGAGCGCGGCTCCGGGCCGGTGGCTGGCTCGCATATGCTGGTTTTGAACCGGGTACCGGTCGAATACCAGTCGCAAAACAAGGAGAGGACCCCGATGCCGACTTTCGTGATGCTGACCAACCTGACTTCCGAGGGCGTCAAGACTTTGAAGAGCCATCCCGGCCGCGTAGCCGAGGTCAATCGCGAGGTCGAAGCTCTGGGAGCCAGGGTCGTCGCCCAGTACGCAACCCTTGGGCAGTACGACTTCGTGACGATCATCGAAGCCGAATCGGCAGAGGTGATGGCCAGGGTCTCGGTCGAGATGGGTTCGCGCGGGACCATGTCCAGCCAGACCCTCAGCGCGCTCCCCGCAGAACAGCTCGCCGAAGTTCTTTGAGCGTCCGCATCCTCGTCCTTGGCGGTGGCGGCCGCGAGCACGCCATCGTCAAGGCGCTTGCTCGCTCGCCGCAGTCACCGGAGTTGTTCGCTGCCCCGGGCAATCCCGGCATCGCCGCCGATGCCACCTGCCTGCCTGACCTCGACCCTGCCGATCCTGCCGCGGTCACCGCGAAAGCAAGGGAACTGGAGATCGACCTGGTCGCGGTCGGACCGGAGGCCCCGCTGGTCGCCGGCGTGGTCGATGCCCTGAGCGATGCCGGCATCGCCGCCTTCGGCCCGAGCGGTGCGGCCGCGCAGCTTGAGGGTTCCAAGGCCTACGCCAAGGAAGCGATGGAAGAGGCCGGCGTTCCGACCGCTGGTTACGGGGTTGTGAGCGACCGGGAGAGCGCCCTGGCCAAGGTCGCCGAAACCGGCTGCCCGGTGGTGCTGAAGGCCGACGGGCTGGCGGCAGGCAAGGGAGTTCTGATCTGCCTGACCGAAGAGGAAGCCCGCGAGGCGATCGAGGTCTTCTTCACCGAACGGCGCTTCGGAAAGACCGGAGTCGTGATCGAGGAATTCCTCGAAGGCGAGGAGCTCTCGCTGCTTGCGATCTGCGACGGCGAGAGGGCGATCCCCCTGGCCCCGGCCCAGGATTACAAGCGGATCGGTGAGGGTGACACCGGCCCGAACACCGGCGGCATGGGCAGCTACTCGCCGGTCCAGACCGTCAGCAAGGATCAACTGGACGAACTGTCGGCCCTGGTGCATCAGCCGATCGTCGACCTGATGGCCCGCCGCGGCCACCCCTTCCACGGGGTGCTCTATGCGGGCCTGATGATGACCGCCGACGGTCCGAAGGTTCTCGAGTACAACACCCGCTTTGGCGACCCGGAGACCCAGGCGGTACTCCCGCGGCTTGAGTCCGACCTGGTCGACCTCTTCCTTTCCGCCTCGGAGCCGGGAGGCCTGGCCGGAACCGAGGTCAGCTTTGCCGATCAGTTCGCGGTGACCGTGGTGCTGGCCTCGGCCGGTTACCCCGCCTCGTCCTCGAAGGGTGACGTGATCACCGGACTCGACGAAGCGGCACGGTCGGCGGAAGTGGTTCACGCCGGCACGGCGGAAGCGGACGGACGGATCGTCACCGCCGGTGGCCGGGTGCTGAACCTCACCGGTACGGGACCCGATGCTGCAACCGCGCGCGATCGCGCTTACGATGCGGCTGACGCAGTCAATTTCGATGGAAAACAGATGCGACGCGACATCGCCGAAAGGGCTGTCCGGCGCGAACGAAACCAGAAAGCAACATGAGCGAAGAAACCCAGCAGCCGGCAACCCTTTCCTCGGTCGAAGAGCTCTTCGAGGAAATCGACGTTGAACAGCCCCAGGTGGGGATCATCATGGGCTCGAAGAACGACAAGCCCAAAATGCAGCCGGCCGGACAGGCCCTTGAGGACGCCGGCATCGCCTACGAGGTGCGGGTCATGTCGGCCCATCGCGACCCCGTACTGGTCGCCGAGTACTGCACCAACGCGAAGATGCGCGGCCTCAAGGTGATCATCGCCGGGGCCGGCATGTCGGCCGCCCTGCCCGGAGTCGCCGCCGCCCACACCGAGCTTCCGGTGATCGGCGTGCCGATCCTCGGCAAGTCCCTGGGCGGGCTCGACGCGTTGCTGTCGGTGGCCCAGATGCCTCCCGGGGTGCCGGTCGCCTGCGTCGCAGTCGACGGCGCCAAGAACGCCGGCGTGCTCGCCACCCGCATCATCAACCTGGCCGGCTAGCACCGCATGATCGAGCGCTACACCCGCCCCGGGATGGGGGCGGTCTGGACCCAGCAGGCCAAGTTCCAGTCCTGGCTGGACGTCGAGCTGGCTGCCACCGACGCCTGGGCGGCCGAGGGCGTGGTCCCGCCCGAAGCCGCTGCCGCCTGCCGCGAGCGGGCGAGCTTCACGGTCGAGGAGATCAACGCCCGCGAGGAGATCACCAACCATGACGTCGCGGCCTTCGTCGACGTCGTGGCCGCCTCGATCGGCGAGGAGGGCCGCTGGATTCACTTCGGCCTGACTTCCTCGGACGTGCTCGACACGGCCCTCGCGGTGCAGTTGACCAAGGCGGGGGAGATTCTGGTCGAAGGGGCGAAGAAGTACCGGGACGCCCTGATCGACCGGGCCTTCGAGTTCAAGGACACGCTGGCGATGGGGCGCACCCACGGAGTCCACGCCGAGCCGACCACCTTCGGCCTTCGCCTGGCCGGTTTCGCCTTCGAGGCGGACCGCAATTACAGGCGGCTCCAGCGGGCGACCGAACAGGCCGCCCGGGGCAAACTCTCGGGCGCGGTCGGCACCTATGCCTCGGTGCCGCCGGCGATCGAGCGCCGGGTGATGGACGCGCTGGGACTTACCGCCGAGGAAATCGCGACCCAGGTGGTGCCGCGCGACCGCCACGCCGAGCTGCTTTCGGCCATCGCCCTGGCCGGTGCCGGGATCGAACGGTTCGCGACCGAGGTCCGGCACCTGCAGCGGACCGAGGTGCGCGAGGCCGAGGAGCCGTTCGCGACCGGCCAGCAGAAAGGCTCGTCGGCGATGCCGCACAAGCGCAACCCGATCCGGACCGAGCGGATGACCGGCCTGGCCCGGTTGCTGCGCGGCTACGCCCAGACCGGCCTGGAGAACGTGGCGCTCTGGCATGAGCGGGACATCAGCCACTCCGGGGCCGAGCGGGTGATCCTGCCCGACGCAACGATCGGCCTCGACTACATGCATCACGTGATCACCCAGGTCGCTTCCGGGCTGGTCGTCCATGTCGACCGGCTTCAGGCGAACCTCGAGCAGACCAACGGCGCGATGTTCAGCCAGCGGGCCCTGACCGCCCTGGTCGAATCGGGCATGACCCGCGACGATGCCTACCGCACGGTCCAGGCCGCCGCCCACGAAGCCTTCGACGGGGACACCCATTTCCGCGAGCTGATCGGCAAGGCCGCCCCGGAGCTGGACCTCGACGAGATCTTCGACTACAACGCCTACCTCACCCACCTCCCCGAAGTCTTCGAAAGGCTCGAAGAGATCCGCTAGGCAGCAGGGCCCGGCACGGGGGTATGCACCACGCCTCGCCTTCTGGGTTTAGCCTCCAGGCATGAAGCTCTACACCTGCGGTACAGGCACCAGTGGTCCGGCGGGGGTGCATCCCTGCGCAAAGGCGGGCAAGGCGCTCGACGACGCCGGATACGAGTACGAACTCAGGAAGGTTCGCGGCTACCGGATGTTGCCCTGGACCTGGAAGAGCCGGGCCGAGGACCGCAAGGAGGTAAAGGAGCTCTCCGGCACCAACGAAGTGCCGATCCTGGTGCTCGACGACGGCGAAGTGATCAGCGACTCGTCGGCGATCGCCAAGTGGGCGAAGGAGAACCCTGCCCCCGGCAGGTAAGCGGCCAGGGGCTGGCCACGGTGTAGACCTGATCGGCCCGTCCGAGGCCAGGGCCGCGGCCGATGCGATCGCTCGCGGGTTTCAGGACAACGAAGTCTGGATGTGGCTGCTGCCCGATGACCGGGTCCGGGCCCGGGTCGAACGGCGGCAGTACCGGTCGGTGGTCAGGCACATCTTCGTTTCGCGCCGGTCGGGCTGGATTTCCCTTCGCGAAGACGGGGAAGCGGCGGGAGCGGTGCTCTGGTACCCGCCGGGAACCAAGAAGCACAGCTTCAGGGAGAGCCTGGCCGAGAGCATTCCCTTTCTGCCCGCCGGCCTGCCCCGGCTCGGCAAGGCAACCCGGCTGCAGAAGCTGGTCGTTTCCAACTGGCCAAAGGAACCCCATTGGTACCTCTCGGTGCTTTCCGTCTCACCCGAGTCCCAGCGGCAAGGCCATGGCGGGGCGCTGCTCGGGCCCGGGCTCGCCAGGGCGGACCGCCAGGGTGTCGGCTGCTGGCTGGAAACCCAGCGCGAAAGCAACATTCCCTTTTACGCCCGCTTCGGCTTCGAGCTGGTCAAGAAGCTGGAAATCGAGGCCGGCGTGAACCTCTGGCTGATGTGGCGGCCTCCCCTCGAGGGGGACTGACCGCGAGGGCGCTGCCGCCGGGAAGCCCGGGTGGCGGCGGATCAGCCGGGCACAGCCGCCTTCGCCGCGCCGGTGACCTCGACGATATTGCCGTCGAACCCGGCGGCGTAGAGACTGCCGGCCCTGAAGCCCTTGCCGGCGCTACTCATCGCTACCGCGGTGGTCTGCGAAAGTCCGGTGGCGATCACGCATGCCTGCCTGTCCGGAGTGATCTTCCAGACCTCGCCCTTGCCGTAGGCCGCCGTGTAGAGGTTGTTGCCGGAGTCATGCGCCAGCCCGTCGAGAAGGACGTTGCCTGCCTCCGGCGAGGTGAAGTAAGTGAAGACTTTCGAGGGGTCGCGGGTATCGATCTTCGCGATGGTCGAGGGTGTCTCGAACATCTGGTTCGCGTAGAGGTAGCGACCATTCCTGCCTACCGTGAGGCCGTTGGCGGAGTTCAGGCTGGCCCAGCCGTTCTCGGTGTCGCCGTCGGGCGTGATCCGGTCGAGCTTGAGACCGAGGTTGTTCGAGGCGTAGATGTAGCCGTCCTTGCCGCGGGCAACTCCGTTCGCCATCCCGAGAGTGTCCGAGACGAGGCTCTTCTTCTTCGCGGCGACGTTCACGCTGTAGAGACCGGCGGTCGGGTCGAGGTCACCGGTCAGTCCGTTGGCCAGAAGGTCTCCGTAGCCCCAGAGCAGGCGCTTGCCGTTCCAGGCCAGCCCGCCGCCGCCCGGGTTGCCGGTCGCCACGGTCTCCGGATCGGCCTTACCCTTCGTGTAGGCCCGCAGGGTGCTTTGGGTCGTGTCACCGCCGGAAGCGAAAAGGGTTCCGCCACCGCCGACGATCAACGCCTCGATCGAACCCTGCCCGGAATAGATGGTCTTCTGGCTGAAAGAGCCGGTACAGGGAGGCACTTCAGCCGCCGCCGCGACTCCCGAAAGGGCGAAAGCCGACGCGATCAGGCTCACGGAAGCAACCAGAAAAGTGCGCATTTGCGGAGGTTATACGCAGTCCGGCTTTCCGGCTTGTCGATTGGGTAGTTTGTCCTTTAATGGCGAATTCGATTGAAGACCTCAAGCTTGTCAATTCCGGAAAGGTCCGCGAGATCTACGAGATCGAGGATGACCTCCTCCTCGTCGCCTCCGACCGCATCTCCATCTACGACGTGATCATGCCGACCGCGATACCCGACAAGGGCAAGGTTCTGACCCAGATGTCCAACTTCTGGTTCGAGAACACCACGGACATCGTGCCGAACCACTTCCTCTCGAATGACGTGCCGGAGGAAGTCGCCGGGCGGGCGGTCCGGGTGCGCAAGCTCGAGATGTACCCGGTCGAGTGCGTGGTTCGCGGCTACCTCTCCGGTTCCGGCTGGAAGGAGTACCAGGAGACCGGCGCGGTCTGCGGGGTCGGGCTGCCCGACGGCCTGCAGGAATCCGACAAGTTGCCCCGGCCGATCTTCACCCCGGCGACCAAGGCCGAACTCGGCGACCACGACGAGAACGTGGACTTCGATCGGGCCGCCGAGATCGTCGGTGACCGCCACCTGATGGAGGAACTGCGCCGGATCTCGATCGAGATCTACGAATACGGCGCAAACCACGCGGCCGAAAAGGGGATCATCCTCGCCGATACCAAGTTCGAGTTCGGCAGCTACGCCGGGGCCGAGATCGTGCTCGGTGACGAGGTTCTGACTCCCGACTCTTCGCGCTACTGGCCGGCCGACCAGTACGAGCCCGGCAAGTCGCAGCCTTCCTTTGACAAGCAGTACGTCCGTGACTGGGCCAACGCCGCCGGCTGGGATCACAACCCGCCGGCCCCGGAGCTGCCGGAAGACGTGGTCGCCCAGACCCAGGCCAAGTACCGCGAGGCCTACGAGCGGATCACCGGAAGGGAACTTTGATTCAGGCCCGCGTTCTGATCCGGCCCAAGGAGGGCATCCTCGATGCCCAGGGCAAGGCGGTCGAAGGGGCGCTGCCGGCGCTTGGTTTCTCCGGGATCGAACACGTCAGGATCGGCCGGATCGTCGAACTCGAAGCGGACAGCACCGATCAGCTCGAGGAGCTTTGCGAGAAGCTCCTCGCCAACCCGCTGATCGAGGATTACGAGATCGAGACCGTCAGCGGATGAAGTGGGGTGTGCTTCAGTTCCCCGGGTCCTGCGACGAGCGGGACGCGCTCAACGCCTGCCAGATCGCTGCGACAGCCTTGGGCTCTGAGGGCGGGTCCGGCTCGTTGCCTCGGTTGGTTTGGCATGAGGAGACGGATCTGTCTGACGTCGACGGGATTGTGGTGCCTGGTGGTTTCTCTTACGGGGACTACCTTCGGGCGGGGGCAATTGCCCGGTTTTCTCCGGCGATGACCGCGGTGGCCGAGTTCGCCGCAGCCGGCGGGCCGGTCCTGGGGATCTGCAACGGATTCCAGGTTCTCTGCGAGTCGGGGCTTCTGCCTGGCGCGCTGCTGACCAACGAGAAGACCCGGTTCATCTGCCGCCAGGGCGAGCTCATCGTGGGCGAGGCCCAGTCACCCTTCCTCTCCGGATACGAAGCCGGCCAGAGGATCTCGATCCCCTTCAAGCACCAGTCCGGCCGCTTCTTCGCGCCGGCCGACCTGCTCGAGGAAATCGAGTCGAACAACCAGGTCGCCTTCCGGTACGCCCCGGGCCAGAATCCAAACGGCTCGCTGAACGACATCGCCGGCGTGACCAACGAGGCCGGCAACGTGATCGGCCTGATGCCGCACCCCGAACATGCGGTCGAGGCCTTCGCCGGCTCGACCGACGGTCTCGCGCTCTTCCAGGGCCCGGCGATCGCCGCCACCGGAGCTGTCGCGTGAGCGAGCAAAGCGCGCAGCGCGAAGACAAAGGCGAGCAGAGCGCGCATCGCGCTCTGGGCCTGACCGATCGCGAGTTCGATCTGATCTGCGAGAAGATGGGCCGCGAGCCGAACGGGGTCGAACTGGCGATGTTCTCGCTGCTCTGGTCCGAGCACTGCGCCTACAAGCACTCGCGCAAGCTTCTGAAGAAACTGCCGACCGAAGGTCCCCGCGTGGTCATGGGCCCGGGCGAAAATGCCGGCGCGGTGGACATCGGCAACGGCTTTTCGGTCGCCTTCAAGGTCGAATCGCACAATCACCCTTCGGCGGTCGAACCGTTCCAGGGCGCAGCGACCGGTGTCGGCGGCATCCTCCGCGACGTGATCGCACTCGGCGCCCGTCCGATCGCGATCCTCGATTCGCTTCGCTTCGGCGAGCCGGACACCGAACGGACCCATTACCTGGTCGACGGCGTGGTCCGCGGGATCGGCCACTACGGCAATTCGATGGGCATCCCGACGGTCGGCGGCGAGATCTACTTCGAGCCACCCTACGAACAGAACCCGCTGGTCAACGCGATGTGTGTCGGCCTTGCCCGCACCGACGAGATGGTCCGGGCGGCCGCGGCCGGGGCCGGCAACAAGGTCGTGCTCTTCGGTTCGCTGACCGGTCGCGACGGCATCGGCGGCGCCTCGGTGCTGGCCTCGGCCGAACTCGATGAAGGCGATGACGCAAAGCGCCCGACCGTCCAGATCGGCGACCCCTTCGAGGAGTCGAAGCTGCTCGAGTGCTGCCAGGAACTTCTGGCCGAAGACCTGCTCGTTTCCCTTCAGGACCTCGGTGCCGCCGGGCTCACCTCCTCGGCCGGCGAGATGGCTTCCGCCGGAGGGACCGGGATCGATATCGACGTCGGACTGGTTCCGCTCCGGGAAGCCGACATGGAGCCCTTCGAGATCATGGTTTCCGAATCACAGGAACGGATGCTGGCCGTGGTCGAGCCGGGCAAGGTCGAGCAGGTGCTCGCGCTCTGCACCAAGTGGCAGACCGCCTCCGCGGTGATCGGCGAGGTCACCGATTCCGGCACCTTCCGCATCCTGAAAGATGGCGAAACGGTGGGCGAGATCCGGGTCGAGGACCTGGTCGACGGCTGCCCGCTCTATGACCTCGACCCAGGGGACCCGGGCGAGTGGACCTATCCCAACCGCGAAACCATCCCTGCCGATGCCTCGGCCAGTGACATCGCGCTGGCCCTGCTCGCCTCGCCTTCGATCGCCTCCAAGCGCTGGGCCTTCGAGCAGTACGACTCGATCGTCGGTTCGCGCACCGCCCACCGGGCCGGTGCCGCCGACGCTGCCGTCCTCAACATTCCCGAGTCCGGCCGGGCGATCGCGGTCGCGATCGACGGCAACGGCCGCCGGGTCGCCTGCGATCCCTATCAGGGCACGATCGAAGCCACGCTCGAATGCGCGGCCAACCTCGCCGTGGTCGGGGCCGAGCCGCTCGGCGTCACCAACTGCCTCAACTTCGGCAATCCGGAGAAGCCGACCGTCGCCTGGCAGCTCGGTCGCTCGATCGACGGCCTGGCCGAGGCCTGCCGCGCGCTCGAGGCGCCCGTGGTCGGCGGCAACGTCTCGCTCTACAACGAGACTCCGCAGGGCCCGATCTACCCGACCCCGGTGGTCGGCATGGTCGGCGAGCTGCCCGACGCGTCCCGCGTGGCCGGTGAGCCCTGGCGCGAGGGTGATGCGATCGCCCTGGTCGGCCCGTTCGACCCCTCGCTGGCCGGTTCCGAGCTCGAGAAGCAGCGCGGCCAGCTCGGCAAGGGCCTGCCGGAGTTCGAGATCGCCCCGGTAAGGCAGGCGATCGAACTGGTCCGGGAAGCGGTCCGTTCCGGTTCGATCCGCACCGCCACCGATGTTTCCGACGGCGGTATCGCCACCGCCCTGGCCGAATTGGCGATCGGCTCCGGAGTCGGCTGCGACGCCCACCTGACCGCATTGCTCGCCAAGCGCGACTGTTCGGCGGAGGATGCCCTCTTCGGCGAGGGCCCCGGGGGCTTCATCCTCGCCGGCGAGGAAGCCGGGCTGGAGAAGCTTGGTGGCCGCGGCGTCGAGATCGAGGTGATCGGTGAGGTCCGGGGCAACGAGGTGATCGTCACCGCCTCCGACCGCCGCGTGGAAATCCTCGTCAGCGAAGCCGAAGCCGCCTTTGAATCCCTCGAGGAGCGCATCGAGTCAGATCAGGCGGGCATCACGCATTAAGTAGTCGGTGAGCTGCGCTCCGCCTCCAAGTAAAACCCGCCGGTTCACAGAAAGAAATGACGGATGAACGGGCTCCGACCGCTGGTGAGACCAACATGCTGACCCGGTAGGTTCAACAGGGACCTGGTGAAGCCCCTTCACGATCCCGATACAACCGAGAGCAGGCGCGATCTTGCGGCCCAGGTCGCGAAGCCGATGCGCCAGTTCCTGGCGACCGAATCCGGCAGCGCCGGGCTGCTGCTGCTGGCCGGCGTCGCCGCGCTGATCTGGTCGAACGCACCTTTCAGCGACTCGTACTTCAGCTTCTGGAGCACGGAACTCTCGGTCAAGGTCGGCGACCTCTCGATCGCACACGACCTGAGGTACTGGATCGACGAGGCGCTGATGGCGATGTTCTTCTTCGTGATCGGCATGGAGGTCCGACGGGAAATGGCGATGGGCGAGTTGACCGACCGCAAGCGGGTGCTGATCGCCGTGATGGGCGGCATCGGCGGGATGATCTTCCCCGCCCTGATCTACCTGGCGATCAACTCCGGTTCCGGCCACGAGCACGGCTGGGGCATGGTGATCGCCACCGACACCGCCTTCGTGCTCGGGGCGCTGGCGATCGTCGGTCCGAAGTTCCCGACCCAGCTGCGGGTCTTCCTGCTCACCCTGGCGATCGTCGATGACATCGTCGCGATCACCGTGATCGGCCTCTTCTATTCGGAGGCGCTGGACTACACCGCGATCGCGATCTGCGTCGCCGCGCTCTTTCTGATCTGGCTGTACCCGCGGATCGGGGTCTGGCGATCGGGGATCTACTTCGCGACCGTCGGGGTGGCGGTGATCGCAGCCATGGAATCCGGCTTTCACGCGACCCTGGCCGGGATGATCGCCGGGCTGCTGGTCGCCGCTTACCCGCCCCAGCCGAAGAAGGTCGAGAAGGCCGCCCGGCGGGTCCGGGCCTTCCGCCAGTCGCCCCTGCCCGAGGTGGCCCGCTCGGCCAACCTCAGCGTTCAGCAGGCGCTCTCGCCAAACGAACGGTTCCAGACCGTCTTTCACCCCTTCACGAGTTACGTGGTGGTGCCGCTCTTCGCGCTGGCCAACGCCGGGGTGGACCTCGGCGGCGGGGTGCTCGGCGATGCGCTCGGTTCGACCCTGACCTGGGGCGTGGTGGCCGGTCTCGTGCTGGGCAAGACGCTCGGCATCACGACCGGTGTGGTGACGGCCATCAGGACCAGGATCGGCGAGATGCCGGTCGGGATCGGTAAAGGCCAGACGGTCGGCGGCGCGGCCCTCTCCGGGATCGGCTTCACGGTTTCCCTGCTGATCGCCCGGCTCGCCTTCGATGACCAGCAGACCCAGGATCATGCGGTGGTCGGCATCTTCCTCGCCTCGATAATTTCCGTCGCCCTGGCCTGGACGATCTTCAAGCTCGCGGCGGTCTTCCGCGGCGAGGTCAGTGCCGGCCTGCCTCGCAAGCTCAGCCTGCCTTTCGATCCGGATCGCGACCATTTCCTCGGCAGTCCCGACGCGCCCTTTGTGCTGGTCGAGTACGGCGATTACGAATGTCCATTCTGCGGCCGGGCAACCGGGATGGTCCGGGAACTTCGCGAGCGGATGGGCGACCAGCTGCTCTACGTTTACCGCCACCTGGCGCTGGTTGACGTGCACCCGCACGCCGAACTCGCGGCCGAGGCAGCCGAGGCCGCCGGGGAGCAGGGGAAGTTCTGGGAAATGCATGTCGAGCTCTACGACCATCAGGGCGACCTCGACATCGAAGACCTGATCGGATACGCCGCGAAGCTGGACATGGACGTCGACCGCTTCGTCGAGGATGTCCAGGCCGGGCGCCTCGCCCGTCGGGTCCAGCAGGACGCCGCCTCTGGTGACGCCTCGGGTGCCCACGGCACCCCGACCTTCTTCGTCAACGGGGTCCGTCACGTCGGCGCGTATGACGCGGTCAGCCTCGCCGCGGAGCTCCGCGCCGCCGAACCCGTTCCGGCCGGGGCCTGAAGTTACGGCAGCCTGGTGATCATCAGGTCGCCGTAGGTGTCGTACACCACGCCGTTCTGCTTGATGATCTGGATCGAGACCTGATCCCCCGCGTCGAGCTGCTGGAAGGTGGTCGGCGATGCCTGTGCTGTCTGGAGGGGAACGTCCAGGGCGAGAATCAGGTTGATGTCGACGTTGAACAGGGGGAACGCCTGCACGTCCACGTCGACGTTGTTCACGTTGACGGCAACCAGGGGTGGCTGGCCGCCGCCGGCAACCACCTCGGACGCCGGTCCGGTCGTGATGTCCGGTTCGATCAGGTACGAGCCGGTCGTCGGGGCGGTAAACACCCCCGTGACAGGGTTGAAGGAATTCGTCGAGTCGTAATCCTCGTTCCAGTTGGTGATCGGGTTGATCACGTCGGACATCGCCTGGGCCGAGAAAGACGGGATGTCCGAGATGAGGATCGGCACGGCGCCCGTCAGGCCGGTCGGCCCGGTCGGCCCGATGAGACCGGTCAGTCCGGTGGGCCCGGTCGGCCCGATCTCACCGATCAAACCAGTCGCGCCGGTTGCCCCGGTCAGTCCGGGCAGCCCGATCGGTCCGGTCGGCCCGATCAATCCCTGAAAGCCGGTGGCGCCGGTCGCCCCGGTGATTCCCGGCAAACCGATCGCCCCGGTCGCACCCTTCTGACCCGTCGCTCCGGTCGGCCCGACGGGTCCGGTCACACCGTTCGCCGATCCGGTTGCCCCTTTAGGCCCGGTCGCTCCGGTGGCGCCCCTGGCCCCGGGATCACCCTTCGCGCCCTTCGGTCCCTGCTTGCCGACCGTCATCGTCTGGCAGATGATCTTCACGGCCTTCCGGCGCTTCTTCTTCGGCACGCCCTTCTTGAAGGTGAAGACGGTCGCGATCGCCCGCTGGCATTGCTTCTGTTTCTTGGTCGCCGCCGGGGAGGTTGCGGGCAAGAGGACCAGCGCCGAGGCGAGAATCGCTCCGACCACCAACAGACCCAGTCCCCGCTGTCCCCGCATCACGGCCACGCATCCACTCTACATCGAACGGCTCGACGGCTGCCAAACCCGCGATTTGCGGCTGTTTTGTGGGGAATCGGCAAGCAAACCGGGGGGCGCTGCTAATCTGCCAATGCAGGCAGACTGCCTGCACCTTTGTCCTTTTCCATTCTTGGTGGCCTGACCTGTGACTGAGCGGATCGACCTGGACCGCGAGGGACCACGCGACGAGTGTGGTGTCTTCGGCGTGTATGCCCCCGGACACGACGTGTCCCGTTTGGCGTACTTCAGCCTGTACGCGCTTCAGCACCGTGGCCAGGAATCGGCCGGGATCGCGACCTGCGAAGGCGGTCACATAACGACCATGCGGGACGGCGGCCTGGTTTCCCAGGTCTTCGACGAGGACAAGCTGCGGGCCCTGACCGGTGACATGGCGATCGGCCACGTCCGGTACTCGACCACCGGCGGCGGCTCATGGGAAAACGCCCAGCCGATCTGGCGTGACGACGGTCGCGAACTCGCCCTCGCCCACAACGGCAACCTGACCAACGCGGTCGAGATCTACAACCGCCTGCGTCGCAAGGGACTCGAGTTCCGCGGCACGACCGACTCGGAAATCATCGCCGCCCTCATTTCCAGCGACTACGGCCGCCACATCGAGGATGCGGTTGCCAACGTGATGCCCCAGCTCGAAGGTGCCTACTCGACCGTGGTGATGACCAAGCACGCGATCGTCGCCTTCCGTGACCCCTTCGGCATCCGCCCGCTTTCACTCGGCCAGCTTCCCGACGGCTCGTATGTCTTCGCCTCCGAGAGTTGTGCCTTCGACATCATCGGCGCCAAGCTGGTCCGCGAGGTCAGTCCCGGCGAGATGATCTCCCTGAGCGAACGCGGCCTCGAGTCGCGCCAGGTGATCAAGTCGGAGCGCACCGCGATGTGCATCTTCGAGCACATCTACTTCTCCCGGCCCGACACCAAGCTGGAAGGCAAGCGCCTGCAGGAGGTCCGCGGCCGGATGGGCGAGATCCTCTGGCGCGAGGCCCCGGCCGAGGCAGACCTGGTCATCGCGGTGCCCGACTCCGGCACCCCGGCCGCGCGCGGTTACGCCCGGGCCTCCGGCCTGCCGCAGGATGACGGTCTGATCAAGAACCGCTATGTCGCCCGCACATTCATCCAGCCGGGCCAGGAGCTCCGCAAGCACGGCCTGCGCATGAAGTTCAACCCGCTGCCGGAGATCATCTCCGGCCAGCGCGTGGTGGTGGTTGACGACTCGATCGTCCGCGGCAACACCACCCGCCAGATCGTCGGCATGCTCCGTGACGCCGGCGCCAAGGAGGTCCACCTCCGCATCTCCGCCCCGCCGATTCGCTACGGCTGCAATTACGG
>JAIBCJ010000117.1 GCA_019694145.1 Solirubrobacterales bacterium | reverse complement strand
GTTGCTCCCCTCGGTGATCTGAATCCGGTCGTTCGAACCGAAGACCCGGGTCCTCGAGCAGGGCCTGGCCGCCGGACCGATGCACCTGAGCCACCTGACCAGCGCGGTGACCGGCTCGGAAGAGGTGGCGAGCAGGGTCACTTTCGAGCCCGGTCTGACCCTTTTTGCCTTGAAGCTGACCCCGCTCAGTGCCGGGGCGGTCGTGTCGCCGCCGATCCGGTAGATCCGCATCTCGGTGTAGCCCTGTGAGCCTTCACGGATGCCGGTGGCCACCATCATCGTGCCGGAGGACCGGCGGACGAAGGCGATGCCCTCGGCCTCGTAGTCTTCGCCAAGGTTGCGGTCGAAGAGGTGCGTGACGGTCCCGGTCTCCGGGTCGATCGCGACAATCGACTTCTCGCTGCCGTTGTCACGCGATGCGTAGAGGTTGCCGCGGTAGATCTTCGCTCCCTGGATGCGGGGCACCGGCTCGCTCAGGGTCACGGTGCGGAGCAGGCTGAAGTCACTCAGGCTGTAGACGAAGAGCTTGCCGGTGTCTTTCCACTCCATCGAGTAGGCGACGCCACGGACCTGGTCCACGGCGATCCAGGGGACGCCGTCACGCTGGAGCGAGGCGGGCAACAGGAAACGCTGGCCGGTCGGTTCAAGGGTGTCGGCGTCGTAGATCACCACCCAGGGTTCGGCGTAGGCGGGGCCATCCTCGATCGGGGCGTAGATCCAGCCCCAGGCCACGTCGATGTCGCCGATGTGGTTGTGGTTGCTTTCGGCCAGATCGTCGGGGATCGCCTCGGTCGTGTTGTCGGCCAGCACGTTCGAGGTGTCGTTGATCGCGGTGCGGCTGAGGCCGAGGTTCCAGGAGAAGAAGAGCGACTGCCCGTCGCTGGCCACGCCCTGCGAGCGGAAGAAGCCGTCGGTGCCGCTGAACTGGACCCGGTTGGTCTGAACCCAGTCGGAAACCGGGGGCGGGCTGGCCAGGGCAGGCGTTATGCCGGCCACGAGCCACAACAGCATCACGATCAGCGTCTTTCTCATCTCCCGCGGCCTTTCTCCCTCGTTTTCAGCCATCGCTAACGTATCCGTTCATGGTCCAGGCAGCATTTTTCGACCTCGACAAGACCCTGATGGCGGGCTCCTCCGGCATGCAGTTCGCCAAGGCGGCTCAGGAGAGAGGGCTGATTTCGAGGGCCCAGATCCTGCGCTGGGGCCGGGATCACATCCGTTACCGGATCAAGGGCGCCACCGACGACGAAACCGGCGAGATCCTCAAGGTCGCCCGGGAAACGCTTTCCGGTGTTTCCTACAACGAGATTTCCCGGATGTGGCCGGAAGTGCTGGCCGGCATCCTGCCCCGGATCTACCCCGAGGTACTGGCCGAGGTTCACCGGCATCAGGACGAAGGCAGACTCACCTACATCGTCAGCGCGGCAGGATCGGACATGGTCGAGTCGCTGGCCCAGGTGCTGGGCATGGACGGCGGCATCGGCACCCGATACGTGGTCGAGGACGGCATCTACACCGGGGCGCTCGACGGTCCCTTCGTCTACGGCCGGGGCAAGGTCAAGGCGATCCGCTGGCTTTCGGAGCTCCGCGAACAGACCGGCGAGGAACCGTTCGACCTCGAAGGCTCCTGGGCCTACTCCGACTCGGCCTCCGACCTGCCGATGATGGAGCTGGTCGGCAACGCGGTCGCGGTCAACCCGGATGCCCCGCTGCTCGAGAAGGCCCGCCGGGAAGGCTGGACGGTGATGCGCTTCGATCGACTCGGCCGCAACCTCGCGATAGGCGGCACCGTCGCCGGCGCCCTCCTAGTCGGCGGGATCGGCGGCTGGCTTTCGAAAAGACGGGCGGGCTGAGGAACCCGCCTCTCGTGGATATCCACTAGTGGATCGAGGGGCTCCGCTGCCGGTGGTCCGAACTGCCTTAACATGGACCTCGCCTATGGAGCCGACTTCCACATCCAGTTCTTCGGACGCTGCCCGCAAGGCGGCCGAGGCCGCTGACAACGAGTTCACGACCATGTCGGGCAAGCCGATCAAGGCCCGGTACGGTCCCGAGGATCTGAGCGGCGACGCCGACGTCAAGATCGGCGAGCCGGGCCAGTACCCCTTCACCCGGGGTCCTTACGAATCGATGTACCGGGGTCGCAACTGGACGATGCGCCAGTTCGCCGGCTTTGGCACCGTCGAGGAAACCAACGAGCGCTTCCATTACCTGCTCGATCACGGCCAGACCGGGCTTTCGACCGCCTTCGACATGCCGACCCTGATGGGCTACGACTCCGACCACGCGCGATCGCTGGGCGAGGTCGGCCGCGAAGGCGTCGCCGTCGACACGATCGATGACATGGAGATCCTCTTCCAGGGCATCCCGCTCGGCGAGGTCTCGACCTCGATGACGATCAACGCCCCGGCGGCGATCCTGCTCGCCTTCTACGTGCTGGTCGGCGAGCAGCAGGGCGTCGCCTCGGAGAAGCTCTCGGGCACGATCCAGACCGACATCCTCAAGGAGTACATCGCCCAGAAGGAGTGGTGCTTTCCGGTCGAGCCGGCGATGCGCCTGGTCACCGACATGGTCGAGTACTGCACCGACCACATGCCGCGCTGGCATCCGATCTCGATCTCCGGGTACCACATCCGCGAGGCCGGGGCTACCGCCGCGCAGGAACTCGCCTTCACCCTCAAGGACGGGTTCACCTACGTCGAACGGGCGATCGAGCGCGGCATCGACGTCGACGCCTTCGCGCCCAGACTTTCGTTCTTCTTCAACGCCCACATCGACTTCTTCGAGGAAATCGCCAAGTACCGCGCCGCCCGCCGGATCTGGGCCCGTGAGCTCAAGGAGACCTACGGAGCGAAGAAGCCCGAGTCGATGCGGCTTCGCTTCCACACGCAGACCGCCGGGGTCTCGCTGACCGCACAGCAGCCGCTGAACAACATCGTCCGGACCGCGATCGAGGCCCTGGCCGGGGTGCTCGGCGGCACCCAGTCGCTTCACACCAACTCCTTCGACGAGGCCCTCGCCCTGCCGACCGAGGAAGCGGTCCGGGTCGCGCTGCGGACCCAGCAGATCATCGCCGACGAAACCGGAGTCACCAACACGCCCGATCCGCTCGGCGGTTCGTACTTCGTCGAGTCGCTGACCGACGAGCTGGAAGCCGACGCCTACGACTACTTCCGCCGGATCGACGAACTGGGCGGCATGGTCGAAGCGGTCCGCCAGAACTTCCCCCAGCGCGAGATCGGTGAAGCGGCCTTCGACTTCCAGCGCCGGGTGGACGACGGCGAGTTCACGATCGTCGGGGTCAATCAGTACGTGACCGAGGAAGAGGAGGTTCCCCTCCTTCACATCGATCCCGCCCTCGAGACCAAGCAGGTCGAGCGTCTCGCCGCGACCAGGGCAAAGCGCGACTCGGCTGAAGTCGAGTCCGCCCTGACGGCCCTCAAGGATGCCGCGGCAGGCGAGGCCAACCTGATGTACCCGATCCTCGATGCCGCCCGGGTCCACACGACCGAAGGCGAGATGATCGAGGCGATGCAGCAGGTATTCGGCACCTACACGGAGACTCCGGTCTTCTAGATCCGAAAGCAGGTTTTCAGCTGATGAGCGCCGCCACTGCCGAACCGAAGACCGACCGCAAGATCCGCGTGGTCGTGGCCAAGCCCGGCCTCGACGGCCACGACCGGGGAGCCAAGATCATCGCCCGCGCCCTGCGCGACTCCGGCATGGAGGTCATCTACACCGGCCTTCACCAGACCCCGGAGCAGATCGTGGAAACGGTGATTCAGGAGGACGCCGACGCGATCGGTGTCTCGATCCTCTCCGGTGCCCACATGACCCTGGTCCCGAAGATCCTCGAACTGCTCGAAGCCGAAGGCATCGACGACGTCCTGATCACGGTCGGCGGCACGATCCCGAACAAGGACATCGACGCGCTCAAGGAGATGGGCGTCTCGGGAGTCTTCACTCCCGGCGCCCCGACCGACGACATCGTCAACTTCATCCGCACCGGCGTCAGCCGCCGCGAGCTGTGATCGAAACCTTCACCCTCCGTGACGTTGGTCCGAAGGACGGGCTGGAGCAGGCGGAGATGGTGGCCGGGAGGATCACCGACTTCATCGGCAAGGCCGAGCAGAGCCTGGTCCTCGCCCTTTATGACATCCGGCTGCCGGACCCGGTCGGGGAGACCGTGGCACAGGCCTTCCGGGATGCCGCGGCCCGGGGAGTCAAGGTGCGACTCGCCTACA
Source organism: Solirubrobacterales bacterium (assembly GCA_019694145.1). GTDB lineage: Bacteria > Actinomycetota > Thermoleophilia > Solirubrobacterales > 70-9 > 67-14. Next base: position 2,859 of record JAIBCJ010000117.1, on the reverse strand, counting down.
ACGACGTGCCGGAAGATCCCGATGCCGGCAATTTCCTGCCGGCCGTGAACCCGCCGCCGGAGACCAATCCGGAGATCCTGGCCAGACTGCCGATCGAAACGAAGCCGATCAAGGGCATCCCCGACCTGATGCACCACAAGTACATGGTGCGGGACGAGAAGGCGGTCTGGACCGGCTCCTCAAACTGGTCGGTCTACTCCTGGACCCGGCAGGAGAACGTGTTGGGGATCATCGATCACGGCGAGGTCGCCCGCGAATACCTGACCGACTTCGAGGAACTCTGGCAAAAGCACAAGGTCGAGCGATCCGGCTTTGGTGATCCCAATCCGATCAGGGTGGGGGAGGCCACGGTCCGGGTCTGGTTCACCCCCGGTCACGGCAAGGCGCTTGCCCAACGGATCTCGTCGAAGCTCGGTTCGGCCCGCCGCCGGATCCGGATCGCCTCGCCGGTCCTGACTTCCGGCCCGATCCTCAGCACCCTGGCCGAGATCGCGAACCGGCCCGGACTGGACATCGCCGGGGTGCTCGACGAACCACAGACGGACCGCGTCTATGAACAGTGGGCGACCACCGGCTCTAAGTGGAAGATTCCGCTGCTCACCCAGGTGGTGGAAACGATTCCGTTCAGCGGCAAGCGGTCGGTTCCCTACGGCACCGGCACCGTCCGCGACTTCATGCACGCCAAGGTCACGGTCGCCGACGACACCGTCTTCTTCGGTTCCTTCAACCTTTCCCGCTCTGGGGAAGCCAACGCCGAGAACATGGTGGAAATCGAGGATCTGGGTATCGCCGGGAAGATGGCGAAATTCATCGACGAGACCAGGGCGCTCTACCCGCGCAGCACCGTGCCGGACCGGCGCGGCCCGCGCAAGGGCGAGCGAACCTGATGCTCCCGCTCCGGGGCAAGGCCGCCGAGGCCCTCGACGGAGCCATGGACTTCATGGTGGTGCCGGGCTTCAGCCGGATCGGCTACGAAGTCCGCCGTCGCATGTTCGACTGGCAGATGCCGGACCTGGCCGGCCGCAGCGTGATGGTTACCGGGGCAACCTCCGGCCTCGGTGAAGCCGCCGCGATCGACCTCGCCCGTTGCGGGGCGATCGTCCACATCGTCGCTCGCAATCCGGACAAGGCCGAGGAAACCCGGGTGGAAATCCAGTCCGCCGCTCCCGGTGCCCCGGTCAGCGTTCATCTCTGCGATCTCTCGCTGACCACGGACATTCGGCGTTTCACCGACGCGTTCCTCAAATCAGGCGACCGGCTTGACGTGCTGATCAACAACGCCGGGGTGATGCCGGCGGAGCGTGAATACACCGATGAGGGATTCGAGCTGACTTTCGCCACCAACCTGATTGGTCCGTACCTGCTCACCGAGCTTCTGCTGCCCCGGCTGAGGGAAGGCGACAACCCGCGGGTGATCACGATGAGTTCCGGCGGCATGTACTCGAGCGGGTTCAGCTTTCGCGACCCGCAACTGGCGGAGAAGGACTACAAGCCAACCAGCTTCTATGCCCACACCAAACGGGGCGAGGTCATGATCACCGACGCCTGGCAGCGACGCGAACCCGAAGGCGGGGTGACCTTCTGCTCGATGCATCCGGGCTGGGCGGTCACACCGGGCATGAGCGCCGCACTGCCCGGCTTCCACAAGGTGACCGGTCCGATCCTGCGGGATTCGCATGAAGGTGTCGACACGGCAATCTGGCTCGCCGGCGCGACTCCGGCAGAGGCGCCGGGCGGAACCTTCTACGAGGATCGCCGGCCCCGGACCAAGCAGCGAATGCCGGGGACTGCCGGCTCCTCCGAAGATGGCGAACGGCTGCTTGAGCTACTGGCTGGTATAACCAGTGGCTCCGATGCCGAGGGGTGATCATTGAAACCGGGCCGGTTCCCGCCCGCGCAGCTGTCGATTTTGTGGCTGGCGGCCCTGGGGCTGTCCTTCTTCGCCCTGCTGCTGCCCGGCCATTCAGCGGCCGCCAGGGCGGCGGGGGAATGCACGCTCATCCCGGGCGGCACGATCGGCGACCCCGAGCCTGAGCCGGTCCCGGACCGGGCTGGTTCTCCGACCGACCGGGGTCCGGGCGCCCACGGCGCCAACCCGACCTTGAAAGGCCTGCCGACCCGTGTCGACCTGCGCTCGCCGTCAATGGCCCAGAACCGCAATCACTACTTCGCCCTCAAAAACGGCCGGCTCTTCGTCAAACCGAATTACGAGCGGACCGGCAGGCGCGGGAGCTGGCGGCACGTCACCACCCCGTCGTGCCTGGACGGCGACATCCGCTCGATCGACGCCGACGATGACGAGCTGACCGCGATCAACTCGCAGAACCAGATCTTCGGCATGGACCAGGCGCTTTCGAGCCCCTCCCGCTTCAACTGGACCTCCCGCTGGGGCTTCCCGATCTGGCTGGGTGACGGCTACACGATCCCCAAAGACACCGTGGCCTGGGCCTGGACCGTGATCTCGCCGCGGGAATCGAGGTACTGGGTCGACCCGGCCGGCAACCAACACACGGTCGGTGAGGGCAAGGTCTCGCATGTGCTCAGCCTGCGCGGGGACCATCGGCGGATCACCATGAATGACCCCTGGCTGCCCCAGGACCGGAGTTACGAGGTCTGTGGCCCCCGCCGCGGAACCTTCCGGATCAGCAACCTTGCCGCCTCTGGTTCGGTGCTTTTCGTGATCGGAGACCACGGCGACATGTACACCCGGCTCTGGGACTTCGACATCGCCGGCCTCGACAACGCCTTCTTCGATTACTCCTACGAGGACCAGCGCGGGGTCGAGGATCCGGCGATTCAGCTGCCCGGCGCCCACTGGGTCCAGCAACCGAAGATCCGGGGCGAGATCACCAACCGGAT
>JAIBCJ010000116.1 GCA_019694145.1 Solirubrobacterales bacterium | reverse complement strand
AATGTGCCTACAGGCAGGAGGCGATGCGGGAGACGCCTTCGTCCATGTGCTCCGGGGGGACCGAGGCGAAGGAGAAGCGGAGGCTGCGCTGGCCGGCGTCGAGCATGAAGTCGACCCCGGGGATGAACGGGGCTCCGGCCTCTTTGGCCTTGGCGGCGATCTGGACCGTGTCACGGTCCTCGGCCAGGTCGGCCCAGAGGAAGTAGCCGCCGCCAGGCAGGACGAAGGTGGCTTCGGGGATGTGCTTTCCGAGGGCCTCGACCAGGGCGTCGCGTCGCTCCTGGAGAGCGACCTTCACTTCCGCGATGTTCCGGTCCAGAACACCCGACTGGCAGAGCTCGAGAACCAGCGAACCGGAAAGCATGTTGGGCGAGATGTAGTTCTCGTTGGCGATCTTCGCCAAACGGGCGATCTCGTGTTCGGGACCGGCCAGGTAGCCGACCCGGACGCCCGGGGAGACCGTCTTCGAGAAGGATGAGGCGTGAATGACCTTGTCGGCCGTGTCCATCGAGAGCATGGTCGGCGGGGGGTCCTCGCCGAAGGGCAGCTCGCGGTAGGGGTCGTCCTCGAAGATCACGAAGTCATGCTCGGCGGCAAGGGCGACCAGCCGGCGGCGCTTCTCTTCGGAGAGGGTGCAGCCGGCCGGGTTGTGGAAGTTGGGGATGATGTGGGCGAGCTTGATCGGGCCCAGTTCGAGGGCCTTCTCGAGCGCATCGACGTCGATTCCGTCTTCCTCGAGCGCGATCGGCACGAAGACGACCCCGATCTGCTCGAGCAGGAGCAGGGTGCGGTCGTAACTCGGTTGCTCGACCACGACCCGGTCACCGGGTGAAAGCAGGTGCCGGAAGAGCATCGCACCGGCCTCCAGCGAACCGTTGGTGGTCATCACCTGGGAGGGGTCGATGCCGTGACGGTCGGCGATCCAGGCGCAAAGCCCGGGATGGCCGATCCCGACCCCGTAGGAGAGCGCCTTCTGCCAGTCGTCCTCGAGCGCCTTCGCCGCGGCAACGCGGACTGCCTCGACCGGAATCAGGTCGGGACTGGGGGCACCTCGGGCAAAACTGATCGTGTCAGGCATTTCGTCACTCTCGCTCTCGGAGCGGTCGCTGGGCGGGAGAGGCGATGTTAGTCAATCGGACAGACCGAGACGCCGGGGGCCTTGCTCTTCAGGAACCAGGGAGTCGGTTCCCCGTCGTAGCGAAGTTTGAGGAGCTGCGGCGAATTCGGCCCGACCCTGCCGGCCCTGAGCTTCCGCCCGGTGCCGAACCGGCCGATCCAGACTTTCGCGTCCTGCTTGCCGATCACCACGGCGCCGCCCCGCGGCACCCACATCCGGTACCGGCCGCCAATCGCCTCCAGCGGCCTGCAATCCGCCCGCGAGAAGGACCCGGTCACCGGCTGGAAACCGATCTTCAGCGCGTTGAAGAGGAAGCGGTCGACGGCGTTGCCGATGTCCGGATCCCGGTCCTTCAGGGTCGCCGGGTCGTAGCCGAGGGCGCCGTAGGCGGAACCGGTCACCGGGTTGAAGTCATCGGTCAGCATGCGCCGCCGCTGCCGGATGACCGGGGGCGGGTTCGGGGTCTGGTCCAGCAGGCCGACCGCCGTCACCTCGACCCTGGTCTGCGTCGCCTTCCACTCCCTGACCTCGGACTGGTCGCGAAGCAGCGAGAACGAGGTCATCAGGCTGATGACCGTGATCAGCCAGAGCCCGATGAACGCGGCCCGTGACCACTTGAAGCCGCTGGCCGCCTCGACCACGACCAGGAACACCACGATCAGGCCGGGATACATGTAGCGCGGCATCTCCGGGTAGCGCTCGATCCCGCCGACCGCGATCGTCTGGGCGGCGAAGAGCGCGATTGCGACGGCGATCACCGTCCAGAGCTTCGTGCCCGCTCCGCGGGTGGCGATCCGCCAGCCGAGCGCCGCGATCGCCACCACCGCGAGGGCGGGGCCGATCCCGGTTCCCGGCTGCATGGTCCCGGAGCGAATGAAGTCATAACTCAGGCCGGACCAGGAAGCGAGCACACCGGAGATGCCGCCGAAGCTCCAGGCCGGCAGCAGCAGGATGTTGAGCAGGTCGCCCCCGCCCGCGGCGGTGTCGGTGGCACCGACATCACCCAGGGTCCGCCAGGCGAGATAGAGGACGATCGGCACCGCTCCCACCCAGAGCCGGTCCCGGCGGCGGTCGAGAACCGCGGCGAACGCGATCGCCACCGAGAAGGGCAGGGCGACCGTGTAGGTCAAACCTCCCAGAACCAGGAAGGCGAAGGTCCAGATGTCCCCGGTTCGGTCTTCGCGGTCCCATGCCAGGAGCGCGGCGATCCCGAAGGAGAGGGCGAGCATCACCGTGAAACCGTTGCCGGCGATCAGGTGGAGCGGGTCATAGGCGAAGAGCAGGATCGGCAGGCTGAAGGCCAGGGCGACGAAGTCGGGGAGCCGGCGCCGGGCCCAGGTGAAGAAGAGGGCCGTGCAGAGCAGGATCGCCAGCACGGTGAGGATGCGGTAGGCGATGTACTCGATGCCCACCGTCTCCAGCATCAGCTTGTAGACCAGCCGCGGAATGAAGACCAGATGCCCGACGTGGGGGGAAAGCGCCCCGCCGAGGTCGAGTTGCGGGCTGTCGGAGATCCACTGGGCCTCGTCGATCGAGAACCAGCCGTCACGCCCGTAGTAGAGGATGAACCCGCTCGCCAGGGCCATCGCACCCGCGAGCACCAACCAGGGCGCGCGGGGGCTGTTCTCGCCCTGTCTCAGGCGATCGATTCTCTGGCGAAACGGAGACACCGGGGTATTTTCGCGGGTTTCGGCTTCCGGATGTAAACGCCGTGTGTAAGGCCCCGCCGCGGAAAACTACATCGATCGCAGGGTTTCGACCGCGATCCGGGCGGCCTCGGTCGGGCTTTCGCCGACCCGCACGCCCTTCGCTTCGAGCGCCTCCTGCTTTGCCTTGGCCGTGCCGGAGGAGCCGGAGATGATCGCGCCCGCGTGACCCATCTGCTTGCCGGGAGGGGCGGTGAAGCCGGCGATGTAAGCCACGACGGGCTTGCTGATCTCGGCCGCGATGAACTCCGCTGCCCGCTCCTCGGCGTCGCCGCCGATCTCGCCGACCATCACGATCAGGTCGGTCTCGGGGTCGGCGTCGAAGAGGGTGAGGATGTCGATGAAGTCGGAGCCGATGATCGGGTCACCGCCGATGCCGACGATGGTCGAGTTGCCCTCGCCCGCCTGCTTCAGCTCGTTGCCGATCTGGTAGGTCAGGGTGCCCGACTTGGAGACCACGCCGATCCGGCCCTGGTCGAAGAACTGGGCCGGGATGATGCCGACGTTGGCCTTGCCTGGCGAAAGCACGCCGGGGCAGTTCGGCCCGATCAGGCGGACGCCCTTCTCGCGGGCCTTCCAGTAGGTCGGCAGCATGTCCATCACCGGGATGCCCTCGGTGATCGCGATCACCGTGTCAACCCCGGAGTCGATCGCCTCGTTGATCGAACCGGCGGCGAACTTCGCCGGGACGAAGATCATCGCGGTGTTGGCGCCGGCCTCGCTGACCGATTCCTCGATCGTGTTGAAAACGGGGGTGCCTTCGACGTCCTGGCCGCCCTTGCCGGGGGTGACACCGGCGACCAGCCGGGTGCCGTAGGCCTTGTTGCGGAGGCCGTGGAAGCTGCCCTCGCGGCCGGTCAGGCCGGAGACGACCAGTTTCGTGTCGTTGTCAATGATGATGCTCATTGCTGATCCTCAGTTCCCGGCCAGCTCGACGACCTTTTTGGCCGCGCCGAGCATGGTGGCTTCGTGGTGCAGGTTGGGGAGGCCGGCTTCGGCCAGCAGGGCCAGGCCTTCCTCGGAGTTGGTGCCGTCGAGGCGGACCACCAGGGGCAGGGTGAGCCCGATCTTGTTGGTGGCCTCGATGATGCCGCGGGCGACCTCGTCGCAGCGGGTGATCCCGCCGAAGATGTTGAAGAGGATCGCCGTGACCTCGGGGTTCGAGGTGATCACCTCGAGTGCGTCGATGATCGCCTCGGCCTTCGATCCGCCGCCGGCATCAAGGAAGTTGGCGGGGCGGCCGCCGGCCTGGGCGACCACGTCCAGCGTGCTCATGCAGAGCCCGGCGCCGTTTCCGAGGATGCCGATGTTCCCGTCCAGCGACACATAGGTGAGGCCGCGTTCCTTGGCCATCTTCTCCTGCGGATCCTGGTCGGCGGACTCGGGAAGCTCCTCGAGTTCCGGGTGGCGGAACATCGCGTTGCCGTCGATCGTCACCTTGGCGTCGAGCAGCACGACCTTGCCGTCGGCGTTGACGATCAGCGGGTTGACCTCGATCAGGGTCGCGTCCTCGGCCCGGGCGACCTCGACCAGCTGGACCAGCACCGCAGCGACCTGATCCGCGACCTCGGCCGGGATCTTCGCCTGGGCGGCGATCTGCTTTGCCTCGTCTTCACCCAGGCCGCCAAGCGGGTCGACATGGTGTTTGACCAGAGCCTCCGGATCGGAGGCGGCGATCGCCTCGACGTCCATGCCGCCCATGCGGGAAAGCATGACCATCAGCTTCTTGGCCGAGCGGTCGAGGATGACCGACGCGTAGAACTCGGATTCGATCTCTGAACCGGCCTCGACCCAGAGTTCATGGACCTTGAACGGGCCTTCGCCGTGGGGGCCGACGATGTCCATGCCGATGATCTCACCGGCGTACTCGTGGGCTTCGGTTCCGTCCTTGGCGATCTTGATGCCGCCGGCCTTGCCGCGGCCGCCGATCAGTACCTGGGCCTTGACGGCGACCGGGTAGCCGAGGGCTTCGGAAGCGTCAACGGCAGCGTCGGCGGTTTTCGCGTGCACGCCCTTGGGGACGGGAAGCCCGTGGCGGGCGAACAGTTCTTTTCCCTGATATTCGAGGAGATCCATGACCTTTGAGGAGTTGGGAGTTGGAGGGCTCCGGAAGGCATGGCCGAAGGTACTTTGGGCCACGTCGAAGCCGACGATGGACTCTATTCGACATAATGCCTTTCCCGCATGCCGCTGCCATCACTGAAGAACATCGAGTGGGTAACCACTGACTGCTACGGAGACCTGATCGACTGGGAGAAGGGCATCTCCGAGGCCTGTCTGAAGGAAGCCGAAAAGGACGGATTCAGCTTCGATCCCGGCCCGTTCATGGAGCGGTTCTTCGAGGTGCAGGCTGAGATCATGGCCGGCTCCTACGAGCTCTACGCCGAGGTGCTGAGGCGCACGATCATCAAGGTTGCCGGGGAGATCGGCTGGGAAGTCGAGCCTTCACGGGCGCAGTTTCTGCCCGACAGTGTCGCCTACTGGATGCCGTTCCGCGAGGCCAACGCGGCGATGGACCGGCTGGCCAAGAAGTACAACATCGGCATCATCAGCAACATCGACGACAAGATGCTCGGCATCTCGCGGCGTCACCTGAGGACCGACCTCGACCTGGTCGTTACCGCGCAGCAGGTTCGCAGCTACAAGCCCGATGACACCCACTTCAAGGAATGTGCCCGCCGGATCGGCGGCAAGAAGGGCTGGCTCCACATCGGTTCGAACTACGACACCGACGTGGCCCCCCTGCTGAAGATGAAGGTCCCGGTGATCTGGGTCAACCGGCACGGCGAAAAGCTGGCCGGACGCAAGAAGCCCTCGCTGGAGGTCAAGACCTTCCGCGACGCCGTCAAGAAGCTGGGCGCCGGAGGCTGACCAACTTGCCCGCCCTCACCCGATTCCGGGGGAGGCGGTACGGGTTCGCTCTGGCGGCCCTGCTGGGTGCTGCGCTGGCGCTGCTGCTGGTCGCCCCGCTCGACCGCTCGCTTGCGGCCAGGCCGAACTTCGTGGTGATCCAGACCGATGACCAGAACGCGGCCACGGTCCGGGCCAGGTTGCGCGGCAAGGTCGGCGGCTTCAAGCCGGTCATGCCCCATGCGGTCCGGCAGATCCTCAACCGCGGCACCGAGTTCCGCAACTACTACGCGAGCTCGCCGGTCTGCAGCCCTTCCCGGGCCTCGCTGCTGAGCGGCCAGTACCCGTGGAACAACGGGGTCGAGTCCAACTCGGGCCCGAACGGCGGCTGGAACGGCTGGGTGAACAACCCGGTCTACCGCCAGAACCTGGTCACCACCCTGCATCGCTCCGGTTACCGCACCGCCCACTTCGGCAAGTTCACCAACGGCTACTTCGACACGACCCACGGCAGCGTCGAAAGGAAGGTCCCGCCGGGCTGGACCGACTGGTTCACGACCTCATATGAAGTCGGGACGCATTTCTACGGCTACCGGCTGAACGTCAACGGTCGCGCCACCCGGCCGATCGGAAGCCTTCATTACCGGCAATACGGCCCGGGGATCGACCCCCGGAAATGCTCGCTCCGGAAACTCGAGGATTTCTGGCCGCTTGGCGACTGCAACTACAGCGGGGACGTCTTCACCGCCGCCGCGGTGCGGGAGATCAGGCGTGAGAACCGCCGGCCCTTCTACATCCAGATTGATTACCAGGCACCCCACGGTGACGTTGCCGCGCCCCGTGGACCCCAACCGGCCAGCCGCGAGATCGGCACCGCCCGGCGGACCCCGTTGCCGCGTCCGCCCTCATTCAACGAGGCTGATTTCAGCGACAAGCCGGCGCTGATCCGGGATCTTGCCCCCGATCCGATGGGTCCCGGCGCGATTCGGCGACTGACCTTTTCCTACCGCCGCTACCTCGAATCGTTGCGCTCGGTCGATGACGGGGTGGGAGCGATCATGCGGGCGCTGCGGCAGAGCGGAAAGCTGGGGCGTACCTACGTCTTCCTGCTCTCCGACCACGGCCTCTTCCTCGGCGAGCACCGCTACGACTGGGGCAAGTTCATGCCCTATGAGGATTCCGCTTCGCCGCTGATGGCGGTGCGCGGACCCGGAGTGAGGCGCGGCCGGGTCAGCCGGGAAGTGGTCGGCAACATCGACGTCCCGGTGACGATCATGCGCCTGGCCCGGGCCCGGCCGGGCTATGCGGTGGACGGCCGCTCGCTTCGCCCGTACTGGCGGCATCCGGGCCGCCAGACCAACCGGGCCATGGCGATCGCGATCGACTCCCGCCAGGATGACGGCAGCGCCTCCGCCTCCGCGCATGCTCCCGCCCTCCGCTACCGCGGCTTCCGGGCCGGCCGTTACAAGTACATCCGTTACGACCA